>NZ_JAIUDG010000011.1:0-244801 GCF_020179875.1 Paenibacillus sp. alder61
GAGTCTGGGCCGTGTCTCAGTCCCAGTGTGGCCGTTCACCCTCTCAGGTCGGCTACGCATCGTCGCCTTGGTGAGCCGTTACCCCACCAACTAGCTAATGCGCCGCAGGCCCATCCGTAAGTGACAGATTACTCCGCCTTTCCCAAGCCTCCCATGCGAGAAACTTGATTATCCGGTATTAGCTAACGTTTCCGCTAGTTATCCCGGTCTTACGGGCAGGTTGCCTACGTGTTACTCACCCGTCCGCCGCTAAGTCAACCAGGAGCAAGCTCCCGATTAACTCCGCTCGACTTGCATGTATTAGGCACGCCGCCAGCGTTCGTCCTGAGCCAGGATCAAACTCTCCAATAAGGGATGGAAGGATCTACTCGCCCAAAAGGGAGTGGCTTTCCATCCGAGTTGAAACTTATTGAATAAGCTGATAGCTCATTTTGAATCTGACGATTTATAAAAATCATCTAAATTGACGTGTTCCATTTGTTCAGTTTTCAAAGAACTTGATTTGTTCGCTAAAAGCAATCTAACAACCAACTTTTGTCGAACAGTATCTCATTATAGCGAAAATCCATTTCGCTGTCAACTTCTTTTTTTTAAAACGCTAGCTGCTAAGCAAGCATTCGTTCGAAGCGACAAATAATAATTTATCACGCCCTTGCTTGGTTGGCAACAGGTATATTTTCCCATCACAAAAAAAGAAGGTCGATCCCGTTTCTACGGAACCAACCTTCTCATGTTGCTTTTCGGATTATTTATTTTGCCGCATCGCTTCCGGCAGCCGAACCTTCTTTGGCTTTCTTCGCCTCTTGGTCCTTGACCGCCTTGTCGAGGGTAACCTGAGCCTCTTGTTCTATGACTTTAAGCGCGTCCTCGATGGACTTCTTCTTATTCTCAACCAGGCCAAGTTCCCGATCCATGATCGTTTGATATTGTTGGTAGAACTCCATCGGAATTTTATCGGAGCTGGAATACTGATCCTCCGAAACATTCGGTTTCAACTTATAAAACACATCGAGACTATGACCGTCGTACTCCTTGCTGTAGCCCATGCGGGAGAGCAGACCGTTATTCATGGATCTCGATTTGACTTTGGCGTAATCTTCCCCATTGATGAATTTGATGAAATCCCATGCCGCATCCGCGTTAGGAGAACCGGCACGGATCCCGAAGATTTCGCTAAAGTAGATGTTTCGGCTCGTTTCGGGGTTGGTCGGATCAACCGGTCCAGAGACCATCCCAAGTTCAAACGGCTTGTAATCCTTCATGGCGCTTCTGACTTCCTTCAAGCTCTGAAGCATATAAGGATCGCCTGTAGTAAGCGCAATCCGTCCCATCAAGAACATCTGGCTCTTATAATACTCTTCCATGGATCCGCCTTGGAATCCGCCGTCTTTCGGGTTGTAAACCGCTCCCGCACTGATGGCGTCCAAAGCCATTTGATAGGCTTTTTTCCAAGAATCCGTGTTCAATGTCACCTTTAAGGTGTCCGGATTAATGGCGTTCAAACCTTCCGCAGAGGCGATCTGCTGGGCCAATTGACTAAACGTCGTGGAGTAATTCGTTCCATATCCGTATATCCGGCTTTTCTCATCCCCCTCCGTAGGGAAACGCCGGGCAAGATCGAGAATCTCCTGCCAGGTCATTCCGTCGTGGGGTGGCTCGACACCGTATTTATTGAATAGATCGGCATTATAGAAAATGGCGTTTGCGTTAAAAGTCGGGCTCAGACCGTACAGCTTGCCGTTGCCCTTTTGCTTCAACATCTCGATCAATGCGGGATAAATCGTTTCGGTATTGTATTTGTCCCGGTCGATCAGCGTGTCCAGTTCCATTAATTTGCCGTCATTGGCCATCTTGCTGTAAGTTTCGGGATTCAGCATGACAACGTCCGGCTGCTCTTTATCGATAAAGTCCATCATCGCCTTGTTATAATCCTCGACCTGCCCGCCGCTATAGATAGATTGCGTATTGACCACTTCAATCTCAACATTAGGATACTGCATCGCAAACATGTCACCATACTGTTGAAAGAAGTAGCTCTCATCAAAAAACATCACTTTCATCATGCGCTGCGTCTCCGCCTGCTTGCCCTGTCCCGGGTTACAGCCCGCAATCAGCACCATTATAGCGCTGAGCGCCAGCAATAGGAGCTTGTTCAACTTGTTACCTTTCAAGGTATACCCTCCTCATATTCTTCGATTAATTAGTTTCCGCGTCCTTCTTGTCCTTCTTATCCTTCAGCGCCTTATCCAACTGAGCCTGTGCTTCCTGCTCAATGGTTTTCAAGGCTTCATCCACGGATTTGCTCTTCTTCTGAAGCAGTCCGGTCTCCCGCGAGAGAATAGAATAGTATTGCTCGTAGAACGCCGAAGGGATCTCGTCTTCCGACGATAAAAGGTTGCTCTCTGAACTCGGCTTCAGCTTATAAAAAGCATCCAGGTTGACACCCTCGAATTCTTTCACACTGCCCATCCGGGTGAGCATCCCTTCATTCAACGTTCTGGACTTAATTTTGGCGTATTCCTCGCCGTGTACAAATTTCATGAAGTCCCATGCCGCTTCAACATTCGGCGTATTCGCCCGGATCGATAAAACGCGGCCAAAATAGATTTCCCGCGATTCATCCGGTTTGGCCGGATCCACCGGGCCCGCAACGATGCCCAGTTGGAACGGTTTGTAATCCTTTAACCGGGTTTTGACGTCCCTCAGGTTCTGAAGAAAATAAGACCCGTCCGTAGTCATCGCCATGCGTCCCATCAGAAAGGGTTGGCTATTATAATACTCTTCCATCGATCCACCTTGAAATCCCCCGTCCTGCGGGTTGTATATGGCTTTGGATTCGATGGCATCCAGTGCGAGTTGATAAGCTTGTTTCCAACCTTCCGTATTTATAGTAACTTTCCGGGTTTTCGGGTCCACTTCTTTAATTCCATGGGTACTTGCGATCATGGACGCCAGGTCCTGAAGCTGATAACCGAAATTCGAGCCGAAACCATAGACCCGGCTTTTCTCGTCCCCATCGGTCGGGAAACGGCGGGCGGTATCGATAATCTCCTGCCAGGTCATCCCGTCATGCGGCGGCTCGACCCCGTATTTCGCAAACAGATCCGCATTATAGTAAATCACGTTCGCATAAAAGTAAGGGGACAGTCCATAGAGCTTGCCGCCGCCTCGTTCCTTTAACATCTCCAGCATCCCGGGAAGGAACGAGGACGTGTCAAATTTGTCACGGTCGATCAACGTCTGCAAATCCATCAAAAGCCCCTCGGAAGCCAGGATACTGTAGCTGTCTTTATCCAGCATCAAAACATCGGGCTGCTCCTTGTCCAGAAGCTCCTTCAGCGCTTTTTTCGTATCCTTCTCTTCCGCGTCATAGACGCTTTGCATGCTTACGACTTCAATGTTCACATTCGGATATCTCATGGCAAACAAATCGCCGTAGGTTTGATAGAAATACCCCTCATCTCCAAACAAAACCTTGAGCGTACGCTGCTCATTTTCCGCTTTGGTTCCCGTCTTCGCGCAGCCTGCAGCGAGCAAGCAAACGATGAACAGGATCAGCGGCTTATGTAGCTTTCGAAAAATCATCATTACCCCCTGTATAATAGATTCGAAATAATAACATTCCATCCTTATAACGTTTGAAAGGAAATGAAAGTTACACTTTTCGTATAATTTTTCCATTAGTATTAAAATGGCATTAAAAAATCCCCCGCCACGGAAGCAGGGGATAAGGAACATCCGAAATGGAATATTAGCTTAAATTGCCGGGCACCGACTTCGAAACCCGGCCCGTTTTGACCAACGCAGGCGCGGCTGCAGGGCGGATAATTTTCACGGCTCTCACCTCCTTTACAAGCTTCCCGGTATATCCGCTTCACATCGCGGTTACTTCATGAAGCTGGCCTGCTTGCTTTCGTTCTGCAGCCAGACGGTGCGCAGCGTCTGTTTGATCTGCCTCTTCTCATAAGAGCAAGGCCGCTGACCGGTCCGCATCCGATAGAGCGGACAGTGATTGCCCTGGCAAGCCGGGCGAAAGAAGCAGGCGCGGCAGTTTTCGTCGTGTTCCTCCCCCGAGGTCGTCCACAGCGCCAGCTTATCGTTATCCAGCTCCAGCGTGCCGTCCCGATATATCCGCCCGAGCCGGTTGTTATCCTGCTCCAGGGCGACGGAGCATTTATACAGCACACCGTCGGAACCGACGACGAATGAATTCGGCTTGGCCGCGTAGCATATGGCCCCGGTGGGCAGCAAAATATCGGAGATGAACGAACTGATGTGCAGCCCTTCGGCGATGGCCATTTCGTTGAACTCCCATATTTTATGGTCCTTGGTGCGCTCGTCGCACACCGGAAGATTCAGATCGTTCTCTCCCCCCATACAGCCGACGGGACGAAAGTAAACTTTAAACCGCGGATCGTCCGCAAACAAATCGCGCAGCACCGGAATAAAGCCAGCAACGGCCTCAAGATTGCTGTTGTCAAAATTAACGCGAAGATTGATCTCAAAGGGGCGGTCGACGTCTTTCAACGAAAGCAGGTTGTTCACGATCGTACGATACGTTCCGCCTCCGCCATGCAGCCCTCTGCGCTTGTTATGAACCTCTTCCTCCCCGTCCAGCGTGACCATAAATCGCCCGACATGCAAATCCAGTAGTTGATTTAATCGTTCGCGCGTCAAAAAATACCCGTTGGTGGACATCTCGGCCTCATAAACCACATCATTCGCTTCGCAAGACGCGATAAAGGAACGCGACAGCCTTTCGATGAGATGCGGCACCAACAGCGGCTCACCGCCATGCCAGCTGATCGTAAGCCGGTTCAGCGTTTTGCTCCGGGATGCGATATAAGCCTCCAGTCCTTCCATCACTTCCTGGCGCATCGCCCCTCTCGGAAAAGACTCATAACAATAGGTACAGCGGAAGTTACAGGCTTCGGTTGCCAAAAGAACCAGGTGCATCGTATCGGCCGCATGCAGGGATTGATGCAGAAACAAGGCTCTGCGCAGCTCATCCGTGTCCTCCCTGACCAGAAATCCCTGCTCTACGAGCAGCGGATGCAGATCCGCAGCAGGACCGGATGGGGGTTCGCCCGGCCGGAGGCATAGCATCAACGCCGCTCTCTCCTCCGCGGAAAAGGAGGCTACCGCCCCGGTATAACTGTTGTAAAGCACCACTCCTCCGTCATCGCTTTCACTTTGCGCATTAAACCGCGAAGGCTTCCAACCGAGTCCGTTTCCCATCAAGAACATCCCCATCCTTTTCATCTTCATTTCAAAGGAAGACTCGCCGGCTCCCCTGATCTAATCATCATGAAAGGAAATAGGCCGATGGTTCAATGACCCGCATCACTTCGCGGCAATGAACTTTGGCGGCGCAAAAAAAATCCCGGGCCGTCGGCGTGCTTAAAATGCACCGTTTCCCGGGATTACTCACTCTTTACCATGAAGAAAATTACTCGTTTTGTCCGTTCAACAGCTTGATCAATTCATCCTCGTCTTCGATTACCGGAATGCCCAGTTCCTGAGCCTTGGCCAGCTTGCTGCCGGCCTTCTCACCGGCGATGACCAAATCCGTCTTCTTCGAAACGCTGCCGGTCACCTTGGCGCCGAGCGCTTCAAGCCGCGCCGTAGCCTCGTCCCGGCCGAGCTGATGCAGCGTACCGGTCAGCACGACGGTTTTGCCGGAGAAGAAGGAATCCGTCACCGGAGCCGCCGCCTGCTGCGGCGGCTTTGCCTCCACGCCCAGGGACAGCATCTTATGGATACCGGCCTGCATGAACGGGTCGGCAAAAAAGGACACGATGCTCTCGGCCACAATCCCGCCGATATCCGGAAGCTCCGTCAGTTCCTCTACCGTGGCGTTCATGATTTTGTCCAAATCCCGGAAATGGTCCGCCAATACTTTGGTCGTCGATTTTCCGGTGTTCGGGATGCCCAGCGCATACAAGAACGAAGCCAGGTCCCGTCCCTTGCTCTCCTCGATCGCCTTCAGCAGGTTGTTCGCTTTCTTCTCACCGAAGCGCTCCAGCTTGATCAATTCCTCAAACGTGAGCGTATACAGTTCGGCTGGCTCGCGAACGTTCAGTTCATCGTGCAGTTGTTCGGCGGTCTTCTCGCTGAACGTTTCGATGTCCATCGCGTCCCGGGACGCGAAGTGCGTGATCCGGCTGACGATCTGCGGCTTGCAGTCCAGCCGGTTGTTGCAGAACAGATGAGCGCCGCGCTGTTCCAGCGGGAAGCCGCAGGCCGGGCAGTTTACCGGGTAGACGATCTCTCCGCCGTCCTGTTCCTCGGTCACTTTGCCGAGAATTTCGGGGATGACATCGTTCGAGCGGCGGATGAACACCCGGGTGCCCAGGGCGAACTTCAGGTTTTTGCGCTCGATATCGCCGACGTTGTTGAGCGTGCAGTTTTGCACGGTGACCCCGGCGAGCTCGACCGGTTCGACTCTGGCGAGCGGCGTGATTTTGCCGGTGCGGCCCACGTTCCAGGTCACGGACTCCAGCACCGTGGTCGTCTCCTCCGCTTCAAACTTAAAGGCGACCGCCCAGCGCGGGAACTTGTCCGTATAGCCCAGCACCTCGCGGGTGCGCATGTCGGTGATTTTGATGACGGCCCCGTCGATCAGGTAATCCAGCGAGGAACGTTTGTCCACGATGGTATGGAGGACATCGATCACTTCCTGGAAACTGTCGTGATACGTTACATGCGGATTGACTTTGAAGCGGTTCTCTTTGAGAAAAGCCACCATCTCCTGATGACTGGAAAACCGGATTCCGTCGGAATAACCGACATTATAGAAGTAAGCGTTCAGCTTCCGTTCCGCCGTCGTCCGCGGATTCAAATTGCGCAGTGCGCCGGCGGCGGCGTTCCGCGCGTTCTTCAAGGGCTCGGCGGCCGTCTCGTTGTATTTGGCGAGCACGGACAAATTCATAATGCCTTCGCCCTGAACTTCGATCGTCCCCGCGGTGAATGGAATGGTCAACGGCACCGATTTGATCGTTTTGACCTGAGCCAGAATGCCTTCCCCGACCACCCCGTTGCCCCGGGTCGAGGCTTGAACCAGCTTGCCGTCCGTGTACGTCAAATTCAACGTCAGGCCGTCGAATTTGAGCTCCACTACATAGGTAGGGTCCGGCAGCGGCGTATCGGGATTTTTGCTGTTGTAGTCGGCAATCAATCGCAGCACCCGATTGTTCCAGTTGATCAGTTGCTCCTCGTTCTGCGCTTTATCCAGACTCCACAGCGGAGCCAGATGGCGATGGGGCTTAAAGCCCTGAAGCAACTCGCCGCCGACCCGTCCCGTAGGCGAATCGGGGAGCGTTATCCCGGTCTCCGCCTCCAGCGCGGTCAATTCGTCGTACAACAGATCGTACTCCTTGTCGCTGACGAGCGGCTGGTCCAGGGTGTAGTAGTGGTAGTTATACTGGTTTAACTGCTCTACAAGCTGTTCCATTCTTTGCATTTTATCCATGCGGGGACAACCCTCCTTATTATGTAGGACGGAGGGACCGCCTGACCCGTTCGTTCAGGGGCCCTCCGCGTATTGATGACGGCTCCTTAGCCCTCGGTCACCTTCGTGATCGGGGCAAAGCTGGCGAGCAGGCGCTTCAAACCGATCGGTGCCGGAAAAGCGATCGTCAGCTCCGTATTATTGCCGGAGCCGGTGATCGACACGATGGTGCCGACGCCCCATTTGCCGTGCGACACTTTGTCGCCGGCCTGGAATTCGCCGGGGTCGGTCGACCCCGGCGGCTTGGCCATGGCGGACGACCCGGAGGCGCCCACCGTCATGGTCACGCCGCTGCGGCCGCCCGCAGCCGGCCGCGAAGCGGGGACTTCGGCAGCGCCGCGGTGGCCGAAGTTGCTTCCGCCGCCGCTGCCGAAGCCGCGGCCGCTGTACGCGCCGCCGATCCCCGCCCCCCGGCGGTACCGATCGCGCGCGATGCCCGTATCTTCTTTGAGTTCCTCCGGAATCTCATCCAGAAACCGCGAAGGCGGGTTGGCGGTGGTCCGGCCGAACAAGGTGCGCATCTGGGCGCAGGAGAGGAACAGCTTCTCTTCGGCACGGGTAATGCCGACATAAGCCAGCCTGCGCTCCTCCTCCAGCTCCTCGTTGTCGAGGAAAGCCCGGCTGTGCGGGAACACGCCTTCTTCCATCCCGACGATGAACACGACCGGAAACTCCAGGCCTTTGGCGCTGTGCATCGTCATCAGCACGACCGCGTCGTCGTTCTGTTTCTCGGCGTCACTGTTATCGTTCATGCTGTCGATATCGGCGATCAGCGCGAGGTCGGTCAGGAAAGAAACGAGCGACTTGTCTTCATTATTATTCTCAAATTCCATCGTTACCGACAGGAATTCATCAATATTTTCGAGGCGGGACCGCGATTCGATCGTATTCTCGTTCTGCAGCTCCAGCCGATACTGCGTCATTTCCAGCAATTTCTCGGTCAGTTCGGTGACGGAGAGATACTCGACCATTTGATGCAGCGCCGCGATCATATCGTAAAACTCAACCAGCGCGTTGCGGGTCCGCCCCGCGATGCCGAGATCGTCGACCGTCTCCAGCACGCGGAAGATGGATACTCCCCGCTGTGCCGCCGCGTCGGCCAGTTTGCCGACCGTCGTATCGCCGATGCCTCTTTTGGGCACATTAATGATCCGGGTTAAGCTGATATCATCGTCAGGGTTGGACAGCAGCCGCAGGTAAGCGAGCAGGTCCTTGATTTCTTTGCGGTCGTAGAACTTGATGCCCCCGACAATCTGGTAAGGGATATCCGATTTGATGAGAATTTCCTCGATGACCCGGGATTGCGCGTTGGTCCGGTAGAGGATGGCGTGGTCGCGGTATTTTTTGCCGGCCTTGATGTTGTTGGATATCTCCGACGTGACAAAATACCCTTCATCATGCTCCGAATCCGCCCGGTAGACCTTGATCTTGTCGCCCTCGCCCTTGTCGGTCCACAGCTTCTTCGGCTTCCGTCCCGTGTTCCGCCCGATCACCCCGTTGGCCGCGTTCAGAATCGTCGCGGTGGAACGGTAGTTCTGCTCGAGCATGATCGTCGTCGCTTCCGGATAATCCTGCTCGAAATTGAGGATATTGGTGATATCCGCCCCGCGCCAGCGGTAAATCGACTGGTCGCTGTCCCCGACGACGCAGATGCGGTGATGTTTGTCGGCCAGCATCCGGCACAGCATATATTGCGCCCGGTTGGTATCCTGGTATTCGTCGACGTGGATGTACTGGAATTTTTTTTGGTAAAAATCCAGCACCTCCGGCGTTTCCTTAAACAGCTCGATCGTCTTCATGATCAAATCGTCGAAGTCGAGGGAGTTGTTGCTGCGGAGCCGCTTTTGATACATCGTGTAGACTTTGGCGACGATCCCTTCGAAAAAGTCCCCGATCTTCTGTTCATACTGCTGCGGTGTGATTAGTTCGTTCTTCGCGGTGCTGATCATCGATTGAACGGCCTTCGGCTCGAACTTCTTCGTGTCGATGTTCAGTTCCTTCATAATGTTGCGGATAACGGAGAGCTGGTCGGTCGAATCCAGAATGGAAAAATTCGACGTAAACCCGATGCGCTCGATATCGCGCCGCAAGATCCGCACGCACATGGAGTGGAAGGTGGACACCCAGATGTCCCGGCCCTCCGCGCCGCCGACGAGGCGGGATACGCGGTCCTGCATCTCGCGCGCGGCCTTGTTGGTAAAGGTGATCGCCAGAATGGCCCAGGGCGGCGCCTTGCGGGTGGCGATCAGGTAGGCGATGCGGTGCGTCAGCACGCGCGTCTTGCCGCTGCCCGCGCCGGCCATGATCAGCAGCGGCCCTTCCGTCGTGACGACGGCTTCCCGCTGCTGCGGGTTCAGACGGGCGACCGCCTCTTGTATGTTAACAGGTTGCATAGAAATCATGCTCCTTTCTTAATATCGCTTCAACTGTCCAACTCAAGGTAAGGGTCAAGGATCGGATAAGGGATCCGATCTCTGGCGCTTAAGCCTTTTGCAGACATTTAACGGACTTTTGGGCCGTTATTGCGGCCGAACCTGGGATGATACCCCCAGCTTCTCTTGCCGACCGCGGAATAACGGTCTTTTAGGCCGTTATTTGGGCCAGATTCGGCTCCAAGGGCAAAATAGAGGTCAAAAAGGGCCTTATTTACTTTGTGCGGACCCCAAATCAGGGTTTGGAGCGCTTTTTTCCAAAAATAAGAGCCTAAACAGCCGCTATTCGGTTCCGATGAGCCAAATTCGACAAAATAGCGCCTTAAAAGTCCCTTATTCACCTACCCTACCTCAAACGGAGTTGGCCGCTATCCAATTTGCTCGTGTAATGCAACGCTAGCGCCCTAATTTCTCCTATTTTCCCACCTCGGGCCCCAGAACAAGGTTCTGTCAAACTTCTTCGTTTATCATTCGCCGCTCTTGCACCGCCTTCACCGTTTCAAGCGCCCGGTCGAGATCGGTGTACACCGCGTTGCCGACGACGATGGTGTCGCTGACCGCGGCCGCCCGCCGGGCCGACTCCGCGTCCGCGATGCCGCCGCCGTAAAACAGGCGGGCTTCCCCGAGCGAGCGGCGGACGTCCGCCACCAGCTCGAGATTCCCAAACGTGCCGCTGTACTCCACGTACACGATCGGTAGGCGGAGCAGTTTGTCCGCGACCTGCGCGTAGGCGGCGGCCTGAGCGGCCTCCAGCCGCGTATCCGCGGATGTGATCCGGGCCACGGTCGAATCGGGGTTCAGCACGATGTAGCCTTCCGGAACAAGCATGTCCCACGGGATCATGTAGCCAAACTGTTCCACCGCCCGGGCATGCTGCCCGACCAGCCAGTCGCTCTGCCCCGTGTTCAGCACCATCGGAATCAGGTACAGGTCGAACCCCGGCACGACGGCCTCCAGGGCGGAAACCTCGAGCACGCAGGGGAGCTCATATTGACGAATCCGGGACAGAAGGTCCACGGTATTGTCATAGGTCACTCCGCTGGACCCCCCTACCATGATCGCGTCGCTCCCGGACAAGCAGACCGCCTCCAACGCTTCGTCCGTCAATATCCGATCCGGGTCCAATTTAAAAACATGCCGCCAGTTTTGCCAATTTTGCCGCTGCATGAACACCCCATCCACCAAGCCTTTCCAACCGATTCAGCTCCCTATATGGTCGCGAAAAACGGGGCCTCTTTCCCGCCCCGCATCCAGTTTATGCCGCTTTTTTCACAGTACTGTACATCATAACATTTCTAGTCTAAGTTACCCCGGGGGGACTGTCAATGTTCGCATCGGAGGCGAACAAAAAAAGTTGGCCTCTTCCGTGTGATTCGATTCTATGGTCGGTTGACGGGCCAATTCCCCTTTTAATAAACTGGTCATAGTTCACAAAGATAAGAGGGGGATTATTTGAGAAAAGCCAAATTAGAAGAGATTGAAATATTGCGCGGACTGGCCTTTTTAGCCGTTGTTTTGCAACACGTCATCGCCGGTCTCTTTTACCAGCCTGGGTTGAGTCCCGGGGCGCTTACGGTCGGAACGACCGCACTCGGACTGAGCCGGTATGCGGTGCCTATGTTCGTCTTCATTACCGGGGTGGTTCTTTTTTATAATTACGACGGAGAATTGAAGTTCGGAGCCTTTCTGCGAAAAAGATTTCAGCAAGTCGTTGTTCCCTATGTGGCCTGGACCGTTTTCTACTATGTTTGGGTCGGCTTCCTGAGCGGGGTCTCCGCCAAAAGCACCTGGCTGCAGCTTTACGACATCCTTGAGTTGTCTTTGACCGGCAAAGCTTCTTATCATCTATGGTTTATGGTCATGATTATTCCTTTTTACCTGCTTTACCCTCTATTTCGGCTTCTGTTGTCCAGGCAAAGATCATGGCAGGTGAATCTTGCCGTTGCGGGCGCCATCTTGATGATCAACCTGCTGCTCGTTTACGCCCTTTCCCAAGGGAAAATTTACAGCGACAATCCTAACCTGGGCTTTATTTTTCAATATCTGGACCGAAATTTCGTCTTCTGGATCTTTTACTTTATGCTGGGCGGGTTGGTAGGCATATATTATGAACAGTGGAAAACCTTTGTACGGAAAACCTGGCTGATCAGCGCCTCGCTTCTGGTCCTCTGCATGGTTCGGATCTACTTTAAAGTCGCTGAGATCAATGAAGGCGTGACGGACAATCCGTATCTGTTCAGCTCGAATGTCACTGCCCCGTTAAATCCTTTTATGATGGCGACGATTATCTTCCAGATTCTACTGATCTTCCTTCTGGCCGAAAAAATAGCCGCTTCCTCCGGACGGGGCGCCAAAATGCTAAGAACGTTCGGAAAATACTCTTTCGGAGCTTACCTGGCCCACGCCTTCGTTCTGAATGTCGTCAGCAATTCGGTTATCGCCTATCTGGGTGTCCTGGGCGTCTACGCTCAAACGCTCGTGTCCTTTATCCTTTGTGCGGTTCTTAGTCTGGGGCTCTGTGTAGGTCTCAGCCGAATGAAGACTTCGGTTGGCGAAACGTTGGTAGGTAGAGTTTAAGGGTTTGGTGGGGAGGCTCCCCCCCCCCATCATCTCCCCCCACGGCATGGAAACGAAGCAACGGAGAGCATTAAAATCCGAGATAAGCGGTCCAGCCTGCCCGGGCGGCATCCTGCTCGCTCAAAAAATCGGTGTAGAATCCGTAAACTCCCATCCGCTTGAACTTCGCGATGCTTCTGGGCTCATTCACGGTATGAACATAGGACGGGACCCCGATGCTATTCAGGGCGGTCACGAGTTTTTCCGTGGCCCGGGTTTCCGACATGGTGACGGCGGCGAGCCGCTTTTCCTTGGCAAATTCGATGACCTGCTCATCCGAATCCTCGGATTGATAGAGCGTATAAATCACCTGCTCGAAAGAATGCAGCCTCTCCACGTCTCCCCACATCTCCCGATTGTAAATCTGCGGCACAACGCGATCCAACAGGGCAGCGTCCCGCTTTTTGGCGCTTTGCACGATCTTGGTGTAAATGCGATTAAACTCTTCCGTCTTAATCTGCTTGGTATCGGTAACCACATAGATGTCGGGATAGCGTTCCATCAAGTCCAGAATATCCTCCCAGCCCAAAGGTTCATACCGGCCGAGGATTTTGGCCTCCTTGAATTCCCGGTAGCTCCACACCGTCCCGCGCTCGTCAGGCTTCACCATCGCCTCCTGGCCCAGCATCTCGGTGAACTTCTCGCCCCATTCATGCCGGGCGATCAGCCGGTCATCTTTGCTTAAAAGGAGGTCCGCCTCGAAAACGCGGGTCCCTTTTTCATAGTTGGCAATGAAAGCTTCATAGCTGTTCGTATACGTCAGCCCCTCGATCCCGCCCATGGCGTGGGCCACCACCCGGTGCGCCTGAAACCCCGGAGCCGATGGCACCGATGCCTGCGGTTTGGAAAGGGTGAAGAACATAAGAACGGTAACGCCCGCAAACAGCAGCAAGTAATGCAGGGGTTTTGGATTCATGCTGTGCCGCCCCCTTTTTAGGATGATTTCGCCCGGAATCGGGCTCGCGATTTCTTATTAACTAATAAACGTAAAAAAGCCTGCAGACTCAGGGGAGTCTTGCAGGCTTTCACGATGCTATTTTATGAAATTAATAGGCCCCCGTACCTTTTATGACGATCGGCAGGGTCTTAAAGAGGATTTTCATCTCCAGGCCGAAGCTCCAATGCTCGATATAATATAAGTCCAACTTTACCCATTCTTCAAAAGGCAGGTCGCTTCTGCCGTTAATTTGCCAAAGCCCCGTAATGCCCGGACGAATATCCAGCCGCCGCCATTCGTAGTCCGTATATTGCTCCACTTCCTTCGGAAGCGGAGGGCGCGGACCGACCAGACTCATATGGCCGAGTACGACATTCAAGAGCTGCGGCAGCTCATCAATGGAATATTTGCGGATAAACCGCCCCACTCTTGTCACGCGAGGATCGTTCTTTATTTTAAATACCGGGCCGTCCGCCTCGTTTTGCGTAGTCAATTCCACTTGCAGCTGCTCCGCGTTCTCCACCATGGATCTGAACTTATACATGTTGAACGGAGCCCCGTTTTTGCCGATCCGCCGCTGTTTGATCATCACGGGTCCTTTGCTGTCCAGCTTGATGCTTACGGCTACGATGAGCAGTAAGGGAGAGATTAGGATCAGGCCCACTATGGAGAGCACCAGATCCGAGGCCCTTTTCAAGATTAGGTTAAGCCCACGCAACGGCGTCTTGACGATCTCGATACAAGGATATTCATAGGCCTGGTCAAACACGACGCCCGACGTCACCATTTCGAACATCTCCGGAATGATCTTAATACGGACATCATATTTGCGGATACGAGTGATCATGTTATTAATTACGTTCCGTTCCGAGGGAATCGTAATGTAAATCTCATGGATTTCGTACTGCTGTAGCAGCCTTTCCACCTGATCAATTGAACCGATCACCTGCTCCGTATCCTTTTTATAATCATCCAAAAAGCCTACAAACCGGTATCCGTTTGTTTTCCCGCTAAACAGGTTATCCCGGATTTCCTCGCCTACCCGCCCGGCGCCGATTATAAGGACATTCTTGCTGTATATGTTTTTGCGGGTTAAAAGAACCATGACCCCCTGGCGCAGCAGACGGGAGATAAAGGCGCTAACCACGATCAAGACCGCAAAAGAGAAAATGACCAAGCGGGAATAGACTACCCCGGTTTTCAAGAAAAAGATAAGGCCGAGAGCGATGAGGAAAGAAAAAAACACGGCTTTTCCCGCTTTTAGGGTGTCATCGATAACTCTAATATCCCGGTCCCATTTGTAAAGTCCGTGATGGGTCGTATAAATCGCGTAGATGGTAAAAATCACACCCAATAAGAGCAGATAATCTCTTCCCACCGGCAGCGTCTCCCAGTGATTGAACAGGTCGGTGACGCTGTCGATTTTATAGTCGGGGAGTACCCGGATAAAAAACAGCAGCATAAAACTGCAGATGTAAAAGACATATTCCAGCGCGATCAAACCAATGTTAAGAAACCTCTCCAAACGAAGCGTCCGTTTCTTGTACATGGAGATATTCTCCGCGATTAATAGATTGGTTGCATTCAATGATTTATTGTTCATGGATACCGACGAGCTCATTTCCACACTCCCCAAAAAGCATTGCTAGTTCATGCCTACACCGGAACCCTTATCCGAACTTTTCGGGAGCGATTCCGGTTTCCTGGTTCCTTTAAGCGGGAATGAGAGAGCGGATTTGGCCACCGCCATCATAAATTGAACACCGATTCCCGCGTAAATCACGGCACTTACCAAAGGATTATATTTCTTCCTATAGTGTTTATTATAGAACAACACCATGGAACGATGAAATTCGTAAATGATTTTTAAAGGTCTGCGAGGCGCACTGCCTCCTTTATAATGGACAATTGTGGTACGCGGATAATAATAATTGACCCATCCGGCCTCTTTGATCCGGTAACACCAATCCGTATCTTCCGCATACATGAAGAAGTCTTCGTCCAGCATGCCTACCTGCTCGATCGTCTCCTGGCGGACCATCATAAAGGCGCCGACCAGGCAGTCGATGGGGTATTCTTGGTCCGGGTCCAAATAACCCAATTGATACTGGTTGAATCTGGGGTTATCCGGGAACCATTTCGAAAACCCAAAGGCATAGTAGAACGAAGCGGATGGCGTAGGAAAACCACGCTTGCACGCCTTATCCAGCGAACCGTCGGGCAAAATCACCTTACAGCCCGAGGCCCCCACTTCCGGGTGGCCGTCCATAAACTCCAACATGATTTGCAGCGTGTCTTTTTGAATAATCGTATCGGAGTTGAGCAGCAAAACATAACGTCCACCGGAGACTTTCATCGCTTGATTGTTTGCGTACGAAAAACCCGTATTCTTCTCATTCACGATCAGAGTGACTTGAGGAAACTGCTCGCGGATTTGTTCCACCGAATCGTCGTGCGAGTGGTTATCCACCACAATGACCTCAAACCGATATCCCGTTTCCGAGGCATATACGGACTGCAAACAGTCCAACGTCAGTCGGCACGTGTTGTAATTGACAATAACTATGGATAAATCCACCGGCAACGCTCCTGACAAAAATAGTAATCTATCGACATTATAGCATAATGTGAGAGGTGGAGGGGAAATATGGGGAGAGAAATGGCGGAGAGAGCTGGATAAAAGACAAAAGGAACCGGTAAGAACCGGTCCCTTAATAGTCCCTTAATTTGAAGCTTCAGTAACCTTACTTTTGTTCTTGTTAAGGACCTTCTCCTTAAGTTCCCTACGCTTTGCCTTCAGATTCGGCCTTTGACGCCAAAAGTCTACCCAGGCACCAAGCACATTTGGCTCTCGCAGCAGCATGTATACGTGTACTGAAATTTCATAAGCTAGCAATTGAGGGAGGTTTCTAGTCCAACCGGCACCCAAAAGGTTTTTGTAGATCATTTTATACCGGTTGATGAACGAACGCTGGCGAATAAACAAGGGTCTTGCACCTCTCTGGCCTTTCTTCCATCCCCGCTTATGAATGCCGAGCGCCTCAGCGCAATAATACGCCTTCCAACCCAACAGTTCAGCGCGCCAGGCCACGTCTACATCTTCTTTATATGCAAAAAAGTCTTCATCAAAAAATTGTCCTTGGATCGAAATGTCATCGATCATGTTTCGCGAATAGATCGCCGCAGCCCCGGAGACGCCGAACACCTCTCCCGAAGCGCTCCATTGCTGTCTCGGCTCCCCCGCCCCTCGATCAAACGCTCTCCAGATCCGGTTCATCACAAGGCCGGTACTGTCGATGATCTCTTCATTATCTTGAAATACGAGCATTCCCGTAGCACTGCCGACTGTGGGATTTCGCTCCATCATCTCTACCAACAGCTTAATATAATCAGGAGCTAATACGACATCCGGATTCAGCACCAAAACGTAATCGGACTTTGAGAGCCGAATTCCCTGGTTATGAGCAGGGGCAAAACCGGTGTTACGTTCATTTTGGACCAAATGGACTCGGGATTCATGTCTTGATAAAAAAGCCTCCACTACCTTTACCGTATGATCTGCGGAGGCATTATCCACAACGATGATCTCATCAACAGGATGAGTTTGATGGATCACTGCCTCCAGGCACGATGCTATATCATGAGAACTGTTATAAGTTACGATCTGGACACTAACCTTGGGTGGCATAATAGCACGCTTCCTTTTCGCTTCAAAAATAAAAAAGAACATTACCGATCGATAATGTTCTTTAAGCATACCATGTATTTGCATGTTCGTCAGTTTACTATAACTATTCCTGTGGGTGTTGCAAATACTGGTTGAGAAAATCTCGGAGCCCTTCCTTCCATGGCCGCAAATCCTCGAATCCGTTGGTCCGAATCGATAAATGCTCCATTACCGAGTTCATCGGACGAGGTGCCGGGCGGGGAAAATCCGCCGTAGTACATGGATGGACCTGAACCGAAAAAGTCCCCGGAAGCATTTTTTCGGCCTCGGCAAAAATTTCTTTAGCGAACTCATACCAGGTGCACGAATCGGCATTGGAAGCATGATATATCCCGTATTTCTCTGTCTGAACCAGTTGCAGGAGGAAATTCGCTAAATCCATCGTAAATGTAGGCGAACCCTTCTGATCATGAACCACCTTAATTTCCGGCTTTTCCTTCCCCAGCTTTAGCATGGTTTTGACAAAATTATTGCCGTGCAGGCCATAGACCCAGGAGGTTCGAACGATAAAAAAAGCGGTAGATAAACTCTGAACCAAGATTTCACCGGCACGCTTTGATTTTCCGTATACGCTCTGCGGGTTTGTGTTATCGTACTCATGATACGGGCTCAGCGAGGTGCCGTCAAACACGTAGTCGGTGCTGATATAGCAAAATCTCGCCCCTACCCGCTCGCTGGCCAGAGCCATATTGCGGGTGCCGACAGCGTTAACGGCATAAGCGGCCTCCACTTCTTGCTCCGCTTGGTCCACCGCCGTATAAGCCGCACAGTGGATGACCACGTCTGGTTTGGATTCGTTTAATCGCATGAAACAAGCTTCCAGGTCCGTGATATCAAGCGAGTTCCGGTCAAAAGCATCAACCGTATGCCCCGCTTTTTGAAATAAAGACACCACATCTTTACCTAACTGCCCGGCGGCTCCTGTCACCAGGATGTTCATGCTTGATCCCCCAGACGTTCGCCATATTGCTTTGCATAATACTCCTGATAGGCCCCCGACTGAATCCGAGTCCACCATTCTTTATGGTCCAGGTACCAAGCAATAGTTTCTTTAATTCCCGTCTCAAAAGAATGCTTCGGCTTCCAGCCAAGCTCGTTCATCGTCTTGGTCGGATCGATGCCGTAGCGGCGGTCATGGCCGGGGCGGTCCTTAACATGAGTAATCAAGGATTCAGGCTTGCCGAGCTCCTGCAAAATCGTCCTCACAATCTGCAAATTAGTTCGCTCGTTATTCCCGCCGATATTGTAAACCTCGCCGTTACGCCCTTGATGGATCACCAGATCTATTGCGCTGCAATGATCCTCAACGTATAGCCAGTCGCGAATATTCAGCCCATCTCCGTAAACCGGAAGAGCCTCGTCGTTGAGAGCTTTGGAGATCATTAACGGAATTAATTTTTCCGGGAACTGATAAGGGCCGTAATTGTTTGAGCAGCGCGTAATATTGACAGGCAGATTGAATGTTTCATGATAGGCGCGAACTAACAAGTCTCCCCCAGCCTTACTTGCCGAGTAGGGACTATTTGGAGCAAGGGGAGTCTCTTCTGTGAACAGGCCGGTTTCCCCAAGCGTGCCGTATACCTCATCTGTAGAAACTTGAACAAACTTAGTGATGTTGTGCTTTCTTGCAGCGTCCAGCAGTACTTGTGTTCCCAGGACATTCGTCTTCACGAAAATATCCGGCTCCATAATACTCCGATCCACATGCGACTCCGCCGCAAAATTGACAACGACATCGACGCCTTGCCCAATCAACTCGCTCATTTTCTCCGAATCCTTAATATCCGCCTTAACGAATAAGTGATTGGGGTGATTCTCTACGGATTTCAAGTTCTCCAAGTTTCCAGCGTAAGTAAGCGCATCAACGTTGATGATTTGGTATTCCGGATATTTTTCAAGCATATATAGCACAAAGTTGCTGCCAATAAATCCGGCGCCCCCGGTAACGAGCAGTTTCATGAAGTAAATCCTCCTAATCGAAATTCAACTCGGCATCCGCAAATAACGGATGACGTCGGTCCTTGTCCGATAGCTGCGGCTCACTCACGGGCCAGTCAATCTGCAGCGCCGGATCATTCCATAGTATGCCGCGATTATGCTCAGGGGAATAATATTCATCCACTTTATACAAAACTTGGGTGTCAGGCACAAGTGTACAAAAACCATGGGCGAATCCCTTAGGAACCAACAGCTGACGTTTGTTGTACTCACTCAAGATGACTCCAACCCACTGTCCGAATGTGGGAGAGCTGCGGCGGATATCCAGAATTACATCATAAATAGCACCTGACAAAACCCGAACCAGTTTGGTTTGCGCTTTAGGATTTAATTGATAATGCAGCCCTCTTAGTACCCCTGGCTCCGCCGAAAGGGAGTGATTATCTTGAATAAATTTATAATTTACGCCTAGACCATGCATTACAGCTTCATTATAGCTTTCCATAAAAAAACCCCGGTGATCGCCGTGTACCACCGGTTCAAGCAATGCAGCGCCTTCCAACTTTAAAGGAGTCAGTTTCATTTCGGATTTCCCCCTTATTCTAAAGCTTGAGCTTACCGAACTCTTCACCAAATACGATATCCTTCGCTAATTCGTTGGCCCGGGCTAACGATGCATGCGTCCCGGCATCCGTCCACCAGCCTTGCAAAATATCGAAAGTTAGCTCGCCTCGTTTAATATATGCATTGTTAACGTCAGTGATCTCCAGTTCGCCGCGGGCGGAAGGCTTTAATGTTTTAATAATTTCAAAAACATGATGGTCGAACATATATATGCCTGTAACGGCGTAATTTGATTTCGGCTGCTGCGGCTTCTCTTCAATTGAGATAATCCGATCTTCCCGGAGCTCGGGGACTCCGAAACGGGTTGGATCGGGGACCTGCTGGATTAATATTTTGGCACCTGTCTGTTGATTCCTAAAATTATCAACGTAAGGAGTAATATCATCCGCAAACACGTTATCCCCCAGAATAACAACCGTTTGTTCGTCACCCACAAACTGCTCGGCCAAACCAAGCGCCTGCGCGATCCCGCCGGCCTCGTCCTGAACCTTGTAGGTAAAAGAAACACCCCACTCATGACCGCTGCCAAGAAGGTTTACGACATCCCCCATGTGTTCTTTTCCAGTGACGACGAGGATATCGGTAAGACCGGCTTGTTTTAACTTAAATACGGAGTGAAAAATCATGGGGTATTTGCCGACTGGGAGGAGGTGTTTGTTGGTAACCTTAGTTAAGGGAAAAAGGCGGGACCCGGTCCCGCCTGCAAGGATGATGGCTTTCACGGAGAAAACATCTCCTTTGTAGTTGTCCATAGGTAATAATAAGACAATCTAATCATGTTTAGATAACTCCTTTTTAGGCTTTGGACTCCTAAAAGTAATTAGTCTGTGCAAAAAATACGAGAATACTGTATATAGTATTGCCTCAAATAAAACCAAAGGATATTTTTTATTCAATTCCACTGATATTAATATTATTGTTTCTTCTATTAAAAGATTCTCTAGAAAATTATGAAATAACACATAGGCAAGATAATAACAAAATAAACTAATTCCAATAAATATAACAACTGATTTAAGAGGGCTTCCTTTATGATGAAAGGTGAATTTACGATTCAAATAAAAACTTAAGAACATGCCAACCGTATTCCCAATAAATGTAGCCAAAAAATGCGACAAGTGAAAAAAGAACAGCAACAAAAAAATACTGCTAATGCCAACTATAGTATTTATTATTCCGACTAATGCATATTTACTGAATGACTTAATAGTTGAGTAACCTCTAAATATGTTTTGTTTTTCTTCCTCGATCATGTCATCTCACTTCCATATATAACTCTTCTTTCTGCATTGATGCAACTTCCTCGATTATATAAGCTGGTCTTCGTTTAACCTCTTTGTATATTTTCCCAACATACTCTCCAATTACACCTAATGCTAAAAGTTGAATACTTCCTATAAACCAGATTGATATCATTATTGAGGTCCATCCCCATACAGTATCGTAAAAAATCTTGGAAAATAGAGCGTATAGGCCAACAACTATGCTAATTGCTAGACTAATAAAACCAAGCATTGTAACTAACCTTATAGGCCTCACACTAAAAGAGGTTATTCCATCCCAAGCAAACGACAGCATTTTTTTTAATGGATACTTTGACTCCCCAGCAATTCTTTCATTACGGGTATAACTCACAACTGTTGAGCGAAACCCAATTAATGGGACGATCCCTCTTAAAAAGAGATTCGTTTCCTTGTAATGTGCTAATTGGTCTAAAACTCTTTTACTCATAAGTCTATAATCTGCATGATTAAATACTACCGGGACACCTAATTTATTCATTAATTTATAAAAACCTTCTGCACTCCATCTTTTAAACCAACTGTCTTTATCACGATTCTCTCGGACACCATACACTACCTCATATCCATCTTGGTACTTAGTAATAAATTCACGAATAGCCCAAATATCATCTTGCAAATCAGCATCCATTGATATTACACAATCCGAATATTCCTTAGAGTACATTAGACCTGCTAGCAAAGCTTTTTGATGTCCTGCATTCTTAGACAGTTTCAACCCTAAAATTGATGAATGAGAAGACGAAAGTGTTTTTATAATATTCCAAGTCCTATCATAACTTCCATCGTCTATATAGAGTATCCGACTTTGTTTAGAAATTAATTTTTCACCTATCAGGTGATTTAATACTTCTAGTAACTGTTTTGTTGTAATGGGTAAAGCGTCCTCCTCATTATAGCAAGGAATAGCAATATATAATGTAGGTGTCGACATAATGTTACCTCCGTAAAATCTCCTCAAGATCGTATTACTTATACTTTACGTTTTTTAATTTGATTATATAAGAATGACTGTAAGAGATGGTAAAGACACAATAAAACACCAAAAAGTGATATAATTGCCCCTATCTTCACGTCAAGTGGATCATATACAAAAGAAATCACGTGAGTCCCTTTCGGCACTTCTGCTCCTTGTATCAGGTTATTCACTTTATAAATTGGTACCTGTTTACCATCCACATATGCCTTCCAACCAGGATAAAACAATTGCGTATGATTTATAAAAGTGTCGTTATTGGAGGTGACAGTTGCCTTTATACTATTATTCTTTTGTTCTATATTGCTAATTTTCGTATTGGCTTTACCCAAGTCTAATTCCTTATTGAAACTTTGAATAAAGCTTACCTCATCTAATCTTTCATTACTATTCGAATAAATGGGTTCGAATGAATCTACCGACTCAATTTTCGACGGAGAAAACAGAATAGGTTTAGCATATATATTTTCATATACTACTAAATCTCCCTCATTTAAAATTTCTTTATATCCTTGAATAGTCTTTAGTTTATTGATATTGAGCTGATTTATTGTGATATCATCATCAGTTTCGGTAACAATTCTAAAATACACCTGATCACTCGGTACCGAATCTCCAGTAAATATTACAGTTTTATAGTCAACTAATTCTGGTAAAATTTCTCCAAAACTTCCATCCTGTTCCGGGTTATCATAAGTGTTATTGTAAAAATCTACATAGAATAGTTTTGGCGTAGTTGTAGTTTTCATATTAATCTGGATCTGATAAGCCGTATCTGGCTCCAATTTGATCGGAAAGCTCATAACTGACAATTGAGAATTATTTTTGTTTATAACCAAATTTTCTTTGTTTAGCAGTACTTCCTCTACTTCATTAGTTGCGATGTATTTATTAAATTCTTGATTCCATGCATCATAGATGAAACGGATTGACATCATTGATAAGAGATCATTTTTTGTATTAAATAACTCCATAGTATGTGGGTAGAATGCCGTTTCGTCAATGTTATAGGTTTGGAGTTTTTTATCAATAAAAGTTGAATAGCTATTAAAAAACTTTAATTTAGCTATCATACTTCTTTGAAATTTTGCGGTCAGCAATTGATCATCGTAATACTGCTCTGGTAACTTTAATAATGCAAAAGATCGATAATCAATATTCTCCTTTGCCAGACTATATATTTTCTTAGAAGAATCTCCTAAAGCCATTTCACTAGAAGTTGCGTTTTTGACAATACTATATTTCCCGACATCAAATATTGTTACAAAACAAAGAAGAGACAATATAGTTGGTATTATGCGCTGTGTATATTTTTCTTTTTTCTTAATAACATAAATTATACATAAACATATAAGATTAATGAAACACAGAGCCAGAATGGGAAGAAAAACCTCCCCTTTTAAGCTATAATGTTGGGAAATTTCACTTGGTATCTGGTGCTGAGATAAAGTTGAAAATATAGCGAAACAAATTAGGATTATTCCTATAGTCAATAAACCGCTAAATTTTATTAACCTTTTAATTTCCCGTATTTCATCTAATTTACTTAAAGTATAAGCAAACAAAATAAGGCCGCATATTAAAAATATACTCAGTATTCTTGCCGAAACTCTGAATGAACCTAATATAGGAAGCGAATGAATGATTTTTCCCAAAATTGGAATATGAGGGGCCATTCCATAAATAAAGGATCCTATCATAATTCCAGCAATTAATCTAACAAAGGTATCTTTGAAATAATAAACTAATGAATACAGCAAATAAATAAAAGGAATTATTCCAAGATATATCTCAATGTCCATTCCGGAGGAAGCATATTCACCAAAGGACTCAAATTTATTTAAATAAACATTGGGAAAAATCATCATCATAAGAATTCGTAAATCATATGAAAGAACAGAAAAAAAGTCATAAGAAACATCATTTCTTCCTGATTGCATCATTAATTGCATCGTTGGTACTAGCTGGACTCCACATAGTAAAATGTAAGGAGAAAGCCACTTTACCATCTTCTTTAGAGTTTGTCCAAGGGAATACTTTAAACTTTTGCAAACATAAAAAAAATAAACTAAGAAAACTAGATTATAGTATATGACAATTTGTGTAAACCCACTGAGAAAATGGAATGCCATCACTACAGACAAAAATATTAAATAAGAATCTTTAGCTGTTCTCTTAAATCGTTCCAAAAGAAATAGAATTAACGGAAAGAAAATAATTGTAGTTATAATTGTAGTATGCTCTATTCTATTTCCACCAAGCATTCCGCTAAATAAAAAGATGAATCCAACCAGAACACCAATATACTTTTTTTGGAACAGTTCATTAATATATAAATACATAAAAAAACCAGCAAAAGTAAGCTGTAAAACATGATATACATTAAATCCAGTAATTGGGCTGAAGAAAAGAAATAATAGATTAAATGGTGAGAAAACTGTTTGCTGAATATCAGCCAAAAAGGGGTTTCCTATACTTACAAACGGATTCCATAAAGGTAATTCACCAGACTTTAAACTATCTACTAAAAAAAACTTTGAAATAAAGTATGTTATTCCGTCACCATTTACTAATAAAGAATTCTTAATTGTTCCCATATAAACAATCAATACTACCCCAAGAAAAAATAAGAACACAAGAAGATTCGTTCCTTTTGATGTAATTTTATTCATTTAAAACCCAACCCTCTTTTCAAGTTCTTATTTCACAAAGAAAGAACACTTCCTAGTTAATGAATAACTGACTCTTTTTGAATTTATACATTGCTACTATAAATATAATTGTGAATATAATATTTACAGAAAAAATAAAAGGACTTCGCTTAATAGCAGAAGTTAAGGTACCTATTATTTTTTTTATAGTATTGTCTTCATAAATGATTTCGTCAGTAGAGAAGGTGATTTCTTTATTTGTTGAAAACCAATATTCTTTTTGCTCATTAATAAGATCAAATTTTAGTTTAACAAATGAGGAATCTATGGGAATTCCTTTTAAATCAACTAATTGAATATTCATTTTTACTTTCCCTATCCCATCACCATTTACCGAAAAAGGGACTCTCTTACCTTCCCATAATATTTCCTTATTCTCTTTATCATACAAATGATAGGACAAAAAGACTTTATTACTATACAGATCAAGGTTATTAAAATCAAGAATCACATCTACATTAAAACTGCTAGTATATACTTGTTTTTCGGAGTTAACTCGTATAGCCACATCATCCTTCTTCGATTCGGCACTTGTATACAAGTTTGGAATAAATATAAGAAATACAAGTAAGATAATGACATGAATTAGTTTATTTTTTTTCATATAAAGGTCCCATTATTATAGTTTTTTTCAAATAATTCATTATACTCATTAACAACTTTTCCCCAATTTCTTTGATTGAATTTTTGATAAAGTGCGTTTTGTTTCGAGAATAAGAAATCGGAGTTTTCAACAGCCCAGACAATCTTTTGGGCAATGGACATTGGGTTGAATGGGTTGAATAACATTAGTTTTTCAAGTTCTTGATCATCAATCTCCGCTTTTACCACTGTAATTCCACTCATGATTGATGGGGTTCCTACCGAATATGCTTCCGAAAAAGTAAAAGGAAATCCCCCTTCAAACAAAGTGGGGTTCACAGCACAATTTGCCAATTTGTTTAATGCTGCTAGCAATTCCGAAGAAATATTATGCATTACAAATATATCATTCTCCAAGTGATTAAGATGAATATAGTCATTAATATAAGATTGTTTATAAATGTCGCCTGTTAACACCAATTTGATGTTTCTATGCATTTCTTTGTTAACTATTTTCATTGCCTTAATCAAGTTAAATATATTTTTGTGTGATCTGTATTGCGTCGAGTATATAACATAATCAAGTTGTTCAAAATCACAATTATATAATATATCACCTGGATGATAGTTGAGTCGTGTATATTTATTTATTACTTGTTTTGCGTTTTCTGACTGTGAAATATAAGTTTTAATGGATCTAGGGACTTTAATATACCGGCTCATATCAATGTTGGCGTGTTTTATGACTTTTATTTTCTCTGGCTTGACACCACACATTTTTACTAAATGCTCTTCTTTTACATAATCACTATAACTAATTAATTGATCTGCAGAAGAAATGCTTTCTCGAATTCTCCGATGTATTAAATTCACTCCATTATACTGAGTAGGAAAATCGTAGAACACTATATCTGGAGCGGCTAGAATTTTTATGCTTTTAAGATTCTTAATTTGTGGCCAAGCCATAGAAGGAATATAACAAATATCGATATCCTTACGTTTGTTAATTAAATTAACAAGATTATTAAGCTCCTCATCAATCAGTGTTTGATAAACTCCTCCAGCAATTCGCCTAAACACTGGTGAGATTTTCTTCAATAGTTTACTTTTAGTAACTTTAGCGAGTCGTTTTTTTGCAATTGCTATAATCTTAATAACTCCCGCGATAATTAAAAATGGCAGAAGCAAAATTCCTATCAAAGCAAATAAAAGGGTTTTTAAAATTAGAAGAACCCTTGAAGAAGTGCTCATATAATTGGCAACGAGATTCCGTCCGAAATTTTTTACTTTGCTCATTACTTTCTTTAGAAACAGTTTTGTTTTTGATTCTTTTGCAACTTTCTTTCTTCTTGCTGCTATTAAATTTCTCAATTTAATACCAAATGGAATTTTTTTTGTAGTAACAATCTCAAAACAATTTAGTGAAATCTTATGATCTTTTAATAATAAGGAAACCGACTCTCTACTCCATTCGGGACAGAATAAAACAAAGCGATCATTTTTCTTTTCATTTTCTTTCAAAATAAATGCAATTAATCGCCCTATTCCATGTATTGATAAATTATCTCCAGGGCCAAAGCCCAAAAAGAATGCAACCTTATTCACATCAATTTCCTCCATATGTCAGAGATTCCTTCAAAATGAGAATTTGAACTAGTGAAGTTATCAACTGATGCTATGGATCTATCTAAAGGTAAATCCTCTTCACACAGAAGATCAAGCATAACATTCTGATGTTGATTAAAATTCACGTAAATAAATTCATATAATAGACTACTTTCAAATTCACGATAGATTGGAAAATCGCTAAGTATCAACTTTTTTCTATAAGTAGCGGCCTTAGCCAACTTAAAGAATATATTTTCGATATGATAAGGAATGATTATTTTTAAAGCATTAGTAAATAGAGCATTATATTCATTGTCTCGTAGGTTGGTATATAGTTCAACAGTATCTTTTAGCAAATCAGAGTCTTTAACAAAAGCATTCATTTCATTAATATATCCTAAATCATTTTCAGGATCATAATTGTTAAAAAACACTTTGATTGTTTGGCTGCTGTGAGATAACCTGTAAAAGTCTAAAATGTCATTAAAAAGCTTACTTACAATTTCTTTACGCTTAAAATCTAACTCTATAAAAATATAACGTTCTTTATTTAGTAGTATACTTTTAACATCAGACTTATAACGCACAAAAGGTATTGTCATTACTTTCCGCTCATCGATACCAAGGTGCTTAGTCAGTTCCTTCTTCGTATACTCCGAATACGTTAATATGAAAGAAGCCATTTTAATGTTGAAAATCTGTATTTTTGATAAAGACTCATAGTAACGATCAGTCAAACTATCGATGAGAATTCCATATGGCTTAATAGGTGCTATTGGTAAGGTTTGACTAAAGTCTAAAAAAAGCCAATAATCAGCATCTACAAAATTCTTAACATGATCTGTAGGTAGCAAATAATTGTCAAACCACAATGGTTCTTGCTTGAACATTAATGTCAAAGAATCGATAAGGTCATTGCTTGTTGATAATTCAAAACTAAATTCACGTGTAGAAACACCTGAATTTATAAGTTCACCAAAGTCATTCTCTAAATCATACTTATTCTGAACAACATTTAAAATCAGTCGATTATTAGGATTGACACTCTTAAAACTTTTATCCAACACTTTAATTAATTCAATATAATCACTCTTATGATTATTCAATTGATTGGTTTTTGCAAAAACAGCAATAGACTTCTCTTGTGTGTGTTTAGGAGAAAATGTTTCAACAAGGGGTAAAAAATTTTTTTTCCAGTGAAACTCATTAAATTCGTAAGAAAACTTGAATAGGATTTCTCTTTGATCTCTTTTAATGTTATTAATTAGTTCAGTATCTCCATCTAAAATTCTCCTTACCTTTTCACGAGCCTCATTGATATTCCGACAGCAACCGGATTGTCTCTCACCACCAAGAATATTCAAAAGTCCACCTTGAAGATATACAACAGGCATCCCAGCAATCATAGCCTCTAAAGGATGATAATGCACATGACGGGGATATGTTGAATGATAAAACATAACCTTACAACATTTGTATAACTCATTCAATTGTTCTCTTTCTAAAAATCCAGTGACTTGTGGATCATCAACTGGAATGGGTTGATTTCCGGCAATGATGTAATCGAATCCACTAAAATCCTTTTTAAATTGCCTATATATCCTTTCAGATTCCTCAAATACTTTTATCCTACTGCAAAAGAAAAGCAATTTCTGCTCATTTCCGTTCCATTCGTTCTCGATATTATAAAAATCATCCGGAAGCCCTAACGGCATAAATAGAGCCTTCTCGTTGAATATCCCCGTCTCATTCTCAGAAATGTTACTATAACATTGAGAAAACCAAAATCGCTCTTTGATTTGTTCTAATTTTAAAAGCAGTCCTTCGGAATAAACTTTTTGGGTTATGTCTGTATAAGCAATGTTATCACCTAACCCAAATGCTCGGGCAAATATGTGACCTTCAAAGCCCACTATTAACTTTTGAAGTGCATAGAAGTCAAACATCACAAAAGCAATATCAAAATATTTGTTAACTAAATGCTTTATAAAAAAAGGCATCTCCTCATTCTGGTAAAAGTTATATTGGTTTAATACCTTTATATCTTCCTCAGGAATGGTTAAAGTTTTATCATAATCAAATACTACCGATCCACTCGCTTGCAATATTTCCTTAGGAACAACCTTTGGAGTATAAATCTCAAATCCCAAATTCCGTAATAAAGGAAGTTCAAATTTGCTCAGTGTATCGTGATTCAAGATCCATAGAACTCTTTTTCTTAACACTGTAACCATCCTTCTCCTTACCTTTTAGATAGAGTTTTTGTAATATCTGATTACTTCTTCAGGGTTGCCATCCATAACTACTTCTCCCTGCTTCAGCAAAACAACCCTATTGCAAATTTCCGTAATCGTAGTTAAATCATGCGAAACAAGAACAAGGATTTTGGCACGATTCATTAAATTGTGCATTCTGTCTCTGGCCTTAGCTACAAATGAAGCATCACCTGCGCCTATTACTTCATCAAGTAACAATATCTCGCCTGATACAGAAGTAGAAATCGAGAAGGCAAGTCTTACCAGCATTCCTGCAGAGTAAGATCGGATAGGATAGTCGATGAATTCCCCAATGTCCGCAAAATCTATAATTTCTTTTTCTTTTTCCCGCATCGTTTTGGGAGATTCGCCAAGCAAAAGACCACGATACATAATATTCTCCCGTCCCGTGGACTCAAGGTCAAAGCCCAAATTCAAATCAAACAAGGAGCGAATTTCTCCCTTTACATCTAGTGATCCTGATTTAATAGGATAAATTCCTGCTATAGTTTTTAATAGAGTACTCTTGCCTGCTCCATTATGTCCTATTATCCCTACTTTTTCTCCCTCATTGATTTCCAAACTGAAATTTTTAAGGGCATGAACATCTTCCAACCTTTCTTTTCTCTTCTGCATTTTCAACAATGAAAACACTTCCTGTTTCAAGGTTGTAGCATTATATATATGAGAAGGATAGTAAAGATCTATATTATTAATTCGTATATAGCAACTACTCATTCGGGATTCCAACTTCCTTACAAATTTATAAGTAAAAAATCACCTTAGAATGGTTCTTTTTATATAAAGCCCCTGCAAGTAAAGCCATAATTAATATGGTTACAATCGTAAAAATGTAATCACTGGACGATGGCACCGTTCCATTTAAAAATGGATTTCTAACAAGATTTAATATATGAGTGATAGGATTAAAGAAAAAGGCAGCTTCAAGAGCCGGGCTAGAGCTAAACATTTCCTTTTTGAAAAATACCGGTGAAACATACCACACAGCTTGAATGACTAAAGCGATAACTTGCGGATAATCTCTGTATTTGACATTTAAGAAACCGGCAATTGTAGTAACAGCCCATGAGAGAAAAAAATAAAGCAATGTGGTTAAAGGCAAAGTAACGATACCTAAAAAAATGTTTTCAGGGTTCATGAATAAGACCCATAGACCTAAAGACGCTATAGATATTAGAAAAGTAATCGTCGAAACCAAAGAAGACCTCAGGGTATAAATTAATACTGGATGGTTGAACTGCCGTATATATTGTTCGGCAGTTAGTATCGAATAACCACCGCCTATGAACGATGAACTAACAAGATCCCAAACAATTAGCCCCGATAGAACATATGGGGCATAGTCGCTAAAAGGCATCTTGAAAACCACTCCAAATACGGTAGACATCAATGCCGTAAGTAGCAATGGATTCATGAATGTCCACAAGATCCCTAATTTAGATCTTCTAAATTTATTTTTAAGTTCTGCTCTTACTAAATGCGACCAAAAATAACGGGTCTGATATATCTTTTGAATATAGACTTTCAAAGTCTTACCTCCGAATGTTGCAGCTTTATTCTACAGATTGTTTTGACAATGATGGACGAGCCTATCGCAAATATAATCCAATTCTTCTTCACTTAATGTTGCATTGGTCGGAATATTAAACCCTCTTGAAGAAATAGCGTCAGAAACAGTATAGTCGGAACTGCCATCGTAATATGGAGGCATTTGATGCATAGAATAAAACAAAGGTCTAGTCTCAATTCCGTCATCTTCCAACATAGACATAATTTCATCACGACTCGCTTTAACTTTATCACTCAACAAAATTGAAACCATCCAATAAGCATGCTTTGCCCATGGCATTTCAGGCTGTAAAGTAAACAATTCGCTATATTGGGAAAGCCTCTCAATGTACTCAGCGGCTATTCTTCTTCTTTGACCCATATGCCATGATATATTTTCTAACTGACCTAGACCCACTGCCGCTTGCAGATTAGTCATTCGATAGTTATAGCCCACTTCATTAAACCAGTATCTGCGAGTCGGATCCATTGCCTGACCTCTGAGCAGCCTCATTCTATCGGCTAGTTCATTATCGCTAGTAGTAATCATACCGCCTTCCCCGGTAGAAATAATTTTGTTTCCGAAGAAGCTAAAGGTCCCTACATCACCAATCGATCCGACAACTTTTCCTTTATACTCAGCTCCATGGGCTTCCGCGGCATCTTCAATGACAAAAAGATTGTGTTTTTTGGCAATTTCCATGACAGGATCCATATCGACCGGGTGTCCATACAAATGTACGACAATAATGCCTTTTGTTCTAGTTGTAATTTTCTCCTCGATTTTGTTCGGATCAATTCCCCATGAGCCGTTCTGACAATCAACTAACACGGGAGTTGCACCGCAATATTTGACAGCATTTGCTGTAGCGATGTAAGTAAAAGTGGGGATAATAATCTCATCCCCTTGTCCTACTCCGTACGCTAATAAAGGTAAATGCAGAGCCACAGTTCCATTTGCGCAGGAAAGGGCATGTTTCGTTCCGCAAAAATCAGCAAATTTCTCTTCGAATTCAGTCACGTACTTACCGTTCGCGGAAATCCAACCGGTATCTATGCAATCAAGAACATATTTTCTCTCGTTACCATTCAATACAGGGTTAGCAAGTGGTATTCTATTTACAGCTTTCATAACAAATCATCCCTTATTTATAATTTTGTTAGCAGGAATACCTACCACTTTAGTAAATGGAGGAACATCAGAGATTACTACTGCTCCAGCCCCTACAACAGACCATTTCCCTACAGTTATATCAGGGATCACCTTGGAGCCTGTGCCAACAAAGACGCCTTCTTCCACAGTTATGTTACCAGTTAGCGAAGTGCCTGGTGCTATATGGGAGTGAGAAGATATAGCGCAGTCATGATCCACTCCCGACAATGTATTAATAATCACGTTATCCTCAATCACCGTGTATGGTTGTATAACCGCACCGGCCATGATAACTACTCCCTGACCAATTTGAGCATAAGGCGAAACATAAGCATGTGGACTTATTGCATTGACTGCTTTAAACCCAAGTGAAAGAGTTTTTTCGAAAAGCAGTTTTCTAATCCTGTTATCCCCTATTGCAACGATAAAATTAGAAATCCCCTTGTTCAAAAGCTCCAAAAGAACAGCATCATCCCCTAAGTGAGGTATATCCATAATAGCTGCCGGTTCCCTGGCTACAAATCCTGCAATTTGGTAAATCCCCGCACTTTTTAAAACGTCAACAACTACTTTAGCATGGCCACCGCCGCCTAGTACCACGACTTTCTCCAATAAAAGCTCCACCTTCCACGCTTAACTTCTCAGCCGCTTTCTCCAATAGTCGAGCAAATCCCACATGGTATGTTTAATATCTCGGATAGGCTTCCAGCCAGTCTCCGACGTGATTTTTGAAGCATCCCCGATTTTAACCTTAGTTTCGTTTGGTCTTATTTTATCCGGGTCCACTTTGACTTCCAATGAGTTGAGGGTTGAATTTTCAGCAAGTACGTGTAGCAATTCTGAAACGGAAACCGGACTTTGGGATGAAACGTTGTAGACATCCCCCCGAGCTCCGCTCTTCATTAATAAGATATAAGCATCCACAACATCCCTCACATCAAGAAAGTCTCTCTTGACATGAATATTACCGACATTGATTACATTCTTCCCACTGAGCTCCATCTCGGCTATTTGTTTGGCAAAACTCGAGCATACGAAGGAAGGTGATTGTCCGGGGCCCGTGTGGTTAAACGGCCTCACTCGTATTACATTCATCTGATATGCCTTTGCATACTGTTCGCTGATCAGATCAGCGCATGCCTTTGCACCAGCATAGGGATTGGTTGGAGACAAGGGATCCGTTTCCTTAAATGGAATCCCTATCCCCTCTCCGTAAACTGCAGCCGAACTTACATACAGCACTCTTGGAGAGATGTCCAAGCTCCTTAAAACTTCATATATTCCAAGTGTGCCATCTACAATCGTTCTATACGTCTGTTTTGGCTCTTTATAAGAGATTGGTACGAATGCTGTTCCCGCTAGATGATATATTTCATCCGGTTTTTCCGATTGCAGCACATTTCGCAACTTTTCTTCATCCAGAATGTCGCAGGCAATGAAGTTAATATCCTTATTAAATGTCTGATTTCGACGCGCAATCCCCGTTACTTCATAACCATTATCAAGCAACTTCTGACTCAGATAGGTTCCGGCAAATCCGCTAATCCCTGTTACCAGAGCTTTCAATTGATCACATCCTACGGATATAAATTAGTTGCTAATCCGCTTCACTTTCTCCATATCAGAGTCAACCATTAGATATACCAGTTGTTCAAAAGTCGTCTTTTGAGGGCTCCAGCCTAATTTGTTAATGGCCTTGGCAGGGTCACCCAAAAGCAAATCCACCTCGGCTGCTCTAAAAAATTTAGGATCTGTTATAACATAATCCTTATAATTCAAGCCGACATGACCAAAAGCAATTTCACAAAAGTCTCTTACCGAATGTGTCTTCCCTGTTGCAATCACGTAATCATCGGGTTGTTCCTGCTGAAGCATTAGCCACATGCATTCCACATAATCTTTGGCGTAACCCCAGTCTCTAAGAGCGTCAAGATTCCCCAGTCTAAGCTCAGATTGAAGCCCTTGTTTAATTCTAGCAACGGCATCCGTAATTTTACGAGTTACAAACTCAATCCCCCGTCGCGGTGATTCATGATTAAAAAGTATGCCCGAGCAAGCAAACATATTATAACTTTCGCGGTAATTTACGGTCATCCAGTGTCCATATACTTTTGCAACACCGTATGGGCTTCTTGGATAAAATGGGGTTGTTTCGGTTTGGGGCGTTTCCACTACTTTCCCGAACATTTCACTGCTCGACGCCTGATAGTACTTAGCATCCGGCTTAACAATTCTTACAGCTTCAAGCATATTAGTTACGCTTAATGCCGTTGCTTGTCCGGTCAGGATCGGCTGCCCCCAGGAAGTCCCAACAAAGGACTGTGCAGCAAGGTTATAAACTTCGTCGGGATCAGAAATTTTAACGGCATGGATCAATGAACTTAAATCCTGCAAATCTCCGTCTATAAACTCAATTTCTTTTTCAATATGTTGAATATTTTCCATGATAGGAATGCTCGTTCTTCTTCGTAAGCCAAACACCTTATAACCCTTTTCCAATAGTAAGTCAGCTAGATATGATCCATCTTGTCCAGTAATCCCCGTAATAAGCGCTCTTTTTGTCATTGTTTTCTCCTTATAATTAATGTTTTAAAAAATCACTTATAAATACTGTTCCAATTTTTGAACTTTCAATTCCTTAATAAGGTTCTTCACTTCCTGGGCTTTATCTTTTCTGCATATTAAAGTAACATCATCTGTTTCTACAATAATTAGATCTTCAACTCCCAACGTAGCGATCAACTTCCCGTTACTTTCTATGATGCACCGTTTGGTGTCTATGCTTAGTATGTTTCCGTTGATAGCATTCCCGTTTTCGTCCAAATCATTAATCCGTTCCAACGCCGTCCAACTCCCTGCATCATCCCAACCGAGTACGCAAGGAATTACATAGATATCTGTAACCTTTTCCATAATACCATAGTCAATAGATTGATCAGGCATTTTTGGAAACTCGGATCTTATAACTTCTATTCGCGAATTACTTTTAAATAAGGATTTCATAGCTTCGAGTAAACTGTGCATTTCAGGCATCAATACTCGAATGTATTCCCGGATCACCTTTACTCTCCATATGAAGATCCCACTATTCCAATAAAAATTCCCTGCAGAGATATATGATTTAGCCGTCTCCTCATCGGGTTTTTCTACAAATTTATTAACTTGATAAGCACTATGGTTAAGAATTTCAACTCTGTTACTAGTACTCTCAATGTACCCATAACCAGTCTCAGGATAAGTTGGAGTGATCCCCAGAGTAACCAAGCTTTCACTTTGCTGACTTATAGCTACAGCCGCTTTTAAGATGCTAACGAATTCTTCCTCATTTTTAATAATATGGTCTGAAGGCAGGACGATCATTGAACTGTCTGGATATTTTTCCTCAATGATAATCGAAGCAAGCCCCACGCAAGGAGCGGTATTACGCCCAACAGGCTCAATAATTATGTTTTCAGGCGATAAGTCGGGGATCTGGGCTTTAATCAATTCCGCATATGACTCGTTTGTAATAATAAATACCTGTTCTATTGGTATGAATCTTTTCAGACGGTCTACAGTCTGCTGAATCATAGATTTACTGCCGGAGATGTTCAAAAATTGCTTAGGCAGATTCGTACGGCTTTTCGGCCAGAACCGTTCCCCTTTGCCTCCGGCTAAAATTAAACAAGTAGTCGTTGCCATGGTTAACCTCCAAGATTATACTTACTGATATATTCCAACCTTTTTTTCATTTGGTTGCCAATAGCTTCCGGAGAATGGAATTGTTTTATATATCTTTCTCCATTCGTAGCGACTTCCAAATAAAAAGCTGGGTCATTCACCAACTTTATCATATATCTACTGGCGTGTTCTATATCAGGGTCAGCCCATTTCTGATACGCTTTATAAGGACCAAAATCCTTTTTTAGAGGAACCAGTTTATAATCAACTAGGCAAGAGTTTCGTTGATTCATGAAATCAGTGTTTGATGACCAACTTGTTCCTATTACCGGTTTTCCTAGATACATTGCCTCAGCCATAACCAGCCCGAACCCCTCACTCCGATGCAATGATACAAAACAATCCGCTAGGCTTATCAGAGCGTTAACATCATTACGGCTAATGGTATTGTCGAGAATATGAATATTTTGATAACCCTTGGCCATTTTCCTGATCTCGTCCAGTTCCTCAGAGTTTCCCCCAGGGTTGTTCACTTTGACGACTAACCCAACATCCTCATCATTCGGACTAAACGCTAACTTAAAGGCTTCTATTACAGCCTTCGGGTTTTTGCGCTCCTGAAAGCTGTTGATATCGTACATCGATAGAAACAAAAATACATTTTCAGGTAACCCGAAATAATTGCGCGACCTAGGTTCGCTAATTTTAACCTCTATAGAATGGGGAATTTTAACTACAGGGATAGGACTTTTTATGGAAATTGAATCGCCTACAAAAGTTGAAGGTGCCCATATTTCATCCAAGAAATGAAACCGATCAATCCAATCATCTGGAAAATCGGGAAGTTCCCAATGCCAAACAGCGATATTAAATTTATCTTTAAATAGAGATTGCCCAAAATATGCATATACGTCTCTCATTTCCTCAGCATTAATATGGAAAATATTGATACCGTATTTAGGACTATCTGCCTCTTTGAATTCCCATGAAGTATCCTTCATCCTTGCGTTACTGGTTCCTTTAAAATTGATAATCACAAACGGAATGTCCGCGGCATACATACTTCTGGCCGCCGCCCTGCACGATTCCCCGACCCCCATCTCCGCACGAGCGTAACCGATAAGGTTAATTCCGTCCAACCGAAAATTGGGTTCCCTTGAGAATGAACCAGTTTTATTAGCTAACGGGGAAGACTTCTTCAAAAGTAAATTTCTAATTTTTTTCCTAAAAGAAGCAGGCAGGATGTAAGTAGCGAATGGTTTGCAGTAAACCGCGCATCTATACAAAAAACGAAATAAACCCTTGCTTATTTTAAACACCACCATCTTTTGTCACAATTGTATACAATAAATCCAAATCTAGCTCCAACCTATTCCTTATGCTAAAATACTAACGTATCTATTAGCAAAGGAGATAAATACGTGTCGAATCCAGTATACGGGAAAAAAACCGAAACGTCGAGAAATGGGGAAAAATTGCCTGCGGCGTTGTGGGTGTTGTTGATTGGACTGATTGTATTCTTGGTTTGGGCGCCGTTCCAGGCCGGATTGTTTAACGGACTTGTACTTAATTTTGAAAAGCCGATGTTTGGGGCGGTGTTGATCGGCAGCTTGCTGATGCTAGTTTGGGTAGTAGCTTTTTTCAAGCGGATCAAGCTGGACGAGGAGCGGGACTGGACTGCGGTCTGGGTTTTGCTGATTCCGATCACCTATGTTCTGGCGCTGATTTCGGCGGCCAGCCATTATTTTGCGATGAATATGGTGCTGATTCAGTGCCTTTATGCGATCCTCTTCATTATCGGTCTCTATCTGTTGCAGGATAGAAAAGCTAATTCCGTGATAGAGACTACTATAATCACTGTAGCATACCTTATCGTTATGTTCGGTTTGCTGAACTGGCTGGGGCAAGGGAAAACCGCATCCGCCTTGATCGGCTGGTTCTCGAGCACGGTGATTAACGGACAATATAACCAACCGATCTGGATCGACGCCAACGGACCTCGTTTGGCCTCGGTGTTCCAGTATCCGAATACGTATGCCGCCTTCTTGATGGCCTTTTTCTTTGTGGCGGTATTTGCGATTACGCGTTCGAAAAAGTCGTACAGCCAAGCCATTCACGCCTTCATGCTGGTACCGATGGTGCTGTCCATTCTGCTGACGCTGTCGCGCGGCGGTTTGATTTTCCTGCCGGTTGTTTTCGTCATCCTTTTGCTGTTCCTGAAGCCGGCCAAGCAGATTTTGTGGATCCTTTACTCCCTAATCGCCGGGGTTGCAACGATTGCTATCGCCAAACCGGTCACGGACCTTGGGCAGCAGTTCCACCTCGGGCAGATTGGAGACCCTGCCAAGGGCTGGGGCTATATCCTCGGCGTCTCGGCTTTGGTGGCCGTCATCGCCTGGCTGATCCAACGCTTCGTCGCGCCGAAGCTGGAACAGATCACGGAGCGCTGGTCGGCGAAAAAGCTCGCCAATCTCTGGCTTCCGCTCGTATCCGTCGTGGCTGTTGTGATTTTGGCCGTTCTGCTGCTCGGAACCAACCTTAAACATGTATTGCCGGGGAATATCGGGCAACGCCTCGAAAACATCAACATGCAGCAGCACAGTTTGCTGGAACGTCTCACGTTTTACAAGGACGCCGTAAAGGTACTTAAAGACTACCCTGTAATCGGAGCAGGCGGGGGGGCTTGGGCTAATATTTTTGAAAAATATCAAAACAACCCGTACTCCAGCCGTCAGGCGCACAGCTTTATCATGCAGTATCTCGTTGAAGTCGGTATTCTTGGAATTATTGTTCTGGTCGCGTTCCTCGCCTATGTTTTTTACAAGTACATCCGCGGATACGTGCACGCCGACGAATCGAAGCGAAATGATTATTTCGTCTACTTTATTGTCGTTCTCTCGATTTTGATTCACAGCTTAATGGACTTCAATATGAGCTACGTCTTTATCGGAATGCTTGTCTTCCTCGGGCTTGGCGGTATGGCCGCAGCGATGGAAAGCAAACCGGTCAAGCGGTTGGCCGTTAAACCTTCAGGAATCCGCCCGATATACAGTGCGGTGATGGTGATCGGCTCATTGATTCTCCTGTTTGTCTCCACCCGTTATATTCAGGCCAGCGGAGCCGTGGAGAAAGGCAAAACGCTGATGACGACCAGCTCCAACTTCCAGGAGATTCAGTCCCAGTTCGTGGAGGCTTTGAAGAAGCGCGCCGATCAACCGGATGCGGTCCTGAACTACAACGTTCTTCTGCGTGCGGGATATGAGCAAACGAAGGATGAGTCCTTCTATGAGCAAGACCTCAAGCTGTTGACGGACGCCATCCAAAAAGATCCGTTCAACAAAAACATGTACAACCAGTTAATCGCGCTCTATGAGCTAAAAGGGGAGCCTGAAAAGGCTTATGAGGTTCTTAAGGACAATGCCCATCGTTATGTATATGACCAGAACTGGTACGAAAAGCTGATCGTACAATCCTTCGAGCTCGGATACCAAGCCTTGGGCAAGGGGGCCGCAGACCAAAAGGATAAATACTTCAGAAGCGGCTTGGACGCCTATCAACATGTCGTGAATGGCGTGGAGCATCTGAAGACCCTGCCGAAGGGGCAGATGCAGGGCGGTGCCTTCGCTGTGACGCCGACCATGGCCCTGAACGCCGGGAAAATGCAATATATGATGAATCAACCGGCAGAAGCTGCGGCCATTTTGAAGCAAGGGCTCGGTCCTGACCTGAACGATTCGGCGAACAGAGAAATCGCCCGCTGGTATCTGGCCGCGCTGCAAAAGTCCGGCGGCAGCGATCAAGCGCTGTACGACCAGCTTATTCAACTGGACCCTAGCGAAAAAGAATCGATCGACAATCTGACGATGTTGAATTTCTAAGACAAAAAATCGGCGTCTCTGTTAAGAGAGGCCGATTTTTTTGTCCGTAAGCAGGTCCGCCATGTAAGCCAGCAGATCCTCCCGCAGTTCCTGATTTTGCAACGCGTAATGAAGCGTCGTTTTAATAAAGCCGAGCTTCTCTCCAACATCATGGCGTACCCCGTCAAAATGATAGGCGACAATCCGTTCGGTCTCCTTCAGCCGGGAAATCGCATCGGTCAGCTGAATTTCTCCGCCGACGCCTTCATGCTGCCCTTCGAGAATGTCAAAAATCGCCGGAGTTAAGATGTATCGTCCCATGATCGCCAAATTGGATGGAGCTTCGTCGGCCGACGGTTTCTCTACCAGCTGTTTCGCCTGATAAACTCGGTCGCCGATTTCTGTCCCGTCCACGATCCCGTATCTGGACACTTCTTCCGGAGGCACAGGTTGAACCCCCACGACCGAGGCTTTTTGAAAATTGTAAACATCAATCATTTGTTTCAAGCAAGGCACATCCGACTCTACGATGTCATCGCCGAGGAGCACCGCAAACGGTTCGTTGCCGATAAACTTGCGGGCGCACCAGATCGCATGGCCAAGACCTCTTGGCTCCTTCTGGCGGATATAATGGATATCGGCCATCTCCGAAGACTTGCGGACCTCGTTCAGCAGGTCCCACTTCCCTTTCTCGGACAGATTCTGCTCAAGCTCAAACGAATTGTCGAAGTGATCCTCGATCGCGCGCTTGCCCTTCCCCGTAACGATGATAATATCCTCAATTCCCGAAGCCACGGCTTCCTCCACGATATATTGAATCGTCGGCTTATCCACGATCGGCAGCATTTCCTTCGGCATCGCCTTGGTCGCGGGCAGGAAGCGGGTTCCCAGCCCCGCCGCAGGGATGATCGCTTTGCGAATTTTCATCACGGCTGTTCTTCCTTTCCAAGTACTCTATTGATAAGATGGTGCCATTATATCATAATTACGTCAAAAAAAAGACAGGCAGTTATGCACCATGACGGCCCATTATCTGCCTGCGAATAGAATAACTTTGAAGCTATTCACTCAATTCATTTCAACTGATCTCAATTCACAATCAAATTAATGGATCCAGAATTTAAAGCGTGATGCGAGCGACTGAGGGGTGTCCTCGTACCGTTTCCAGGCGTCCGGGTCCGGTGTATGAAGATGGCGCTCGGTGCCGTACTCGATCTTCCGGTACTCCTGATCACCGCCGATTTCCAGCCGACTATGGACCTTGGAAACTACCGACTGCATTTCGAGGAATCCTTCAAACATCACTTTCACCCTCCTGAAAATAATGATTTAAAATGGAATTATGTTGAAATCTTTATCGTTTTGGTTACGCTTTCATTATAGCATATCACTGAATTTTTGCGTGGTGATAAATCTCGTTTATCACGAATTTTTCGCCGGATTTCACAACCTCGTCACAAGCAAAAAAGCCTACAGTGGCGCGGGTTAACCGTTTGTATGTGCCTCAAAAACAGCTGTCCTCTATCAGCGTACTGTTCTCTCAGCGAACGGTTCATTCTTGCGAACCGCCCCTTCAGCTAACGGGATTTTCTCCCGTTATTATGATACATTCACCTTGATTAATAGGGGGTACTAAGAAAAAAAGACCCTCCACCGCATAACACACAAATGTGCCGCAATAGAGGGCCTTTCCAACCACCCAACTCAATTCGATTATTTCACTAACTGCCCCCGGGTTACGCCGAGCTGGTTGGTGGCTTTTAGCGTTTTCCAAACCTGGGTGCCGCTGATTTCACCGCTCAGTGCGCGGTTATACAGGTCAATCACCTGATGAACCTGCTCCGGCGTTTCCTCCAGGAATTCCACCCGGTAGTTCGGTACCCCGAGCTCCAGGAAGTGGCTCAAATATTCCGCGCCGGACTGCTCGATCGCGTTATAGACCGTGTTGCGGCAGCCTTCGTCGACCCGCACCGGATGGCTCATGCCGATCCGGTCCTGCAGCGAAGCGCGGTGCTCTTCGCACGGGCGGCCGCAGTTGGTGTAGTCCGTGCCTTCGCTCAGGAAGGTGCAGTACACGCAGTGCTCGGTATGGAACATCGGCAGATGCTGATGGATGACGATTTCCATTTGGGCCGTCCGGCTGTGCCGCAGCAGATCGACCATCTGCTGGACGTTCAGATCGTAGGAAGGCGTGACAAGGTCACAGCCCGCCTCGAGGAACAGCTCCACCGTCTTGTGGTTGGCGATGTTCAGCGAAAAATCGCCGATCAGCCGCGGATGCGAGGCGGACGGGTTTTCCATCCGGTGGCGCAGGTAAAAATACAGCGCGCCGGTATTGCGCACCAGCACCGCGTCCGGCTGGAGGCGCAGGATGTTGTTGTGGTAGCCGTTCTCGCCCGGCATATGGATGCGCGGCGTCGCCAGCGCGATCTGCTTGCCGGCGGCCCGAACGGCCTCCACCGCTGCCGGGAACTGCTTGATAAACTCGAAGTCGGCGTAGATCATGCCGACGCCCGCCTCCAGCGCAGCCTCCACCTGCGGGAGGCTGCGGCACAGCGCGGTGAGCTGCGCTTCACCGCGCCCCACCGGCGCGCCGCCCCGCTTCGCCGGGGCGGACGGCGCCGGAGCCGCCGCCCGCGTGTACACGGGCGGCTTCGGCCGCTCGCCGGCGAGCAACTCGACCGCGTGCCGGCGCAACCCGTTCAGCTCTCGCATGGGCAGGATCACGTCGCCTTCCAGCGACGTTTCCAGCCGCTCGAGCTGAAACACCGTGCCGCCGAGACGCCCGAACTGCTCTTCGAGCAGCGCGGCGTCCATCGGCCGTTTTTGCGCGACCTCGAGCGTGAGCTCCGAGTCGACGCGCACGGTCGTACCCTTCTGGACATCGGTCCAGAAGGTCGTCAGCGGCTCGCCCGCGCGGCCGACCGCCCGCACATGTACCGGGAATACGCGGTACGGCTTGTCGGTCTCGAACGTCTGGCGCAGCCGCTTGTCCAGCGCCGGATCGCTCGTCTTCCAGATCCGGTCGCCCACGTGCACGCGGCGCAAATCCACGTCGTTGCGCCCCGGAACGATGTCGACGATCCAGGACTCGCCGGCTTCGCCTTCCAGCTTCACGCCCTTGCGCCGCAAATCATAGACGCGGCCGCCTTCTTCCTTCTTCGTCGGATCGCCCGCGTCGAACACGATGCCGTCGCCCCGCTTCAGCGGGGCTTCCAACTTGCAGACGACTCCGTCGCGAAGCACCTGCTCCACCCGGCCGAGATAAACGCCACGGCTTTTCGGGAACGTGCCTTCCACCAGCTTCTTGTTGTTCGTCCCCTCCAGGAAGCCATGCGTAAAGCCGCGCGAAAAGCTCTGCTGCAGCTCGCGGATTTCCTCTTTGGAAGGACGGGTGTCATCCCCGTCAAAATAACGGTCAATCGCCTTCCGATACTTGCTCACCACATTCGCCACATATTCCGGGCTTTTCAAACGCCCTTCGATTTTAAACGAAGTGACGCCGGCTTCGATCAGCTCCGGCATGATATCGATCGCCGCCAAATCCTTGGGCGACAGCAAATAGGCGATATCCCCCATCGGTTTGGGCTCTCCGTCCACGATCAGATCATAAGGCAGCCGGCAGGCCTGCGCGCACTCGCCGCGATTGGCCGAGCGGCCGCCCCACATTTCCGAGGTCAGGCACTGGCCCGAATAGGAGACGCACAGAGCACCGTGCACAAACACTTCCATCGGCAGCTTCGCTTGTTCGCCGATCTTTTGGATCTGCTTCAAGTTATTTTCCCGTCCGAGCACCACACGTTCCATGTTCCAAGGCTTCGTAAACTCCACCGCTTCAGGCGACGTAATCGTCATTTGCGTCGATCCGTGAATCGGAAAGTCCGGCGACAGTTCCCTGATCAGCTTCACCAGGCCGAGATCCTGTACGATCACCGCGTCGACCCCGGCTTCGATGCAGCGCTCGATGAGGTCCTGCGCATCGGCCAGTTCATTTTCAAACACGAGAATATTGAACGTCAAAAATCCCTTAACTCCATAGCTATGCAAAAAAGCCATAATTTCAGGCAGCTCGTCCATTCGGAAATTGTTGGCGCGCGCCCGGGCATTAAACTTCTCCACACCGAAAAACACCGCGTCCGCCCCGTTCGCCACCGCCGCTCGCATGCAATCCCAATCCCCCGCCGGAGCGAGCAGCTCCACATCTTGTCTAGTCAATGCCTTCTGGCTCATGATTTCCTCCCGGATGACAGAGAATCCGCGCAACCCCGGATCGTCTTCATCTTTATAATTTATAACAGGTACATGGCATACCCAAGATCATAAACGCCATAACTAAATCATTTTAACAGACATCGGCCTTTCTCTCTAGCCACCTGGCAGCGGAAACCGCTGGTCCTCTTCCCAAATCGCGCTTTCCCGCACATAAAAAGACACCTCATCCCGCCCTCGGAATAAAGTGCCTTCCCTCTGTCCCCCGCTTGTCTGTAAAACCGATTAACTAAACCACGATTTAATCATGATGGCGTCGGATGCCAAAAAGATCAGCAAGCTGAAAATCCCGAATCCGATCGCAAACAAATTCTTCTTCGGGCGCTCTCTCAGCAAACGAACTACCCCGATAAGAATCACGATTGTAAACAGAATCATAAAAATATCAAAGCCGTTAAAGGTCGTCGTTACTTCCCCCGCTGCAGCGAGTAACATGGCTAGCCCTCCTTGAGAATGTTCACGGAATTTCCATCTTCTTATATGTTATCTTCTCATGAATGCGGATGCAAGAGAAAAGACAAAAAAAATCAACATTTACTTCGCCCCACGTACAGATATCTCCTTGACTTTCCCCTTATACTATTATCGCCATTTTCGAAAAATCCATAACGTCCATTCCACAAGGACAAACCCTGAATATGTCTTTCTAAAAGTGGACAAACCGGGTTACTTCCTCTTCGACAAAATTTAAACGCGCGTAAAATAATAAGACCGTTCCGCCGGGCTTAACCCGACTGGGAACGGTCCTCGTTTCTTCGTTTTATTTGCCCGGTTCGGTTCCGATTCGGTTCCGGTTTGGCTCCGATCCGATTCCGGCCTGATTCGGCTCGCTTAAGAGTGGACCTTGAGTTCTTCCGTCCGTTTTCTGTCGCGCTCCAGGACCGGGGCCAGGTACCGCCCGGTGTAAGATTGCTCGACCTTGACGATATCCTCCGGGGTTCCCGTGGCAACGATCGTGCCGCCGCCGCTGCCGCCTTCCGGACCGAGGTCGATCAGATAATCGGCGGTTTTGATGACATCGAGGTTGTGCTCGATGACCAGCACCGTTTCCCCGGAATCCACCAGGCGGTGCAGTACGGTAAGCAGGCGGTCGATATCGTCGACGTGAAGACCGGTGGTCGGCTCGTCCAAAATGTAAATCGTCTTGCCCGTACTCCGCCGGTAAAGTTCGGAAGCCAGTTTCACGCGCTGCGCTTCGCCCCCGGACAAGGTCGTGGCGGGCTGCCCCAGATTCACGTAGCCGAGGCCGACATCCATCAGCGTTTGCAGTTTGCGGTGGATCTTCGGAATGTTCTCGAAAAATTTCGTGGCATCCTCGATCGTCATATCCAGCACATCGGCAATGCTCTTGTTCTTGTATTTGACCTCGAGCGTCTCCCTGTTATACCGTTTGCCTTTACATACCTCGCAAGGTACGTAAACATCCGGCAGGAAGTGCATCTCGATCTTGATAATTCCGTCCCCCCGGCAGGCTTCACAACGGCCGCCCTTAATGTTGAAGCTGAACCGCCCTTTCTTGTATCCGCGAACCTTCGCTTCGTTCGTCTGCGAGTACAGATCGCGGATATCGTCGAAAACGCCGGTGTATGTCGCCGGATTGGAGCGCGGCGTACGGCCGATGGGCGACTGGTCGATATCGATGACCTTGTCGATATGCTCCAGGCCTTTGATTTCACGATACTGGCCCGGTCGAACCCGGGCTTTGTTCAAATCGCGAGCCAAGGTTTTGTACAAAATCTCATTCACCAGCGTCGATTTCCCGGATCCCGATACCCCGGTTACCGCCGTGAATACGCCGATCGGAAATTTGACGTTGATGTTCTTCAAATTGTTTTCCTTCGCGCCCTTCACTTCCAGCCAGCGTCCGTCCGGCTTGCGACGCTCCGCGGGAACCTGAATGAACTTCTTGCCGCTCAAATACTGACCGGTCAATGAGTTCGGATCGGCCATAACTTCCTGCGGCGTCCCCTGCGCGATCACCTGGCCGCCGTGCTTGCCCGCGCCGGGACCGATGTCGATGATATAGTCGGCCGCCATCATCGTGTCTTCGTCATGCTCCACGACGATCAGCGTGTTGCCCAAATCCCGCATATGGGCCAGCGTGGAAATCAAACGATCGTTATCCCGCTGATGCAGCCCGATGCTGGGCTCGTCCAAAATATACAAAACGCCCATCAGGCTGGAACCGATCTGCGTCGCCAGGCGGATCCGCTGCGCTTCTCCGCCGGAGAGCGTGCCCGCCGCCCTGCTCAGCGTCAGGTAGTCCAACCCCACATTGACAAGAAACCCCAATCGGCTGTTGATTTCCTTTAGGATCATGTGGGCGATCGCTTTTTCTTTTTCGCTAAGCTCAAGCCCATGGAAGAACTCCATCGCCTCGCCGATGGACAGCGAGGTGACGTAGGCCATATTCTGGTCATTTACCGTGACGGCGAGCACTTCCTTCTTGAGGCGATGGCCTTTACACGTTCCGCAAGGCTTCGTTCCCATGAACTCCTCGATGAATTCGCGGATGCCTTCCGATGCGGTATCCCGATAACGGCGCTCCAGGTTATGCACGATTCCTTCGAAGGTCACGTAAGCATCCTTGCTCATCCCGAAGTCGTTCTGATAGCGGAAGCGTACCTTGGTGTCCCCGGTGCCGTACAACAATTTATCCATTTGTTCCTTGCTGAGCTCGGAAACGGGCACATCCTGCGGAATGCCGAAGTGCTCGCAGACCGACCGCAAAAATTGCGGATAATAGTTCGACGTGCTGCCCGCCCACGCTTCAAAGGCGCCTTCTTCGATCGATTTCGATTTGTCGGGTACGAGCAGGTCGGGGTCGATAATCATTTTGACGCCGAGGCCGTCGCATTCCGGACAAGCGCCGAAGGGACTGTTGAAGGAGAACATCCGCGGGGATAATTCCTCCATGCTGAATCCGCAGATCGGGCAGGCGTAGTTGGAACTGAAGCGCAGCTCCTCCTGTCCGATAATATCGACCAGCAGCTGTCCGCCGGACATTTTCAGCGCCGTTTCGATCGAATCGGCCAACCGGCTGCGGACATCCTCCTTAATGACGATCCGGTCCACAATGACTTCGATGGAGTGCTTCTTATTCTTCTCCAGCTCGATGTCTTCCGAGAGGTCGCGCTGTTCCCCGTCCACCCGGACGCGGACAAAACCCTGCTTGGCAATCTCGCTGAACAGGCTCTTATGCTCGCCCTTCTTGCCGGAGACGACCGGCGCAAGGATTTGCAGCCGGGTTTTCTCAGGATACTGCATAATCCGGTCCACCATCTGTTCCACCGACTGGGATGTGATCTCGATCCCGTGCTCGGGGCAGTGCGGATGTCCTATCCGCGCAAAAAGAAGGCGAAGATAGTCGTAAATCTCGGTGACCGTGCCGACGGTGGAGCGAGGGTTGCGGCTCGTCGTCTTCTGGTCGATCGAAATCGCCGGGGACAAGCCCTCGATGGAATCGACATCCGGCTTCTCCATCTGACCGAGAAACTGGCGGGCATACGCAGACAGGGATTCCACATATCTGCGCTGTCCTTCCGCGTAAATCGTATCGAACGCCAACGACGACTTGCCGGAACCGCTCAATCCCGTCAAAACGACGAAACGGTCGCGCGGGATGGTGATGTTGATATTTTTTAAATTGTGCGCTCTCGCGCCTTTGATGACGATATTCTCACTAGCCAAGGTTTCATCTCCCCACTCTTATTCCGCCTTCAGTTCCATTATGGCGTCACGCAGCTCCGCAGCCCGTTCGAACTGCAGGTTTTTGGCGGCTTCTTTCATTTCTTTCTCCATGCGGCCAATCAATGCCTCGCGATCGCGCTTCGACATCTTGCCCTTCGTCGCGTCGGCCAGATAATCGCTCTTGCTTTCGGCCACCCGCGTCGCCTCAATAACGTCGCGCACTTTCTTGCGAATCGTCTGCGGCGTGATTCCGTGTTTTTCGTTGTAGGCTATCTGGATCGAACGGCGCCGTTCGGTTTCCTTGATCGCTTTATCCATCGACTCCGTAATCTGGTCGCCATACATCAGCACGCGCCCTTCCGAGTTCCGGGCCGCGCGTCCGATCGTCTGAATCAGCGACCGTTCCGAACGCAGGAAACCTTCCTTGTCGGCATCCAAGATCGCCACGAGCGAAACCTCGGGCAAATCCAGCCCTTCCCGCAGCAGGTTGATCCCGATCAGAACATGGAACGTCCCCAGGCGCAAATCGCGCAAAATGCTCATCCGTTCCAGTGTTTTGATATCCGAGTGCAAATAACGGACCTTAATGCCGATTTCTTTCAGATAATCCGTAAGGTCTTCCGACATCTTCTTCGTCAGCGTCGTCACCAGCACCCGTTCGTCCCGGTCGATCCGGTCCCGGATTTCGCCGATCAGATCATCGATCTGACCCTTCGTCGGACGCACTTCGATAATCGGATCCAGCAATCCCGTCGGCCGGATAATCTGTTCCACCATCGTATCGCAATGTTCGATTTCGTAAGGTCCCGGCGTAGCCGATACATAAATCAGCTGCCCGGCCTTCTCCTCAAATTCCTCGAATTTGAGCGGTCGGTTATCGAGCGCCGAAGGAAGGCGGAAGCCGTGGTCGACGAGCACGTTTTTCCGAGCCTGGTCACCGTTGTACATCGCGCGGATTTGCGGCAGTGTGACGTGGGATTCGTCGATCACGATCAGAAAGTCGTCCGGAAAATAATCCAGCAGCGTATACGGCGTCGCCCCGCGCTCCCGGAACGTGAGCGGTCCGGAATAGTTCTCGATGCCCGAACAGAATCCGACTTCCTTCATCATTTCGATGTCGTACCGGGTCCGCTGCTCCAGCCGCTGCGCTTCCAGCAGCTTGCCCTGGGAGCGGAACAGCTCGAGCCGCTCTTCCAGCTCGCGCTCGATATTTTGCAAAGCGATCCGCATCGTCTCTTCCTGGGTCACAAAGTGCGAAGCCGGGAAAATCGCGATATGATCGCGTTCCGCGACCAGCTCTCCGGTCAATACGTCGATTTCGGTAATCCGTTCGATTTCGTCGCCGAAAAATTCGACCCTTACCGCCTGCTCGCCTTTCGATGCCGGAAAGATTTCCAGGACATCGCCGCGAACGCGAAAAGTCCCCCGCACGAAGTTAATATCGTTCCGTTGATACTGGATATCCACCAAGCGGCTCAAAATCTGGTTCCGCGGTTTCTCCATCCCCACGCGCAGCGAAAGAACCAGGTTCCGGTACTCCATCGGCGAACCGAGGCCGTAAATGCAGGACACGCTGGCCACAATAATGACGTCCCGCCGTTCGAACAACGAACTGGTCGCGGAGTGTCTTAACTTATCGATCTCTTCGTTAATACTGGAATCTTTCTCGATGTAGGTGTCGGAGGATGGAATATAGGCTTCCGGCTGGTAGTAGTCATAGTAACTTACGAAGTAGTCAACGGAGTTGTTCGGAAAAAACTCTTTGAATTCGCTGGCCAATTGGGCCGCCAGCGTTTTGTTGTGGGCGATGACCAGAGTGGGCCTTCCGAGCTTGGCGATCGTTTGGGCGATCGTGAAGGTCTTTCCTGTACCGGTGGCTCCCAACAGCGTCTGGTGCTTTTTACCCATTTTTACACCCTCGACCAATTCCTCGATGGCCTTCGGTTGGTCGCCCTGTGGCGAAAATTCGGAAATTAGCTCGAATTTATTGTTGCTTAAGACAATTTCACTCATTGTCCACATCACCCTTATCGTCTAAAATGAAAAATGTACCTCTTGTTATATGCAGTAGATTTGAACCAGGCACTTTATATTAACCTGTATTCTCATCTCTTAATTAAAGATATACAGGGAAGTCTCATTTTTATCGGCTCATCCCCAAAAATAAGAATGAGTGTTCCCATTGATTATACCTTGTTTAGAAATGGGATGCAATCGATAAGTCATGGAATAGGAGTTGTTTAACAGTCGATGGATATCGCAACGATTCTGGGCATCATTATTGGACTGGCCGCGCTGATCGGCGGATTTTTATGGGAGGGCGGAGAGCTCGGCGGGCTCATGCAGATCGCTTCGGCCGTCATCGTGCTAGGCGGTACGCTGGCCGCCGTTATGGTTAGCTACCCGCTGGCCAAACTGAAGACCGTCCCGCGCGCGCTCGCCCTGGCCTTTACTTCCCGCAAAGAGGATACGACCGAACTGATCGAAGAGCTTGTCGGCATGTCGACGATCGCCCGGCGCGAAGGCGTGCTGGCTTTGGAGCAAAAGGCGGCGGAACACCAGAACCCTTTTTTAAAGGAAAGCATCCAACTCGTCGTTGACGGTACGGAGCAGAGCATGGTCAAACAAATTATGGATTTGGAAATCGACGCCATTCAGCATAAATACGAAGGGTATGCGAAAATTTTTGAATCCGCCGGCGGCTATGCCCCTACGATGGGAATCATCGGTACGGTCATGGGCCTCATCCATGTCCTGGGCAGTCTGAGCGAGCCGACGGCGCTCGGTCCATCCATCGCGCTCGCTTTTACGGCTACGCTGTACGGGGTTGCCAGCGCGAATCTGATCTTCCTTCCGATCGCTTCCAAGCTGAAGGACCGGGGCGAGGAGGAAGTCGCGCGAATGGAAATGATGCTTGAAGGCGTCCTATCCCTGCAAAACGGAGACCATCCGATTCTCGTGCGGCGCAAGCTGGAATCTTATACCGCCGGGGCTCGCCATGGCCTGCCGCAATCCGGGGAGACGGAAAGCGTATGAGCCGGAATCCAAGACCGCAGCGGCGGGGCCGGCGGGAGGGCAAGGAAAACCATGACCGCTGGCTGATCACCTATGCCGATCTGATCACGCTGCTGCTCATTTTTTTCGTCGTCATGTACGCGATGAGCCGCCTGGACGTGGAGAAGTACGACATCGTCACGCAATCCCTGCAGCTCACCTTCAGCAACGGGGACTCGTTGATTGAAAAAGGCACCGGGGTTCTCGGAAGCGAGGATCGCCACTCATTCAAAAATCCGCCGACGGACTCCGCCGGACAAGGAGAACAAGGCCCGGGGCAAGGCGGTCCGAACGGGCAAAACGCCGGTCAGCCGGAGCAGGGCGACGGCGACTCGTCGCAAAAGCCGCTGACCGACCGGGAGCTCGCCTTCCGCAAGCAGGAGGAGGAGCTGCAAAACCTGATGGGTCTTATCGAAGCTTACGTGAAGGAGAACCAGTTGGAGGACCAGATCCGGGTGGCGGATTTGCCTAAGGGAATCTCGATCACCCTGAGCGACCGCTTCCTGTTTGATCAGGGCAAAGCCGCGCTGAAGCCCGACTCCGCCAAAACGCTAACCAAACTGGCCAGCTTATTCCGCCGGTTGGATACGATGATCAGCATCGAAGGCCACACGGACAACGTCCCGATCGGCAGAGGCTCCGATTTCAAGGACAACTGGGAGCTGTCGGGGGAGCGGGCCTTGTCGGTGCTGCGGTTTTTCCTCGACCGGGAGAAGCTCGATCCCGAGGACTTCCAATACGCCGGTTACGCGGATACCCGCCCGGCCGCCGACAACGCCACCGCGGCGGGACGGCAAAAAAACCGCCGCGTGGAAATCACCGTGCTGCGGCAGCTGCAGCAGTAAGAAAAAGCGCAACCCCCGTCCCGGCTGGACGGGGGTTTTTGGGCTTTAGGCGGAAATTAACGGGAGTTGTTCCCGTTAATTATGTGTAAGCCGCCTGTAGGCCACAAGTGCAGGTCTGGTACCCGCAGCTTCTTTTGCCTCCCGCAGCTTCCCTAGCCGCCCGCCGAAATAACGGCCTTTTGGGCCGTTATTTCGGGCCGATTCGCCTCCACGAGCATAATAGGGGTCAAAAAGGGCCTTATTTACCTTGCGCGGATCCCAAATCAAGGTTTGGAACGCTTTTTTCCAAAAATAAGCGCCCAAAAAGACGCTATTTCGTTCCGATGAGCTAAATTCGACAAAATAGCGCCTTAAATGACGCTTATTCACATCCCCCCCACCTCAAAACGGAGTCGGCCCGCTGACAAATGGGTTCGAGTTTAATTGGCTTGGGCTGCGGCGCAAAAAAACGCCGAAATCGCTGAAGAGGTCCCAGCGATTTCGGCGTTTATCGGCCCCGGCGGCGCGAAGCCGCCGCCGAGCCGAGGCGACCCGCCCGCGATGCGCGCTAGCGGGCGGCGTCGCTCACGCCCGCCTCGCCCTCGGCGGCGGGCGCTGCCCCGCGCCGCGCGGCGTGCGCGCCGCGGCGCGGCTTCAGCAGCTGCAGCAGCGAAAGCGGCTGCAGCCGCACCGTCGCCGGCGCTTGCTCGTCCGGCGCCAGGATCGCGCCGAGCTGGTGATGCTCGCCGGCGTAGATCGCGCGCTGGAGGAACTTGCTCTCGCCCGCGAGGTTGCGGACCTCCAGCTTGCAAAACGCCGACTGGATGCGCAGCGCCGCATGCAGCTCCTCCTTCGTGGGAACCGGCACGCCGTTCACACGGACGATCGTTTCCCCGGGCTGGATGCCGAGCTCCTCCGCCGGACTGCCCGGCAGCACGGCCAGCACTTTCAGCCCGCCCTGCGGATGCACGAACAGCGGACTGCGCTGCTGTTCCTCCAGGCGGCTGAACCACACCAGCGCCTCGTGCAGCCCGAAAGCCGCCAGCGCGGCCACCAGCGTCAGCGGTGCCCACCAGTTCGCCAGCAGGGCCAGCGCGATGACGATCAGGCCGTAGATCAGCAAACGGCCTGACGTCACTCGCGCCTTCTGCTGCGGCAAGAGGCCGGTCGTCACCTCCGCGAAGCCGATGACGACCGGCAGGGCCATCATCCCGAAGCCGCCCTGCCAGGCTTCGCCCCCGAACAGCGGGGTCCACGGCAGGACCCCGCCCGCCGTCTGCGCCGGGATCAGCAGCAGCAGCGGCACCGGCCACAGGCTCTGCATCGTGTACCCCCCGACCGGCTTGCCGCGCTTGCCCTCAAAAAACAGCGGGCCGGCAAAAGAGGCCCCCTGCCAACGGACCAGCATGCCTTCGGCCAAGTGCAGCAGGCCGACCAGACAGAGCAGTGCCGGGATATTCAATTCCCGAACCGCGCTGACGCAAGCCTCCACCGGGCCGCTTCCCGTAAACCCCGGGAATAAATTGAGCCCGAACTGAACCGCACCGAGCAATCCGACCGAGTAAGCCAGGCAAAGATAGCGTACCCGCAGCAGGAGCAGCAAAATCGCGGCAACCCAGATGCACAGCAGCCCTTCTACGGTCAGCGTCATCCCGATAAACGCCGAAACCAGCGAAACCCCCAATCCGGCGAGCAGGCCGCCGAGCACGGTCCGCCAGGTCTGACGCAGCCAGCCGTGCAGCCGGACATGAAACAGCTTGCGCTCCAACATCACCTGCCTGCGGTACAACAGCATAATCAGTATGATCGAAATATAGTAAAACGGCTGCAAGAGCAGCTGTACTCCCGCCTCCGTCAAATTCCACAATCCTTCCAGCCATAGCTCCACAAGAGTCCACTCCCCTTATCCCCGATGATGAGCTTCCGCGATGCCGTTTCCTCCGCTTCTAACCACAGAAAAAAAGAAGGCCGGAAAGCAGCCTTCTTACTTCTTCGACACCGGGCTTTCGATTTCCTTCCGAATCTCGGCGATCGCCCGGTTCATTTGGTTGTCATTTTTTGGATCACGGATTTCCTTTACCAGAGCCGCTTCGAGCGCTTCGGCCGTTTTGGCGTCCAGTACTCCTGTGGCTTCGAGTTTCTGCGCCTCCTGGAACTTCTTGAGCGCATTCTCCGTCGCTTTGCTGAAATACCCGTCGGTCCGCCCCGGTTCATAGCCCAGGCCCTCCAGCATCGTCTGCGCGCTCTTGATGTCTTCGCCGAGCATATCGTACTTGAACGTTTTCTCTTTATTGATCGGCGCTACGGAAAAATAACCCGGCTGGGACACCGCGACGTCCGGCTGAATTCCCTTTTTGTGAATCCATTCGCCGTTCGGGGTCAGCCATTTGGCGATCGTCACCTTCAGCAGGCTGCCGTCGCCGAACTCCTTGTTGAAGCTCGTCTGTACCGTGCCTTTGCCATAAGTCGCCTCGCCGATCAGCTTGGCTCCCGCCGATTCCTGCAGCGCACCCGCCAATATCTCGGACGCGCTCGCGCTGCCCTTGTTGGTAATGACAGCGACCGGATAGGCTTTTCCGCTTCCGCCGGAATCGGTCTTGCCCCGCCGCTTGTTCTTGTCCTCGACCTGCACGATCGTCTTACCCTTCGGCACGAACTGTTCCGCCATATCAATGACGATATCCAGCACCCCGCCCGGGTTGTTTCTGACGTCGATCACAAGCCCCTTCATCCCCTGCTTCTCCAGGTTCTCCAGCTCTTTGCGGAAACGTTCCGCGGTATTCATCGAGAACTCGGTAACCTCGATAACGCCGACGCCGCCCTTTTCCATGCGGGCATAGACGGTTTCCAGGGCGATATCGTCCCGGACGATCGTGTATTCCAGCGTATTGGCCGAACCGGCCCGCTTCAGTTTGATCTTAGCTTCCGACCCTTTCGGGCCGCGGATTTTGGAGACCGCTTCATTCAGGCTTAAGCCTTCAAAAGACTCCCCGTTCACCGACAGCAAAATATCCTTCGGCTTGATCCCCGCCTTCTCGGCCGGCGAGCCTTTGATCGGCGAGACGACGACCACATTGCCGTTCTCCATCGACACCTCGGCCCCGATCCCGGTAAAGGAACCTTCAATCTGTTCCGAGAACTGCTGAGCCGTCTCCGGTCCCATATAGGAGGAGAACGGGTCGCCAAGGGCGTTCATCATCCCGTCGATTGCGCCGTCCACCAGCTTTTGCTGGTCCACACCTTCCACGTAATTGGCTTTGACCAGTTCCAGCGCCGTCTCGATCTTCTTAATCCCGTCTTTGGAGGCCGTCTTCCCCGTATCGGCAAAAATCCCGCTCCGTGCCGGTCCCGTGTCCGCAAAGCTCAACTGACCCGTTAAGGACAGCGTAAACAAGCAACTGATCAACATCGATGCGACAATGAGAAATACGACTGTTCGTTTCTTATACATGATTAACTTCACCGCCTGTGTTTGTTCGGTTTCCCAATTTCCTGCCAAAAAATAGAACGTCCCATAGTATATGCCCGGCTTGTACGGATTATTTACAAAACTACATGAACGAAAAACGGATGCGCCGCCCTTGCGGACGACGATCCGTTTGTAATCGGCATTTCTATTTTATTATAAATAAGGCATCGGGTCCACCGGATTGCCGTTAATCCGGACTTCAAAGTGGCAATGCGGCCCCGTGGAGTTCCCCGTGCTGCCGACCTCGGCGATTTTTTCGCCCCGTTTCACCTGCTGCCCTTTCTCCACCTTGATGCCGCCGTTGCGGATATGGCCGTACAGCGTCCACACGTTATCGCCATGGTCGATAATCACCGTGTTTCCGTAGCCGCTCCACCACTCGGCGACGATCACGACGCCGCCCTCCGCGGCATGGATATCCGTGCCTTGAGGAGCCGCGAGGTCAACCCCCGTATGCGTCTTCCGCTTGCCCGTAATCGGATGGATCCGGCTTCCGTAACCGGAAGACAACCGGGCTCCGTTAACCGGCAGCCCCATCGAGCCGCCGTTTCCATGAAATCCGCCGGACGACGAGCCCGACGAAGCCGAGGAGGATGAGGATTTTTTGCGTTTGTAAGTATAGATCTGAGCCGCTTTCAGCTTGTTCTTCTCTTTCTCCAGCGAAGCCCGTTTGGTCGCCAACTCCACCAGAAGCTTCTCCTGCTCTTCGCTGATATCGTCGGATTCTTCGATCTCCGCGTAATATTTGGCAATGAGCTGCTGTTTCTCTTCTTCTTTCTTCTCGAGCGTGCTTCTCCGTGATTCCGCGTCGGCGTAGAGCTTCTTCACCTTATCGTACTCGTTGTTCAGCTTCTCCTGCTGCTCCACGAGCAAGTCCTTGTCCTGCTTGTGTTCCTCCAGCAGCACATGGTCCTGGTTGGCGATCGCCTGCAGCGAATCGGCGCGCTCCAGAAAATCCGTGAAGCTCGTCGAAGACAGCAGCACGTCGAGATACGAAACCGCGCCATCCGTGTACATGAGCCGGATCCGCGAATCCAGCAGATCGGAACGCTCGGCGATCCGCGCCTTGGTCTCCTCCAGCTTGACGGCGGTGTCCCGCAGTTGCTGTTCGGTATTCTCGATGTCCATCGAGATATGGGCCAACTCGTTGCTGACGGTGGTGATTTGCTGCATCACGATATTCAGATACTCTTTGTTCTTATTTACATAGTGCTGGGCGGACTGTTTTTGCGCCTCCGCCTGTTCCTGCTGTTTCTTGGCCTGCCTGGCCTGCTCCTGGAGCTGCTTCAGCTCCTTGTCGATCTGATTGATCGTCTTCGATTTGGCAAAACCCTCAGTAGGTTGAAAAATTACAGCGGCTAAAGCGATCACGGCAACAATGGATATCCATCTTTTCAAAATCGTTTCCCCATCCTTTGTTAAAGGTAGTCCAAAAGTTAAAAGCTTCCTTCCACTCCCTAAAATTCACAACCGACTATTAGCCATAACTTCGATAAAAACTAAACTTTCAGGAATTTGCGAATGGACATCGTACTGCCCCAAATCCCGATCAACAATCCGAGGCCGAGCAGCAAGCCGCCCACCTGCAAGCCGATTTCACCGACAGGAATGAGCCGGAACGCCAGCGTGATGTCCGCTTTAACCGAGTCGACCAACTGATTGTATCCCACAAATAACAGCGCTACGGTAATGGCGGAGCCTACGAAACCGATCAAGGCCCCCTCCACGAAAAACGGCCACCGGATGAACATGTTCGTCGCGCCGACCAGCTTCATAATTCCGATCTCCCGGCGCCGGGCCAGGATAGTGACGCGAATCGTATTGGAAATCAAAAACATCGCCATCAGCGCCAGCCCACCGACAAAAGCGAATCCGATGTTGCGGATGGCCTTCGTGATTTTGAACAATTTCTCGATCGTGCCTTGTCCATACCGCACTTTGTAGATGGGGTCGTTCGGATACTGGTCGCTCAGGGCGCTGATTTTGCTCGCCACGTAAGGCACCGTCGTCGGTTCGACCACTTCGATTTTGAGCGTATCGGGGATCGGATTGGTCTTCTCGTCATACCCTTCGAGCAGATCCTTCATCTCGTCGCCCATTTTTTTCTTGAAATCCTTGAGGCCTTCCGCCTTCGGGATCAAAGTGACCCGGCTGACCTCGGCCATCGAGCCGATGTCGTTCTGCAGCTTCTCCCGGGTCGCCTGATCCACGTCCGAATTCAGGTAAGCGCTGATCTCCACCTGGCTGTCCGCCGCATCGGCAAAAGAGTTGACATTCAGCACGAGCAGCATGAATACGCCCAATATAAACAGCGAAACGATAATCGACGTAATGGACGCGACCGACATCCACCCGTTGCGGAACACGTTTTTGGCGCCTTCCCGCAAATGTCTGAGGAGGGTGTTAAAAGTCATAACCGTAATCCCCTCTCAGCTGGTCTCGGACAATGTTGCCGTGCTCGATCGCAATTACGCGCTTGCGCATCGTGTTGACGATATCTTTGTTATGGGTGGCCATCACGATGGTCGTTCCCCGGAAGTTGATCTCATCGAGCAGTTGCATAATGCCCCAGGAGGTTTCGGGATCGAGGTTCCCCGTGGGCTCGTCCGCGATAATGACGGACGGATTGTTGACGATGGCGCGGGCGATCGCCACGCGCTGCTGCTCTCCCCCAGACAACTGGGACGGGTCGCGGTTGGCTTTATTTTTGAGCCCGACGAGCTCGAGCACTTCCATCGTGCGTTTCTTGATCACTTTCTTGGGCGCTTCGATAACCTCCAGCGCAAAAGCGACATTCTCATAGGCCGTCAGCTTGGGCAGCAGGCGAAAATCTTGGAAAATCACGCCGATATTCCGGCGAACATAAGGAATTTTGCGGGGTTTCAGCTTGCCGATGTTAAAACCGTTGACGGAAATCTGCCCTTTGGTGGGGACTTCCTCCCGATATATGAGCTTCATAAAAGTCGATTTTCCCGCACCCGACGGGCCGACCAGGTAAACGAATTCATTGCGGTCGATCTTGACCGAGACACCCTTCAGCGCATGCGTGCCGTTCGGGTACGTCTTCCAAATATCCTGCATTTCTATCACTAGATCACGTCCTAAACTTGATTCCAAACCCTAAGTTGTCCATTCGACGGAGTTGCCTCTTTTTACCACATTGCACATTGTTGTACATTCGACATCTTCTCGCCAATTCCTTTAAAAGGCGAGCCATTTCATCAGTCCGTTACTTATTGTAACAAATATGTTACCACTTGAGTACCCGAAAGTTTCCTGAAACAGCAACATATATATGGTTGTACAATCGGGTTCCAAGAAAATTCGGAGCCTGACAAGGAGGCACCATGCAAAAATACATGCGAGTAGGTGCGGTGACACTCGTCGGCTTGGCGCTTGCCGCCGCTTTGCTCTATGGCGGTCTTTGGCTCTATGTATCACGGGATCTCGTACCTGCGGGAACGACGGTCGGCTCTCTCCGGCTCGGCGGCCTTTCCGCCGATGAGGCGCTTCGATTGCTGGACGCCCGAATCGCCGATTTGGAGAGTCGTCGGGTGGAGTTTGCCGACACGGACGTCGCGCTTTCCTGGCGGGAGGCGGGGATCACCTGGAGCTCCCCGGGTTTCCGGGCCGGTCTGCGTTCCCTGACGGAAGGAGAAGTATGGCGGCGGACCCGGGCGCGGTTCCATTTCAAAAAGGAATGGGACCTTGAGGCCTCGTTCCAGGCCTCCTCGTTAAAGCGGACCTTCAGTCCGGATTGGGAAAAACGGCGGTTTGGCAGTCCGGTAAACGCCGTACGCACCATCAACCCGGACGACTCCATCATCTATTCGCCGGGCGCATCGGTTCGGCGCATCGACTGGCCTCTCCTGCAGCGGCGCTTGCTGGCCGCCGCCAAGGAGGCCGAAGGCGGCGGCCAAGCGGGCAAGCCCGGCCCCGGCGGCTCCAGGGGAGGGATCGCCGCCACGGTGCAGCTGCCGCTGATCGAGGTGCCGCCCGCCGTCACGGTCGAGTCTTTGAAGCGGCAGGGCATCCGGCGCAAGATCGCCGAATTCTCGACCGAGCTGGGAGCCAGCGGCGCCGGGCGGGTGCACAACGTGGACGCGGCGGCCCGCGCCCTCGACGGCCTGCTGCTGCCGCCGGACGGCGTGTTCGACTACGCGGCGGTCGTCCGCGCCGCCGAGGAGCAGTACGGCTTCCGCGAAGCCCCTGTCATCTTCGGCGGCCGCCTGGTGCCCGGCGTCGGCGGCGGGATCTGCCAGGTGTCCAGCACGCTGTACAACGCCGCCGTCCGCGCGGGCCTGGACATCGTCGAGCGGCGCAACCACTCCGTGCCGGTCCGCTACGTGCCGCTCGGACAGGACGCCACCTTCGCCGAGGGCCACATCAATTTCCGGTTCCGGAACACGACCGGAAACCACCTTTTGATCGCGGCCCGGGCGGAACATGGGCGGATGACCGTCAAGCTGTTCGGCGATATCCCCGGGAACGTGCTTTACGACATGGAATCCAAGACGGCAAAAATCCTCCCCGCCGCAAATAAATATGTCGTAAATCCCGCCCTGCCCGCCGGCGGACGCAAGGTCATCGTCAGGGGCAAACCCGGGTTCGTCGTCGACACGTACCGGGTCAAGTACGTCGACGGCCGGATCGCCGAGCGCATCCGCCTGTCGCGCGACACGTACCCGGCGCAGCCGAACGTGATCGCCGTCCCGCCCGGCGAGGGCGGTGGCGCGGGAGCGGCGCCGGACGACACGGGCGGGGCGAGCGGCGTGGGCGATGTGGCGGATGGCGCGGGCGGGGCGAGCGACGCAGGCAATGCGGCGGATGGCGCGGGCGGAGCGAGCGACGCAGGCGATGCGGCGGATGGCGCGGGCGATACCGGCGACGCAGGCGATGCGGCGGATGGCGCGGGCGGGGCGGGCGACGCAGGCGATGCGGCGGATGGCGCGGGCGGGGCGGATGGCGTGGGCGATACCGGCGACGTGCCCGCCGAGCGCGGCGCAGGCGATGCGCCAGCCGGGCGAGATCCGCAGCGCGGCGAAGACGCCCGCGAGCGAGGCCAGTCGCCCGAGGCACGCCCCCCGGCTCTGCTCGAGGACGGCGTCGGCGCTCCGCGCTTTCCATAGCCGCCGCGCACACCCGCGTTACCTTCGCCGCCCCCTAGCCGCCGCTCGCCCGCGCTTCCCTCGCGCCCGCCCGCATTAGCGGCATTTTGAGGCGCTATTCCGGCCCGATTCGGCTTTTCGGGCAAAATAGCGGTCAAAAGGGCGCTTATTTTACTGGTACGGGCCCCGAAACCGGCTTTCGGCCCGTTTTTTCCAAAAATAAGGCCTCTTGCGACCGCTATTTCCCTCCATTGAGCCGATTTCGACAAAATAGCGCCCCAAAAGGCGCTTATTCCCCCGACCGCCTCCTTCCGAGGGGGAGGCCATCGCTCGGAGGGCGATACCGGCGACGCTCCCGCTGAGCGCAGCGAGACGATGCTCCCGCCGGGTACGGCGCAGGCGATGCGCCCACCAAGCGCGGTCCGCAGCGCGGTGAAGACGCCCGCAGGCAAGGCCAGTCGCCCGAGGCAAGCCCCCCCGGCCCTGCCCGAGGACGGCGTTGGCGCTCCGCGCTTCCCTTAGCCGCCACTCGCCCGCCCGCGTTCCCCCTTGCCGCTCCCCGCCCCCCTCTCCTGCCCCGTCTCAAAGAGTGAGATCCCGCCCAGCCGAGCTCAGCCGGTATGAGCGAATTCGCTCATTGCCGCTGTGGGGCACGATCCATTTTTTGCGGGCCAGGTCGTACAGTACCGCCCTTGTCTTCTTTTCGCCAATCCCCATGCGCTGCCTGACCTCCCCGGGCGTTAAAGGGCCCCCGTTCCTCAAGAACAGCCGGATGACCTCCTTTTCCAGCCAGTCCGCCTCCGCCGCCGCGTTTTCTTCACCGAGCCAGCGCCCGAGAAGCTGCTGGATTTTCTGCTGGCAGTAGCGGGGACCCTCTTTGACGTCGTCAAAGGAGAACCGCAACACCTTCCAGCCATCGATCATCAAATCGTTCTGTCTCCGACAATGGTCGGAAAACTGGATACGACTGACATTCCTCCAATGAGGGCCGTAACCGTCAATTTCGATGGCCAGTTTCAATGGACCGCGAATGTACGCAAAATCGAGAAACCTGTATCCATCCTTAAAATCACTCACCTCGTATTCCGGATGGAGGTGCTGAAAATGTCCGAAAGCGGGCCACCATACCGCCTCCAAAAACCATTTTTCCGCATAGCCATGCCCTTCCAGCAATCTTCTCGCACGTTCCCCCTCCCTCACTGCCAAGTGTTCTTTTATAATTTTCGTGCGCCTCAGTGAAACCCATGCTTGTTCCCTCCTTTTCTACTTACTTAGGAAAAATGTCTATCGCTGGACTATCAGAGCAAAGCAGATCGATCACGGTTAGCGGCGATTTTTGACGCAATGGATTCATAAGCTCATGAAAACGCAAAAACGCCCTCTGCCCGGAGTTTATCTCCAAGGCAAAAGACGTGTGCTTCACGACTCTGTTCTGACTCTGTTCTGACTCTGCTCTAATATGAATTGGCCGTCTCAGCTATAGATTGACTATGTCAGCTTCAACCTGATTTTACCATTAATTGTACCACAATCGTCCCTCGGAATTCCATAAGTTCTGCCGTTTCCAGCCGGCCAGGGAACCCGGAAAAGAACGGGACTCCTATTGATTAATTTTCTTCTCGTGTGGTAAGGTAAACCCACCTGATTTCCGACGGCTTCGGCTCGGGACCCAGCAGAATTACACAGAAAGGATTCATTGCATAATGAAGTCTAATTCAACGATTTCCGATCTCCTGCAAAAAGAGGAGTCCAATTCGACAAATAACGCGGCAGCCTCAGCTTCTCCTACGACGATCGATTCGATTGCCGAGTCGACACCGGATACAGCGGCCGGGTCAGCAGTCGGGTCAGCGCCCAACTCAACGGCCGGGGCAGCGGCCCAGTCGGCGCCCGACCCGGCGCCCAAGCCCGCGCCGGGCGGCCTCTCGCGCGGCACCGGGACGGCGCTGGCGGTCGCGGCCATTCTGCTTACGGCTGCGACGCTGCGCTCGCCGATCACGGGCGTGGGGCCGCTGATCGGCGAGATCCAGAGCAGCACCGGCCTGTCGCACACCCTGTCGGGTATGCTGACCACGCTGCCGCTGCTCGCCTTCGCCGTATTCGCCCTGGCCGCGCCGCGGCTGGCGGCGCGCTGGGGCAGCGAACCGACGCTGCTCTTTTGCATGATCATCATGACCGGAGGGATCCTGCTTCGTTCCCTGCCGTCAGTTCCCGCCCTGTTCGGCGGTACCGCGCTGGTCGGCAGCGCGATCGCCGTCGCCAACGTGCTGATCCCCGGCGTGATCAAGCGGGATTTCCCGCTGCGGATCGGTCTGATGACGTCGCTGTACACGTCTTTCATGAACATGTGGTCCGCCATTTCCTCGGGCGTCAGCATGCCGCTGGCCCGGACCTTTTTGGGATGGCGCGGGGCGCTCGGCTTCTGGATTCTGCTCTCGGCGGCAACCGCCCTCGTCTGGATCCCGCTCGTACGCCGCTACGCCGCCAACCGGAAGAGTGCAGGCGCAGGGGCCGGGGCTGGCTACCGGAAATCCGGAGCGGTCTGGCGCTCCCCGGTCGCTTGGCAGGTGACCTTGTTCATGGGCCTGCAATCGGTCATGTTCTATATCGGCATCTCCTGGCTGCCGGAAATTTTGCATGAACGGGGGATGAGCATGGACCAAGCCGGGTGGATGCTTTCCATCATGCAGCTGCTCAGCATGGTCGGCTCTTTTACCATGCCGTTGATCGCGGCGCGGACCCAAAGCCAAAAATGGCTGGCCGCCGCTTCCTCCGCCCTGTTCCTCGCCGGTTTCGCCGGCGTATGGCTCGGTCCCGCGTCATGGGCCATGCTGTTCATCATGCTGATCGGCCTCGGCTGCGGCACGACCTTCAGCCTGGTCATCATGTTCTTCGGGCTCCGTGCCCGCTCCGCCGATCAGGCCGCCGAACTGTCCGGGATGGCCCAGTCGATCGGCTATCTGCTTGCCGCGGTCGGGCCGACGCTGTTCGGCTTTCTCCACGACCAAAGCGGCGGATGGACGGTCCCGCTCGCAACGATTACCTCGCTATCCCTGCTTACCATCGTGATGGGTTATGCGGCCGGACGAAAGGGTCATGTCGATCCCGCCTAATTTGTAACGCAAGGCATCATCACAGCCAAAAAAACGCCGCAATCCTCGCGTCTTTCGCAATAAGACGGGGATTCCGGCGTTTTTTTCAAGAAAATTAGGTTTCGCTGTGCCACACACTCCGCACCACTTCGGAACGGGAATCCTGATGGAACCCGGTGCGGTATTCCACGAGTTCAATCCTGCAGTTCGGACCGATCGTGACCTGCCCGCCCCGGACCGTTTGGGCTATCGTGTTTTCCAAGTAGACGTGATCTCCCTCAATGACGTTCGCCACGAGCTCCGGGGATTCCCTGTAAGGCAGCCAGAGCACCCATTTATGCGTAGCATGAAGCTTGACCTCTACCCGGCCTCCGACGATCTCGCCGATGGCGCTTCTGCCCAGCAAACGGATATCGACATGCTCGGCATTCAACATCCCCTCGCTTTGGAGCGATCCCTTCAAATGAAACTGTTCTCCCTGGATCCCGGCCTTTACCGTGCATCCCCCAAAAATATGGATCTCTTCTCCGGTAAGTGCGCCTTTTATATCCAAGTCCCCGGTTACGCGGATACGGGCGGACTCCAACGAGCCTTTTACCGCGAGGTTGCCCGTCGTCTTCAGTTCCCCGCTTTGCAAGCTTCCGTCCACATCGGCGTTCCCGGTACATTTAAAGGAACGGCAATCCACATCCCCGCCAATCTCCACGTCCCCGGTGATGCTTACGTTTCGGAATGCGCCTCCGTTCGCCGTGCTGTTGCCGACCAGCTTCATATCCGCCTGCTGCGGTTCACGGGTGGATTCATACATCTTCCCATCCTCCTTTGATGAATAAACCGATGATTAAAGCTGCACCGCTTTTCCTACCGAAGCCTTGGGATCCGCCTCATAAGCGTGCCTGTATTCGACGACGCCGATTTCGCAGCCCGGACCGATCCGCACCCGGTTGCCGCGCACCACATCCGCCTTCGTATCTTCAAGCACGATATCGTCGCCTTCGATCACGTCCGCCGTCAGACGTATGGCCAGGGAAGACGTGAACAGCCCGAGCAGTTTGCGGGACCCCTTCTTCGCCGCTACCCGGATCCGTTCCCCGCCGATCTCCCGGGCCTGGCAAGCTGCCGCCATTTTAAGTTCCAGCGTTCCCGCGTTCAGCATCCCGCCGACTTGAAAGCCGCCGTACACCTGCACGGTCTCAAATTCAACATTCCCGGACGACTTCAGACTGCCGTCGATCTCGAGAGTGTCCCCGGCAGCGCCGCCTCCGATCCGCAGCATTCCGTTAATATCCATCCGCTCCGAGCGAACGTCTCCATCCACCTTAAGCATACCGTCCACCCGCAAACGCCCGCTTCCCACCTTGCCGCCGACCGAGCTGTTGCCATTGATCCGGATCTCGCCGCCCTGAATCGAATGCTTCGTCTTTAAGCTGCCGTTCACCGTCAGCAAGTCGCAAACCGTATCCCCGTTTAAAGTTCCGATGCCGTCGATGTTGACTTTTCCGTAGGTTCCGCCGGCGGCCTGCCCCAGACCATTGATCTTCAAATCCCTAACGAGTTGTTCGCTCACGAACCTTCACTCCCGTTCATTCTTAATTTCAATTCTTCAGTGCACGCCGGCATGGACAGTCTTGCTACCGTTTTAACCTCGCTGTCCAGATAAACTTCGCCATCGCCCGGCACCAGCAGAAAAGCCGCCACCCCCATCTTCCGGGTCAGCCGGATTCCGCATTCCCTGCCGGTTTTTTCGGGAAAATTGGCCTCCAGCGTTCGGATCAGGAGTCGGCCTTCATCCAAAGAAATATCCCCGCTGCGCAATAGCTTATCGAGCACATAAATTATTAGTATTTTTTCAAAGCCGAGAATAGGCTGTTGTACCGAATCCATGGTCTCCAGATACAAATTTATCGAAACGGATGACACAATGTTTCGTTCCAATATTTCTCCAACACTCATGCTGCTTTCTCCCGGACTGGGAGAAAACATATCCGCCAGCGCATCCAACGACAGATCGTCCTTCATGTTCAGAATCCGGTCGATGCGCTGCAGGATCTTTTCCCGCGGAAAAAACGTCTCTTGCCCCGTAAAGGAAGATTTGCGAATAAACCACTGTTCGGGGATGAGGTTTTTCCGCTTCCAGCGGTACAGCTGACCGTAAGAGATTCCAGTGACGTCAAGCAGTTCCTTTTTTGAGATCAGTTCCTCCGTCATCACCAAACTCCTTTCTTGCTTTTTTAATGTAACATAACATTGTTACGTTGTAAATGAGCAGACCTCGTCATTTTCTGACGGAGTGCGATTACTACTAGGTGCCCCTTCAGACAACCTTGATAACATAGAATTCCTGCATATCTGCATGCTTTTTTCCTGTTTGGACTCAAAATTTCAAAATCCCTGCAAATCTGCAGGAATTTTCGACGAAACCGGCTCGTTTCTCTAAAATCGCTGGAAATTCCTGCAGATTTGCATCTTTTTCTACAATCCCCTCGCGGATCGGCCTAAATACCTGCAGATTTGCATTTTTTTGGAGTTTTAAAGCTTGGAAGCACACTAGGCGTTCTTTGTAGGTGACATATCACTTCGATTAGCCATTAAGCCACCTTTTCCTTTCGTTATACATAGCAGCTTGAACACTCCTATGATAACGAGCCCATCAGTGTTTTTGCTATAAGCATCACTACAACACCCGCAGGTGGTTTCTTGTTTTGTACGCTTCGCGAGCTGAACTAGCTAAAGCCACTAAAAAAAGCGCGCCGGCCGGATCCCACGCAGGGTTCCGGGCAGCACGCTTTTCATTCTAATATCTATTCCAGCTTAAAATGATCGATTTTGGAGTGCATGTCCGCCGCCATCCGGGCCAAGCCGTCCGATGCCGAGGAGATCTCCTCCATCGATGCCAACTGCTCCTGCGTCGCCGCCGTTACGCTCTGGAAGGATTCCAGACTTCTCGAAGAGGTTTCGGCCATTTGGGTCACCGACGCGGCGATTTCATCGGCGCTGGCCGACATTTGCTCCGTAATCGCGGAGACCTCGTGGATCTGTTCGGCGATTTGCTTCGTCGAAGCTTCGATTTGCAGGAACGCGGTCCGCGCCTCCTCCGTAACGGAAATGCCGCGCTCGACGCTTTCGTTCACCTCACGGTTCATCACTTCGTAGGCTTTGGCCGTCAAGCCCGTCATCTGCCCGATGCTGTCTTGAATCTGCTCGGCCGTTACCCGGGACTGTTCCGCCAGTTTGCGCACTTCGCCCGCCACGACCGCAAAGCCTCGGCCGTCCTCACCCGCCCGGGCCGCTTCAATCGCGGCATTCAGGGCCAGCAGGTTCGTCTGGTTGGCGATCTCGGAAATGGCGCTGCTCATGCCGGCCACTTGAGCGCTCAACTCATTCATCTGATGCATTAATTCCGACGACACCCGCGTGGAGCGCCGGATTTCTTCCATCTGCTCGCTTACATGGCTCACTTTCTCGCTGCCGAATCTTACGTCCTCCTCGGTATGGCGCGAGGATTCTACGATGTTGCCCGACGCCTCCGCGATCTTGCGGATACCCATCGACATTTCCTCCATCGTCTTTGCGCTTTCCACGGACATGGCCGCCTGCCTTTCAGCATCCTCGGACGTCTCCTGCACCAGGTTGACCACATGCTCGACCGCTTTGGAGTTCTGTTCCGTCCCGGCCGTCAACTCCTCGCTTGAAGCGGCTACCTGGCTGGACAGCTCCGAAATTCCCAGGACCATGGTGCGGATCGAGCCGACCATCTCGTTGTAGTTCCCCGCCAACTGCCCGATTTCGTCGCGGCGTTTGGTGATGACCTTTTCATTCAGATAACCTTCGCCCACCCGTTTCGCCGAAAGATTCAGCGCTTCGATCGGACGGGTGATGCTGCGGATCACGAAGAACAGAACCACGCCGGCCACCAGCAGGGATACGGCCAAGACGATCAGCGAAGTCCAGAAAATCGGCATCGACGCTTCGGTAAACTCGTTGGTCTCCAGCACCCCGACGATCTTGAATCGGGTCAACTCGTTCGTCGTATAGTAACTGCTTTGCGGTTCTCCCGTCACCGGACTGGTATACCGCATAAAGCCGGACTTCCCGGCCAGAATTTTGGCCACCTGGTCCCCGGTGGCAGGTTCTCCGCTCTTTACGGTCGGATCGGCCACGATTTTGCCCGCCGCGTCCATGATGTAGACATAACCTTTGTTGCCTAACCGCAAGCTGGCCACCTTTTTGTTCAGCTCCGCCATGTTCAGGGACAACGTGATCGCCCCCTGACCATCCGGCAGAGCCCGGCTGATGAACAGATTGTAGTTGCCGGTCGTCGCCGACGTGAACGGATCGAGAATCACCGTCTCATTCGGCGCGGCGAGCGCCTTCTTGAACCAGTCCCGCTCCCGCGGATCATATTCCTGCGCGCCGGGATCCGGCGCTTTCATCCAGGCTCCCGTCTGCGTCCCTACGGTTAGCAGCTCAAGCTCGGGATGCTTCTCCATAAAAAGCTCGATATGCTTGCGCAGCTCCGGGGATTTATCGTTGATCTGCTGCGAGGTTATTTCCATCACAAGCTGCTCGACGTTCCGAACCTCCGCCTCCACGATTTGGCCTAGCAGATCGTTCATCAAGTTAACGCTCGATTGGGTGCTTTGGTCCATCTTGGAACGCAATTGTCCGCTAGCGCTGGTCAAGCTGGAAACAGCGATCACCAGGTTCGGGATGATCAGCGTTATCGCAAACAACAGCAGCATTCGGTTTCGCAGCGTGCGCACTTCAAGAAGGCTCCTCATACGCTTAAATAGGGTCTTCATATTTTTCCTCCCTCAATAAAGTAGCTTTGTTTTTATGTATCTTCCGGATGAATTGCAGGCCGTTAAGTCGGTGTAAGTCTACGGATGTAAAAAAATCCATCATGATACCGCGGCGGTCGGCCTTAGCTTACTCACCTGACATTGACAGTGAGCGATATAACATTTATTTCGACAAAAAGTGACTATCTTTTTATATATTTTTGAAAATAAAAATGAAAATTTTATTTTTACTTTCATCATGAAACTAAAAAAACAGCCTCCGTCAGCAGCAAGGCTGCAAAACGAAGGCTGTCTCCCGCCTCACGGTTATTTGCTTTTCTCCATATAGGACCGGACCCATTCGCCCGTATCCGCCAGCTTCGTTTCGGCCCGGGCAATCGCGGCCGCCACTTGGCCGGAGGCCGTTCCGCCGTATACGTTGCGCGCGTTGACGACCGTTTCGGGCTTAAGCACTTCGTAAATCGTTTCGTCGAACAACGGCGAAAACTGTTTAAACTCTTCCAGCGACAGATCCAGCAAAAACTTTTCGTTCTGTATGCAATACAGCACCGTTTTGCCGATCACCTCATGCGCCTGCCGGAACGGCAGACCTTTGCCCGCCAGAAAATCGGCGATGTCCGTCGCATTGGAGAAGTCCTTGTTCACCGCTTCGCGCATCCGGTCTCCGTTCACCTTCATGGTAGCGATCATCGGGGCGAACAGCCGCAGCGCTCCCTGCAAGGTAGCCACCGTATCGAACATGCCTTCCTTGTCTTCCTGCATATCCTTGTTGTAGGCCAGCGGCAGCGACTTCAACACGGTGAGCAGACCCATCAGGTTGCCGTAAACCCTGCCCGCTTTGCCGCGCACGAGTTCCGGTACGTCCGGATTCTTCTTCTGCGGCATAATGGAACTGCCCGTGCAGAAGGCGTCATCGAGTTCGACGAACCGGAATTCGGTGCTGCTCCACAGGACCAGCTCCTCGCTGAGCCGCGACAGATGCATCATCAAGATGGAGGCGTCGGCCAAAAACTCGAGGATAAAGTCCCGGTCGCTGACCGCGTCCAAACTGTTTTCGTAGACCGCGTCAAAATTCAGCTGCTCCGCCACGAAATGACGGTCGATCGGAAACGTCGTTCCCGCCAGCGCTCCGGCCCCCAAAGGCAGCACGTTTATGCGCTTGTAGCTGTCCTGCAGCCGCTCGATATCCCGCTGGAACATGGACACGTAAGCCATCAAATGATGGGCGAACAAGATCGGCTGCGCCCGCTGCAGGTGCGTATACCCAGGGACGATCGTATCCTGGTTCGCCTTGGCCTGTCCGATTAACGCCTCCTGAAGATCATGGAGCAGTCCCACGAATTCGACGACCCGTTTGCGCAAGTACAGGTGCATATCCGTGGCCACCTGGTCGTTACGGCTTCGGCCGGTATGCAGCTTGCCTCCGACCGAGCCGACCTCGTCGATCAACTGCTTCTCGATGTTCATATGAATGTCTTCGTCCGAAACGGAATACTCCAGCTCGCCTCGACGGATTTTGTTCAGGACGGCATGGAGGCCATCCTTGATTTTGTCCACATCGTCCGCCGGAAGGATGCCGCATTTGCCCAGCATCGTCACGTGCGCGAGACTTCCTTGCACGTCCTCCTCCGCCAGCGCCTTGTCAAATCCGATCGAAGCGGTATATTCCTCCACCAGACGGTTCGTTTGCTTCGTAAAACGTCCACCCCACAGCTTGCTCACCTGATCCACTCCTTAGTTCTAAACGCTCTGAAAAACGTCCCTATGAAAAAACTTGGTTTATCGCATTGATAAACGTTCACGTTCCATAAATGCTCTATAAACGCTCCATCGCTGTTTGAGCACATAAGCACATATAGGTTGAACTCCAATTAAAGGGAATTCTTCCCGTTAATTCGGTGCCTATGCGGCTGCAAAAGCAAATTAACGGGAAAACCTCCCGCTAATTCGCCTGGAATTATATATATCGGCCATTGGACCGCAAAATAGATGGATCTTTTCCCGCTAAATCCGATCGACGGGCCAAGACCCGTACATTAACGGGAGGTTTTCCCGTTACTTACCATAGACCATCCATCTATTGCTTGTTCTGCTCGACGCCCGACCCCACTTTTAAACGCAGCGCGTTCAGCCGGATAAATCCGGTCGCGTCGCCCTGATCGTAAGCTTGCGTCGGATCGGCTTCCATCGTCGCGATGTCCGGATTGTACAAGCTGACCGGACTCTTCACGCCGGCCGCGATGATATTGCCCTTGTACAGCTTGACGCGTACGGTGCCCGTCACGTTCTTCTGGCTTTCGGTAACCAGTGCCTGGAGGGCAAGCCGTTCCGGGGCGAACCAGAACCCGTTGTATACGAGCGTACTGTAACGGGTAATCAAACTGTCGCGCAGGTTCATCACCTCGCGGTCCATCGTCAGCGACTCCATTTTGCGGTGGGCCGTGAACAGAATCGTGCCGCCCGGCGTCTCGTATACGCCCCGGCTCTTCATGCCGACGAAGCGGTTCTCCACCATATCGACGCGTCCGATCCCGTGCTTGCCGCCCAGTTCATTCAACTTCTCCATGACGCGGAGCGGATCCAGCCGCTCGCCGTTCAGCGCGACGCAGTTGCCCTGCTCGAATTCCAGCTCCAGGTATTCCGGCTGGTCCGGCGCATCCTCCGGGGAGGCGCTGAGCAGGAACATTTCCTTGTTCTCCGGCGCCGACGGGTCAAACCAAGGATCCTCCAATACGCCGCTTTCGTAACTGATATGCAGCAGGTTGCGGTCCATCGAGTACGGCTTGGCGGCCGAGGCGGTCACCGGGATGCCGTTCGCTTCGGCGTAGGCGATCATTTCCGCGCGGCCCGGGAAACGGTCGCGGAACTCGCTGAGCCGCCAGGGAGCGATTACGGCGATTTCCGGCGCCAGCGCCGCCGCCGCGAGCTCGAAGCGCACCTGATCGTTACCCTTGCCCGTAGCGCCGTGAGCGATCGCCGCCGCGCCTTCGGCCCGCGCGATCTCCACCATCCGCTTCGCGATCAGCGGACGGGCGATGCTCGTGCCGAGCAGATACTGCCCCTCGTAGAGCGCCCCGGCCTGGAACATCGGGTAGATGAAGTCCTTGGCGAACTCCTCGCGAAGGTCATCGATGTACACTTTGGAAGCTCCGGTGGCCAGCGCTTTTTCCTCCAACCCGTCCAGCTCTTCCTTCTGTCCGATATCCGCCGTAAAGGCGATGATTTCCGCGTCGTATGTCTCTTTTAACCATTTCAAAATAACCGACGTATCCAGGCCGCCCGAATACGCCAATACGATTTTTTCTTTTGCCATGATCGTTAGTATCCTCCCTTATCCCATTAAAGCCGCCATCAGCGCTTTTTGCGCATGCAGCCTGTTCTCCGCTTGGTCAAAAATAATCGAATGCTCGCCGTCGATGACGCCCTCGCTGACTTCCTCGCCGCGATGCGCCGGCAGACAGTGCATAAACAAATAATCCGGCTTCGCGTACGCGGCGAGTTCCTCATCCACCTGGTAGGACGCGAACGCCGCTTCCCGGGCTTTCTGCTCCTCTTCAAATCCCATGCTGGCCCAGACATCGGTGTAAATCACATCGGCGTCCTTCACCGCCTCCCGGGGATCGCGCAGCACCTCGATAACCGCGCCCGTCGCTTGGGCGATATCCCGCGCGGACGCCACCACTTGCGGATCCGGCTCATACCCTTCCGGGCCCGCCACCGATACGTGCACGCCGAGCTTGGCTCCGCCGATCATGAGCGAGTGCGCCATATTGTTGCCGTCGCCGATATAAGCCAGCTTAAGCCCCTTCAGCGTGCCCTTATGCTCATAGATCGTCTGGTAGTCCGCCAGCACCTGGCACGGATGAGCCAGATCGCTCAGCCCGTTAATCACGGGAACCGTGGAATAACGCGCCAAATCCACCACTTTATCATGGCCGAAGGTACGGATCATAATCCCGTCCAGGTAGCGGGACATGACGCCCGCCGTATCGGCGATCGTCTCGCCGCGGCCCAACTGGATATCGTTCTTGCTCAAAAAGAGCGCATGGCCGCCAAGCTGGTACATTCCGACTTCGAAAGACACGCGGGTACGGGTCGACGATTTTTCAAAGATCAGCCCGATCGTTTTCCCCTTGAGCGGCTGGTAAGCCTCACCGCGCTTCTGCTTGGCTTTGATTTCGATCGCCAGATCGATCAAGTATTGAATCTCCTCGGTGGAGTAATCATCCAGCTCCAAAAAGTCGCGTCCGGTAAGATTGAATTTTTTCTGTTCCGTCAGGCTCATAACTTCATTTCCTCCTTTACGGCATCCTTGGCGGCATGGTCGGCGATGAGGCCCGTCAGCGTTTCGACCGCCTGGTCGATCTCCTCGCGGGTCACGAGCAAATTCGGCAAAAGCCGGATAACGTTCGGACCGGCGGTCACGAACAGCAGCTTGTTTTGCTGCCCCGCGGTCACAATCTCTCCGACCGGTCCGGCACACTCGATGCCGATGATCAGGCCGAGGCCGCGAATGTCCCGCACGAACGGTTGGTCCGCCAAGGCCACGCGCAGTTGCTCCATCAAATAGGCGCTCGCCTCCGCCGCCCGTTCCGGCACGCGCTCCTCACGCATCGTCTCGATCGTGGCGATCACCGCCGCCGCGGAAACCGGGTTGCCGCCGAAGGTCGAGGCATGCGTCCCCGGCGTGAACGCTTCGCGCAGGAAGTCCTTCGCCAGCATCGCGCCGGCCGGCAGTCCGCTGGCAATCCCCTTGGCCGTGGTGAAAATATCCGGCTCGACGTCGTACTGCTGATGCGCAAACCAGGTGCCGGTCCGGCCCATACCGGTCTGCACCTCGTCAAGGATCAGCAGCAGCCCCTCCTGTTTGCAGAGCGCCGCAAGCTCCTGAACAAACCCGCGCTCCACCGGGTACACGCCGCCCTCGGCCTGCACCAGTTCCAGCATGACGGCCGCCGTCTTCGGCCCGATCGCCGAACGGAGCGCGTCCAAATCATGCAGAGGCACCGTTTTGAAGCCTTCCGGCAGCGGAAGGAACCCGTCCTTCACTTTCTGCTGGCCGGTGGCGGTCAGCGTGGCCAGGGTCCGGCCGTGGAAGGACTGCTCGAACGTAATGATTTCATAGCGGTCCGCGCCCTTCACCTTCTGATGGTAGCGGCGGGCCAGCTTGATGGCCGCTTCGTTCGCTTCCGCGCCGCTGTTGCAGAAAAAGACCGCATCCGCGCAGCTGACTTCCGTCAGCAGCCGCGCCGCTTTTTCCTGCTGGGGAATGTGAAACAGGTTCGAAATATGCCACAGCTCGTCGAGCTGGGCTTTCACCTTCTCTTTGACTTTCTCCGGGGCGTGCCCCAGATTGGTGACGGCCAGGCCGCTCATGAAGTCCAGGTACCGGTTGCCTTGATCGTCCCAGACCCAGCTTCCGTGCCCTTTGACCAGATTCAGCGGATAGCGGGCATAGGTCGTAAACAGCACGCTTTGCGTCATTTTCCCATCTCCTCTACATTAAACGATTTCTTTTACTGCATGCGCAATATCTTCGTGCCGATCGCCTCTCCGGCCAACACCTTGCCCAGCACGCCGGGGACGCTGCCGTCGACAATGACCACCTCGTTCACTTTGCCGCTGATGCAGGCCACGGCCGCCCGAACTTTCGGAATCATGCCGCCGTAAATTTCTCCGGTAAGAATCATATCTTCAATCTGCTGCACGGTCACTGTCGGCAGGACTCTTTTTTCCCCGTTCACCGTCTTCATAATACCCGGCACATCCGTCACCACGATCATCCGCTGCACGCCGAGCACCGATGCGACGGCGCCCGCCGCCGTATCCGCGTTGATGTTGTAGCGCTGTCCTTCGCGGTCCATGCCCACCGGAGCGATAACCGGAATATAACCCAGCTTCTGCACCCCTTCAATCAGCTCGGCATTGACGCCGGTAACGTCGCCGACCCGTCCGACTTCCGCGGCGTTCACGACCGGCTTCGCCTGAATCAGGCCGCCGTCCACGCCGGACAACCCGACCGCCTTTCCGCCCGCCTGCCCGATCCGGCGGACGATCTTTTTGTTGATGCTGCCCGCAAGCACCATCTCCACCACATCGAGCACCTCTTCGGAGGTATAGCGAAGTCCGTTCACAAAGCGCGATTCAATCCCCAGTTTGCCCAGGTTCTCGGAGATCGCCGGCCCGCCGCCATGGACGATCACGGGCTGAATCCCGTCCTCCTGAAGTCCGGCCAAGTCCTTGTAAAACGAATCCGGCAACTCCTCCAGCGTGCTGCCCCCGCATTTCATGACAAACGTCCGCTTCACGGCAATCCCCGGCGCTCCGGCGGATAATTGGCCGCCTTCCAGTACGATTCTCACTCCCGTTCTCCCCTCTCTGCGTTCACTGAACCGCTCACTGAACCGCTCAGCAACATCGAATTCCTGCATATCTGCAGGTTTTTCCCTGTAAGAAGCCATAAATCTCAAAATTCCTGCAATGGTGCAGGAGCTTACATCGAAATCGGCGCGATTATCAAAAAGCGTCCGAAATACCTGCGGATTTGCAGCTTTTTTCGCATACCCCTCATGGATCGGCCAGAATTCCTGCAGATTAGCATCTTTTCATGCTACGACCTCTCTGATGGGCACCCGTTGGGCACCAGATGGCACCAAACCAACCTGCCATTTCATTTATCTTTCGTCGGCTTATGTCCGATAAGCCGCATTGATTCGCACATAGTCGTAAGTCAAATCGCAGCCCCAAGCCGTCGCGCGGCCGCCGCCCCCGTGCAGGTCGACATGGATCGCAACCGTGTCGCCCTGGAGGTAAGCCAGCGCCTCTTCCTCGTCGAAAGGAATCGGGCGCGAGCCGGCCAAAACGACGATGTCGCCCAGCCGGATATCCACGGTATCCGGATTCACCGGCTCCCCGGCGCGGCCGACCGCCGCGATGATGCGGCCCCAGTTGGCGTCGGCCCCGAAAACGGCCGACTTCACCAGGCTGGAGCCGACGATCGTCTTGGCGATGGCGCGCGCGGAAGCATCGGTGACGGCGCCTTCCACCGTCACTTCGACCAGGCGCGTGGCGCCTTCGCCGTCGCGGGCGATCGCCTGTGCCAGCGTCTGGCACACGTGGCGGAACCCGGCCGCAAAGGCCTCCCAGTCGGGATGGCCCGGCGCCAGCTCCCGGTTGCCCGCGAGCCCGCTGGCCATCGCGACCAGCATGTCGTTCGTGCTCGTATCCCCGTCGACCGTGATCATGTTGAACGTCACGTCGGTGGTGGTGCCGAGCAGGCTTTGCAGCGCCTGCGGCTCGACGGCGGCATCGGTCGTCACGAAGGCGAGCATCGTCGCCATGTTCGGATGAATCATGCCCGAGCCCTTCGCCGCCCCGGCGATCCGCACCTCGCGGCCGTCCACCGCCAGGCTCACGCACACCTCCTTCTTCACGAGGTCGGTGGTGAGAATCGCCTGGCAGAACTGCTCGGCGCCGTCGTCGCCGCCGGACAGCACGCCCGGCAAGCCGGCGATGCCGCCTTCGACGCGGTCCATCGGCAGCAGTTCGCCGATGACGCCCGTGGAGGCGACGGCGACTTCGTGCTCGGCGAGCCCGAAGGCCGCGGCCGCCGCGGCGCGCATGGCGTAGGCATCGGCCTCGCCCTGCTGCCCGGTGCAGGCGTTGGCGTTGCCGCTGTTGACGACGACGGCTTTCAGCCGCCGCCCGCCGGACGCGAGACTCTCGCGCGTCACTTTCAGCGGGGCGGCCTGGAACACGTTCGTCGTATAGACGGCCGCCGCCACCGCGGGCACCTCGCACACAATCGCGCCGAGATCGTTGCGCGTCGTTTTCTTAAGACCGCAATGCAGGCCGCCGGCCCGAAACCCTTTCGGCGAAGTAACGGAACCCTCCGGCGCCACGCTAAACAAACTAACTACTCCCATGACGTTCTCCTTTCGTATTGCCACCTCAATCTTTTTTATATGAAACGTTTTATAGAGCGATTTACGGATACACCGGACTGAGCTGAAGGCCCAATGTCTCGTCCCAGCCCATCATCAGGTTCAGATTTTGGATCGCCTGCCCGGCGGCTCCTTTGACGACATTATCGATGACCGAGATGATCGTCAAACGCCCGGTGCGCGGGTCGGCGGCGAAGCCGATATCGCAATAGTTGGAACCGAACACCTCTTTGGTCGCCGGCCACTTCCCGGATTCCCTGATGCGGACGAACGGCTTTCCTTCGTAATATTGACGATATAGTTCGACGAGATTTTCCTCGGTATAAGTTCCTTTTAAACCGGCGTATATCGTACTCATGATGCCCCGGGTCATCGGTGTCAGATGGGTGGTGAACGTCACGGTCACCGCTTCTCCCGCCACCTCCGACAGGCATTGTTCAATCTCCGGAATATGCTGATGCTTGTTGACTTTATACACTTTCAGATTCTCGTTGATTTCCGCGTAATGCGTTATCAGGCTGGTGCCCCGCCCCGCGCCGGAAACGCCCGACTTGGCGTCGATAATGATCGAGCCGGGATCGATCCAGCCCTCGCGCAGAACCGGTATCAAGCCCAACAGCGTGGCTGTGGGATAACAGCCGGGATTGGAGATCAACTCCGCCCCTTTGACCTGGGCCCCATTGACTTCGGACAGGCCGTAGACCGCTTTTTCCAGCAGCCCCGCTTCGGGGGCCTCATGTTTATACCATGTCTCGTATACCGCACCATCCTTGATCCGGAAGTCGCCCGACAGATCGATTACCCTAAGCCCGGCGGCCAACAGCTGCGGAACCAGTTTCCCGCTTACGCCGGAAGGAGTGGCGGTGAACACCACGTCGGCTTTTTCGGCGATTTCGCGCGGATCGACACCGTCCAAAGGCCGGGTAACGAGGTTGGACAGATGCGGAAACCCTTCCGTGATCGGCGCTCCCGCGCTTGATGCGGAGATGACCGAAGCGATTTCCACCCGCGGATGTCCCAATAAAAAACGAATCAGTTCCACACCGCCATACCCCGTGGAACCGACAATGGCAACTTTAATTTTCTCCATGCTCACCTTCCGCCTCTCTTTCTCCTCCCAAGGACGCTTGGAATATCGGAATCGGAATGTATCCCTTTATTCGTAAGTACGTATTATTATACATTCATATTTATATATATACAACGATAAATTTTCATGACATGTCAGCCTTTTTCATGACACTTCCATTTTTTGGTTTGTATTCTTTGCGCCTTGCCACTATCCTGAATTAAGTGCCTGTTATACCTTGAGGAGGTAGAAATACATATGATTTGTATGCAATGTGGTCAAATTTATGAAAAGGGAAAATTTTGCGTGAAATGCGGAAGTCCCCTGGCGAAGGAACCGGGGCCGTCCGCGGAACCTCAGTCGGCGGCCGCCTCGGAGACCGGGGGTGCCGTCACCTTTACGTTCCCGTCCGCTTCTTCTGCCGCATCCGGCTTGGACAACCCTGACCGGGAACCGGAGACAGCCGCTCCAAACGCTCCAAAGGAATCGGCTACTCAACCTTCCCCCGCTTTCGGCGCGAATCCGGCACCGAACGTGAACCCGACAACTCACGGGGAGCCGGCTCCCGGAGGACATCGGGCCGCCCCGTCCGATTCTTCGGACATTCCCGCGCTGCCGTCGATGGCCAAGGGCTGGGAACAGGTGAAAAAGAGCCAGGTCGTCCAACAGGGAACGGTGATCAGCAAACAGTATTTCGCCTATTATTTGAAGGCGTTGAAGAATCCGTTCGACACGGCCGTTAAACTGGACAAGTCCCATTTTACCAACGGGATGCTGACGATCGTCCTTACCTCGCTGCTGCTTCCGCTCGTGTTCTATTTTACGAGCCTGCAGAACGCTTATTTTCATCTCCCGTTTTTCCGCGGCGTGATCAAACCGTTTCTGCTAATTCTGATCGCCCTGCTTCTGACCAGCGGGATCGTGTTTGGACTCATCCGACTGGCGCGTGTCGCCAGCGACTATATGTCCGTCACCACCAAGCTCGGGACCCTGCTCGTTCCGGCGACCGCTTCCCTGGTGCTGTGTATTGTCAGCGTGATTCTGGAACTCAATCCAAACGTGCCGCTGTTCTTTTTTCTGGTCGCCCTGACGTTCATCTTCACGGCGATTACGGCGGCCCTTCTGGGCAGCCGCAAAGCATCGGCCGGCGGTTTGGATCCGCTGTACGGCGCCGTCGTCGCCTGCATCGCGTTCGGCTATATCCTCTTCAAGTTTGCCGACTTCGGGAGTAACGCGTTTATGGGCGGCATCCTATAACGGAATTTCGGAGGGAATTCGTTTATGGTGAACTACTGTAGTGAATGCGGCGTAAAGCTTGAAGCGGAGTCGCGATTTTGTCATGAATGCGGTACTTTGGTGGAAGACCCTGACCTGGCGGAGGCGGTTCCCGCCGCCGAACCCGCCGGAACGGAAGCTGTGAACCTCCAGAACCAAGCGGCGCCCTCGGGCATCTCTTGGTTGAGGCAGCACAAGTGGGCAGCTTATGGCTTCCTGGCACTCCTGCTTGTGCTCGGCGGTTTGTATTCCGCGGGCGCCTATTTTACCGATGGCAACCGGATCGTGTCCCGGTTCGAACAAGTCGTCAAAAAGGGCGACGCCGCTGCGCTCGCCTCCCTGCTTCAGCCGGGGGACAAAGCGTTGATCGTCAACAAAGATACCGCCCTGCCGCTTCTGAATTACCTCAATAAAGACGAGTTTGCCCGCGCCTTCCTGGTGGAAGAACTGCGGGATCAAGTGGCGAGGGCCAAAAAGGCTAACAAGGCTGACAAGTCTGACAAGGGCAAGGAGGAGTTTACCGCCTCTGAGGGACTTGGCAACAGCATCATTCAAGTGAAGAAGTCGGGGAAAGCGCTGTGGCTGTTCGATCATTATTCCCTAGTCGTGACGCCTATTTATCCCTATGTCGACACGACCTACGAGGGAACCGAAATTTCGGTCGACGGCAAGGCAATCGCAACTTCCGACGACGAGTATTTCGGCGAGGAACTCGGCCCCCTTATGCCGGGCACCCATGACATGACGGCCAAATACGTTGGCAAGTATGCGACGCTCGAAACGAAGGAGACCGTTACCTTCGGCGATGCGCTCAAATATTATGAGGTCGACCTGGACCTGGAAGGCAGCTATATTAACGTGGCGTCCGATGAACGGGATGTCGCTATTTTCATCGATGGCAAGGATACCGGATTGACCACCGGCAGTTTCGAAGATATCGGCCCGCTCCTGCTGGACGGAAGCAGCGAGGTGTATGGACAGAAAGAGTATCCTTGGGGCGTCGTACAAAGTGAAAAGCTCCCCATCAAGAACACTTACATCCGGGTAGAGCTCGAACCGGAAAACGAGGCGTTCCGGACCACCGTTCAGACCGCCGCAAAGACGTTTTTTCAAGAGATGATCACGGCCCTAAATACACAGGACACCTCCAAGGCGGCTCATATGTCGGAACCGGTCAAACAGTCTATTGACACGTTGATCCAGGAACTGAAAGCACAAAAAGCCGTTTACAACGGAAAAGTGAATAAGATCGCGTTTGATATGGACAGCATCAAGCTGTCGGACTGGGGCGGGGAGTATAAAGCTACGGTTAACATGATGGTCGATTTAACCGAATCCGTCCACCTTTCGGTCGACCCTTCGTCCAAAACGACCGAAGATACCAGCATCAAACAGACGCTGGAGCTGACCTATTTGGAGCAGAGACAGTGGATCGTAACGGACTTCTATGACGCCTATTCCTTTAACGGGGCGAATACGGAGGAAATCTTGCTGTAATTAGAAAAAAGGTGCGGGTTTGAAAGGAAAATTCCTTTTAACCCGCACTAGGTTGCATCAAACCCGGCGCCGCATCCCCACGCCACTCCGCCTTTTTGAGGCGGTTGCGGCATTTGATTCGGGGACGCTGTTTCGGCCCAAACCGAAAGCGCGCGTCCATATCGCAAACCAAAATTCCTGCAAATCTGCAGGAATTTTTCGTCGTTTGGAGCCCGAATTATAAAATTCCTGCAAAAGTGCAGGGATTTTCGTCAGAAAAGTGCCCATATCGCGAATCTTCCAAAAATTCCTGCACTATCGCATCTTTTTGCTTGAAGACCGGCAAAAGCCCCGTGAAATTCCTGCACTTCTGCATCTTTTTGTTAGTTTCGACGCTCTGGCAGTTGCGCATCCACCGGTTGCAGCGGCAGTCAGTCCGAGCAGCGCCTGCCACAGTCCGGCTTGCGGCCGCTACGCCTTCTGCTGGTATCTGCAGCAGTTCTAGCAGCTTCTCTGGCGGCCGGCATCCACCAATTGCAACGGCAGTCAGTCTGAGCAGCGCCTGCCACAGTCCGGCCCTGGCAGCTGCGCCTTCTGCCAGTATCTGCGGCTGTCCGAGCGGCATCTCTGACAGCTGCAGCATCTGCTGGCCACGGCTTCTGCCCCCCAGCTTCTGCCGGCTTCTGCGGCAGTCTGGTGGCTGCGCCTTCTACGGCACTCCGCCGCTGCGGCTGCCCTGCAGCCTTGGCTCGCAGCTTTAGCCGCCAAGCCGCCGGCCAAGGCCCCTGCCTCACAGCTCTCTACCCCTGCTCCGTGCGCTTGAATCCCTCGCCCAACACTTCGTGGGCGTTGGTAATAATAACAAACGCTGTTGGCTCCAGCTTTTGGACGAGCGTTTTGAGCCGCGTCACCTCGCTCTGGCCGACGACGACCATCAGCACGGTCCGGTCATCCCCCGTGTAACCGCCGCGGGCGCTCAGCTTCGTCAGCCCCCGGTCCAGCTCCGACAGGACCGCCTCGGAGATGGCTTCGGTATTTTCCGCGATAATATAAGCCACTTTGGTGTAATTGAAGCCCAATTCGATGGAATCGATAATCTTGCCGGTGATGTAAAGACCGATCAAGGCGTACAGCGCCTTTTCCGGAGAAAGGATAAAACCGGCCAGCGCAATCACCGTTCCGTCCATCAGGACGACGCAGACCGACAGGCTGAGGCCGCTGTATTTTTGAATGATTTGGGCCAGGGTGGACAGCCCGCCTGTCGAACCGCGGCCGCGGAACACGATGCCGAGTCCCAGACCGACGCCGATTCCGCCGTAGAGGGAAGCCAGCAGCGGGTCGGTGGTCGGAACGGGGAAATCGCGCGTAATAAACACAAACAGCGGCAGGACCACCGTTCCGAGCAGGGAGCGGATCGCATAGTCGCGCCCCAGCAGCAGGAAACCCGCGATAAACAGCGGGATGTTCAAAGCCCACTGCGTATAAGCCGGCTCGATGCCGAACAGCGACTGGGCGATGACCGACAAACCGGACACTCCGCCCGAAGCGATATGGTTCGGTACGAGAAACAGGTTAAAGGCCAGTGCGGTAATGAACGAACCGATAATAATCATCAATGTATCGATCGTATGCCTTACCGGACCGGTGACGGGAATATATTCATTGAATCTGCGTTTGCGGGTTTTTGGCGGCACCCCTGCCCCTCCTCACTTATCCAAAAAAATTCCTACACCCCCGGCAATCCGCCCTGCCGCCGCGAGCAGCGGGCTCCCGCTTCTCTTCCGGCACATAGGCTTTGCCTTGGTGTAGGAAATCGATTTATCTCTCGGTAAACCTCCGGCTTAGTTCGCCTCGGTTTTGATCTGGCTCCGCAGGTATCCGTCGATGAACGCATCCAAATCGCCGTCCATCACGGCCCCGACATTCCCGGTCTCCACGGAAGTACGATGGTCCTTGACCATGCTGTACGGGTGGAATACATAAGAGCGGATCTGGCTGCCCCACGCGATATCGGATTGCTCGCCGCGGATTTCGTCCAGCTCCTTCTGTTGTTCTTCCAGTTTCCGTTCGTACAGCTTGGAGCGGAGCATCGTCATCGCGCGCTCCCTGTTCTTGATCTGCGAGCGTTCATTCTGGCACGTCACAACCACCCCGGTTGGCAAGTGCGTGATCCGCACGGCCGAGTCGGTCGTATTGATGTGCTGACCGCCGGCGCCGCTGGCCCGGTACGTATCGATTTTCAGATCCTCCGTGCGGATCTCGATTTCGATGTCGTCCGTAATTTCCGGCACGACGTCGCAGGAGACGAACGAGGTATGTCTGCGGCCGGAGGAGTCGAACGGCGAGATGCGGACGAGCCGATGGACGCCTTTTTCCGCCTTCAGGTAGCCGTAAGCGTTATACCCCTTGATCAGCAGGGTTACGCTCTTGATTCCGGCTTCGTCGCCGGGCAGGTAATCCAGCGTCTCCACTTTGAAGCCGCGTTTTTCCGCCCACCGCGTATACATCCGCAGCAGCATTTGGCCCCAATCCTGGGATTCGGTACCTCCGGCGCCCGGGTGAAGCTCCAAGATGGCGTTCATTTTGTCGTACGGCTGGCTGAGCAGCAACTGAAGCTCGAAATCCTCCAGCTTCTTCAATAGCGACGCCACCGAGGCGGCGATTTCTTCCGCCAGCGACTCGTCGCCTTCCTCCTCGGCCAACTCCGCCATCATTTCGGCATCGTCATACTCCTGCTGAAGAGCGGTATACTGGTCGACGGAAGACTTGACGGCGTTCAGTTCCGCAATGACGCTCTGCGCCTTGTCGTTGTCGTCCCAGAAATCGGGGGCGGCCATCTTTTCCTCAAAGTTCGCGATCATTTCCTGTTTGAGGTCTAAGTCAAAGAGACCCCCTAAGATTGGATAATTTCTTGGTTATTTCACGCATGTCCTGTTTCACGTTAGGATCGATCATGCTGGAACTCCACCTTTCGTCATCACATAATATGCAAGCAGAAACGGGGATGCCATCCGACGGACGGCCCCCCGCTTTATCCTTAAACTACCCGAGCCCGTTCTGCTCCTTAAGCGTTCTGTCCGTGGCAGTGTTTGTACTTCTTGCCGCTGCCGCATGGGCAAAGATCGTTGCGTCCGATTTGATCTCCGCGCTGTACCGGACGTTTCTCGGCCGGCTCGCCGCTGGTAGAGATTTTGTCTTCGTCCACGACCGCCTGACGCTCCTGATTGCTCTCCACTTGCGCCTTCATAATGTACGTGGCCACTTCCTCCTGGATGCTGGCAACCATCTGGTTGAACATCTCGTAGCCTTCGAACTGGTATTCGCGAAGCGGATCCGTACCGCCGTAGGCGCGAAGATGAATCCCTTGACGCAGCTGATCCATGGCGTCGATATGGTCCATCCATTTGCTGTCGACGGAACGAAGGGCGATAACCTTCTCGAACTCACGGACCATTTCCGATCCCAGCGCTTCTTCGCGGGCATCGTATTTCTGCATGACGCGTTCAAAAATGAACTCGATCATCTCGTCCGGCTCTTTACCCCACAAATCGTCTTTCGTCAGTGCGCCTTCTTCCAGCAGCTTGCTGTTCACATAATCCGCAACCTCTTGCAGTTCCCAGTTTTCCGGAATTTCATCCGCCGTGTGCGCTTGAACGACGCGTTCAATGACCGGCTTGATCATATCGATGATCAGCGGCTTGATGTTCTCGGATTCCAGCAGCTCGCGGCGCTGTTTGTAAATGATCTCCCGCTGTTGGTTCATGACGTCGTCGTACTGCAATACGACTTTACGTACATCGAAGTTGTTGCCTTCCACCCGTTTTTGGGCGGATTCGATCGCGCGCGTAATCATTTTGCTCTCGATCGGCTGATCTTCTTCGAAGCCTAGGCGGTCCATCATGTTCAGCACGTTGTCCGCCCCGAACCGCTTCATCAGCTCGTCGCCCAGGGACAGGTAGAACTGGGTCGACCCCGGGTCACCCTGACGTCCCGCCCGGCCGCGCAGCTGGTTATCGATCCGGCGGGATTCATGCCGCTCGGTCCCGATGATGTGCAGTCCGCCCAGCTCGGCCACGCCTTCGCCCAGCAGGATGTCCGTACCGCGGCCCGCCATGTTGGTGGCGATGGTCACGGCTCCCGCCTCACCGGCGCGGGAAATGATTTCGGCTTCCTCGGCATGGTACTTCGCGTTCAGGACTTTATGCTTGACGCCTTTGCGCTTCAGCATTTCCGCAATCCGCTCGGAGTTCTCGATCGAAACCGTACCGACGAGCACCGGCTGGTTGTTCTTATGCCGGTTGACGATTTCGTCGACCACCGCTTTGAACTTGCCGTCCACGCTCTTGTATACCACGTCCGGCATATCCTGACGACGGTTCGGCCGGTTTGTCGGCACCTGCAGAACTTCCAGGCCGTAGATTTTCTTGAACTCTTCTTCCTCCGTTTTCGCCGTACCGGTCATCCCGGCCAGCTTGCGGTACATCCGGAAGTAGTTCTGGAACGTGATCGTGGCCAGTGTCATGCTCTCGTTCTGAACCTCGATGCCTTCCTTCGCTTCGATCGCCTGATGCAGACCGTCGCTGTAACGGCGGCCCTGCATGATGCGCCCCGTAAATTCGTCGACGATCAGGACTTCGTCTTCGGTGACCACGTAGTCCACGTCGCGGCGCATGATCACGTTCGCTTTAAGCGCCTGCACCACGTGATGGTTCAGCGTGATATGGTTAGGATCGTACAGGTTGTCGATGCCGAACGCCTTCTCGGCTTTGGCCACCCCTTTTTCGGTCAGGGCTACGGCCTTCACCTTGATATCCACGGTATAGTCTTCTTCCGGCTCCAGCCGTTTCACAAAACGGTCCGCCGCATAGTAGAGCTCGGTCGATTTCTGAGCTTGTCCCGAAATGATCAGCGGCGTCCGGGCTTCATCGATAAGAATGGAATCGACTTCGTCAATGATACAGAAATAGAGCGGGCGTTGTACCATCTGTTCCTTGTACAGCACCATATTGTCGCGAAGGTAGTCAAACCCGAATTCGTTATTCGTGCCGTAAGTGATATCGCAAGCGTAAGCTTCCTGTTTCTCGTGATGTTCCATCCCGTTCAGGTTAACCCCGACGGTCATGCCGAGGAAGTTATAAATTTGCCCCATTTGCTGGCTGTCCCGCTGCGCCAAATAATCGTTGACGGTTACGACATGAACGCCTTGACCCAAGAGCGCATTCAAATAAACCGGCAGGGTCCCGACCAGGGTTTTACCTTCACCGGTTTTCATTTCGGCGATTCTTCCTTCGTGCAAGGCCATCCCGCCGACCATTTGCACATCAAAGTGGCGCATGCCCAGCGTTCTCTTCGAAGCTTCTCTCACTGTGGCAAAAGCTTCCGGCAGGAGCTCATCCAGCGTTTCGCCCTTCTCGATCCGTTCCCGGAACTCGGTCGTCTTCGCTTTCAGTTGCTCATCCGAAAGAGCTTCAAATTGCGGTTCCAATGTATTGATATAATCTACCGTTTTCATAAGACGTTTGACATCACGTTCGTTCGTGTCGCCAAATATCTTTTTCATAATTCCCAGCATGGTTTACCCCTTTCACGCAAAAACAGATGATTTGCCTAAATTGTAACAGTTTGTAGAGCGTGCCGCAACAAGCGGCGTCATGGCATAAATGCCGCCAAACCCTCTTCTATACGAATAAAGAGCCCTATCCGCAGGCGGATAAAGGCTCGTTCCTTGGACTTCAATTGAAACAATTACCACGAACATTCAAACAATCGTCATGTTTGGATACGTTATAATGGCTGTTCAACCCTTATTATTCGGAGGTTGCAGGCTTGAGCCGGCACTTTGGCAATAACGCGCTATGCCTTCTCGATCAGCCCGTATTTGCCGTCGTTTCGTTTGTATACGACGTTGATTTCCTGCGTATCGATATTGGTGAAAACAAAGAAGTTATGACCCACCATGTTCATCTGCAAAATCGCCTCTTCCACATCCATCGGTTTCAGATTAAACCGCTTGGTGCGGACCAGTTCCAGCTCTTCGTCCGTCTCTTCCATCGTGGCTACGGTGTCGCTGCCGTTCTCGACGAACAGGGTCTTCAAGCTGCCTTCCTGGCGGAATTTGCGGTTGATCTTGGTTTTGTGCTTGCGGATTTGCCGCTCCAGCTTGTCCGCGACGGCATCGATCGATGCGTACATGTCATCGCTGCGGTCCTCGGCGCGAAGCACAGCTCCGGTGAGAGGGATCGTGACCTCTACCACGTGCAAGCCTCGTACGACACTCAAGGTGACGTTTCCATCGGAGATAGGGGGTGCATCAAAGTACTTGTCAAGCCGGCTGAGTTTCTTGTCCACGTATTCTCTCAAGGCCTCAGTCACTTCAATCTGCTGTCCACGAATACTATAATTCATTGGGCACTCCTCCTTTGCTTTGCACCTTCATTATAGCATAGATGTCAGCCCAAAGTAAAAAATGTTAACGGGACGTAAAACGCTCTCTTGGTCACTTCCCCCGTTCGATCTTGTGATCCATACGATCACGCTTAACGCGATTCGGAGGCCCGGGACGGGCCTCCTTCTTTCCTTCCGTTGTCCAACGGCCCCTTCCCTCGCTTATGCGCCAGCTTCCGCCCCGTTCTCCATCGCCAAAACAGAATCAGGACCAGCGCGCCGCAGACGGCCCCTGCAGTATCCAGCAGGACATCCTGAACCATTGGGGTGCGATCTGGGGTAAACGCCTGGTGCAGCTCGTCGGAGCACGCATAAAGGAAGGAGATGAACACAGCCAGAGTAAAGTCTCGCCCCCTCCGCCCGGAATTCAGCGCATAGAGGACGAACATTCCCAATAGTCCGTAGATGGAGAAATGGGCGGCCTTACGGATAAAAAATTCGATAAATCCCCCGATCCCCAAACTTTGTATACTCACTTCATGCCCCGCATAGGTAAACGAGAAGCCGCTTAGACGTTCCTTTACGGAGTGTTGTGTAATGCTTTTTTCAATGTCGGTTTTAAGGCTCTGCTGCTGATAGGGCTGCGATGAAAACACGAAAAGCAGCATCATGATCATCACGGCCGGAATCCATTTGTAAAGTTTGCGGAATTGCATGTCGGTCACCTCGTAAATACGGCCATAACTCGGCCGGTGTCTATACTTTTAATAGCAGCCGATTGTAATTTGTTTTAATTCTGCTATCTCCATTATAGACGAGCCAAGAAAGACAACGCCAGGCGGGCTTACCGATTCAAAATAATGACCCTATTTCCTCTAAATAAGTATTGATTATGACGCTCCGGTCGTATTCCTTGACCATTTTGGCCCGCCCCGCGAGTCCCATATACTCCTTCTCCGCATAGGGCAATTCAATGAACCGGTGGATTGCATCCATTAAACTGTTCGCGTTTTTGGCTTCAAAACCGAGCCCGCTGATCCCCTCGTCGAACGTTTCCCGGCATCCCGTCACCCGGGAGGCCAATACGGGCCGGCAGGTGGCCGCCGCTTCAAGCAGGACATTGGAGGCGCCTTCGTGATAAGACGGCAGGATCACCGCGTGCGCATTTTTGATGTACGAACGGACATCCCTCTGTTCGCCGTGGTACTTGATAATCCCGTAATTTTCGTATTCCGCCAGCTTTCTGCCCAAATGCTTCTCCTCCATGCCGCCCACGAGATGAAACCGAACGTCAGGATGCTGGCGCTTGATCCGTTTGGCCGCTTCCAGCAACTCGCCGACCCCCTTCGCTTTCATGATCCTGCCGACGAACAGAAAGTGGATAAGTCCGTCGGGAGGATACGCCTCGCCCCCATGCTCCTCCAGGTTGACCCCTGAACCGGGCAACAGTCGGGTCTTCGAGCGGACAATCCCTTTGTTTAAGAAGTACTGCCGGTTCGATTCATTTTGAAAGAATATGCAGGAAGCATTTTTCAAGCCCACCTTATAAAGCTTTAGCAGGGTCACTTGCAGCACCCCCTTGTTTTCCAAGACAGCGCCCGGATCCGTGATATTGGCCAAATACGGTGTGTTCGTGACCCGGCAGGCGACCCCGCCGTAAATGTTCGGCTTCACGGAATAAGTCAACACGGCGTCCGGCCTCAAGCCACGGATCGTGCGGATATAAAAGCGCAGCAGCCCCCCATCCCTTAAAAGATGGATTCCCCTGCGGTCGATGCGCGTACGGATGAACTTGCAGCCCAACTCTACCAAACGGGCCGTGTATTCGTCTTCAGGAAGCGAAATGTACACTTCATCGTTCTCGGCTATGAGCTTTTGCAACAGTTCTTTCCTGAATTGATACAAGCCCATCCCGGACTCTGCCAATACCAAAATTTTTCTGGCCATCCCTTTGCTCTCCTTGCCGGGACTCCCTTATAGTTCCCGCTCTTCGTGATATCTTAGTTCCTTCCTGGAAAAAATCATACTTCTTTTACGGAGGCGGGTTCTGTAGTCTGGGCTACAATTCGGGTAAATAAAACTTACACTCGTGGAGAAACGGAGTTATGTCTGTGATCACCAACGATCATCGGGAAGAGCAGTGCGTTTCTGGTCATTCTGCAACTTGGATAACGAGCTTTGAAAGGAATTCAAAATGGTGGGAATTCTTTTGGAACTGATGAATAGGGGTTGGGGAGGCGGATGCGTACTACCGGGTTGATGAGTTTTAGTATGGCCGCTGTGGAGTATACAAATAAAGACCCTAGGTTCCCCTAGGGTCGATAGCTAGCGAATCTTCAATTGTTAACCATCGTACCGTATATGTAGGTCGGCTGTGCCGGATGATTATAATTTGATTACGTTAGCGGCTTGCGGTCCACGAGCGCCTTCAACAATTTCAAACTCGACGGATTGGCCTTCTTCCAAAGTCTTGAAGCCTTCGGATTGAATTGCGGAGAAGTGTACGAATACGTCGCCGCCTTCTTCAGTCTCGATGAAACCATAACCCTTCTCTGCGTTGAACCATTTAACTTTACCTTGCATGCACTAACATTCCCTTCATTATCAAATAAGAGTGTGACCCTGTGACCAAGTCCACATTTCTGACTATACCACCCAAACTTATCCAGTGTCAATTCCCAAGGAAAAGGTTTTATTGTTAATAAATGTAACCCTGTGTCGAATTGACGCTTTAGGGAGTTAGTAAGCAGGTGTGGGTGGCGGGTCTAAGTTAGAAATACCCATTTCATCAAAACTTGAAACAGTTTTTCTCAATAAATAAAACTTCAAAGGCAACTTAGGGAATATTTTTTACGAGTTGGAACATTATTCACCTGACCCGTCCCCCTTTCACCTAAAAAGAAGTATAAGCTTGGCCTCCAAGTGAATATCATAAAAATCAAGTATTATGGAGTCGATTGTAGATACTCCTTAATACTATGATTTTAAAGGTTGATATAAAGCATAGGGGATTGCGAGAGAATACAACGCGGATAGAAGAAGCACCTATTTTTATTCCCTGGATATGGAACTAAAGTCTTGGAAACCACTAAAGATCTATGTTAATTATTCAACGATAAAGTCCTGATACTTTCGCTAGTACTTTTTAAAGTAGTCCATGTTAACCCATCCAGGGAATAAAGTAAGTTGTTAGCATATGATCCAACACATAAATTCGAACTTGAATCATACACAACATTATCAGCCTTTATGTTAGTAGATTGTTGACTACTCCATGTTTCACCGTCTATAGATTTCATAATGAATCCACCGCTACCGTACCATTTGTTCCCGTATAAGACGAATTCGTCATTGACGAGCACAAGAGAAGTAAAACTATCATAAATTGTCGAAACAGGAATTTTAATAGATTTCCAATTGACCGCGTCACTCGATGTTGCAACCCATTCCCATGAATGTCCATCTCGGCCATCTGTAAGAGCTATTACATATTTTCCATTACTATATTCCATCCCAACAGGAATTACATTATGCCCACTAATAAATCCATATTTCGGAGTGCCTACTTGCTGCCAATTAACCCCGTCCTCGGACTTTAACATATATAAATTAGTCCCCGCATTTCCAATTGTAAAAAAGGTATTGTTTAAATAATATACTTTAGTAATTGATCCACCGAATATTGTGGGTTTCTGATTTATATCGGTTACATCAAGATTCGATGAATGAGTTGTGGTGAAAGTCTCCCCGTTATCTTTAGATGTCATAATTACTGAGTAGTATCTATCCGTTCCTGGATATACCATCCCTCCAGCCGCTACTATAGTCCCGTTATAATCGGAGGCTATTGCTACTAATGGATCAGCGTTCCCCGCAACTTCTCTATAGTTGACTCCATCCGTGGATTTAAGAACTTTACCAGCATAATTCACCGAGGACTTTGATTCATCGTGTATGTAAGCTGTCATATAAGTGTCAGCCCCCGAAAAAGTTGATCCAGAATATACATAATTATAACTATACATTCTGGATGGAAAGACCAACTTTTCAAAGTTCCCTTTGATATTTCCACTTTTATTTATCCCGTTATTACTGTTACTTCCACCAAACATAATAGCGGGATAGGGAGTATCGGCACTAGCCTGACTTATAAAATTAGTATTGATAACTAGAAATAATGAAAATAAAATCAAACTGAATTTTTTCATAAGTTCTCCTCCTAAGTAATATGAATTGAAACCGCTATTATTTCTTTATCGTCATTAAAATACAATAAAAACCGATGCCCCCTCTCGACATAAAATCGGAGAAAAACAATGTTACACCCATATTTGTATTTTCCTGTATATATTATATCATAGTATGTAACATTGTGATACAAGGGTGATTGAAATTTGATATCATGCCTTTTTATAAATTACAGGAAATTAATTATAAAAGTGAAGGAAGGGAGGAATAAAAAAAGGAGCGCCTTGCATGATAGGATTTGAGGCACTAAAACACAAAAACCTAACATGAAGACGCCAACTTGGTGGAAGTCTCGTCGGAATTTAGCTATTATCATTCAAGTATTTAGGTGATTAATTATTTTTCTAATTCCGTCATCAATCCCATCGTTCCAACTCCAACCCAACTCATTTAATTTTAATGTATTTGCATATGAATCCATGATTTCCGATTCTCGATACGGTAAAGCACCAAATTTCAGCTTGGTTTTAGAGTTTGTTAAAAGATGGGCTGATTCAATAAAATGCCTTATTGATACACTCATTCCTCTTCCGATTTCTATCTCGTTGTAACAATCTGAAAATATATGTAAATTTTTTATCACAAGTCGATATGCAGAGGTAACATCATCTATAAATATAAAGTCTCTTTTTTGTTCCCCTAGAGTCAGATCCAGAGATGGTATATTATTCAACATTTGCGTAATCACATGAGTAGTGAATTTATTGGGGCCATCATTCGGTCCATAGACATGCTCTAAACGTGCATTTATGAATTTTGTCTCCTCTTTATTCTGAAAAAAGGGAACCAACTCTAAAAAATATCGTTTTGTTTTCGAATATGAACCGAGATACTTATAGTTTCGATGAGCTGGTTTATTGAAAAAGGTATCGGTATTTATAAATGCATTGATTTTATGTTCAAGAGCACTTTCCAATAACTTCATAGGGAAAACTACATTACTTTCTATTTGTTCGCTTAAAGACTCTCTACTGCCATAAGATGTTGCCGCGTGGATTACAACATCGATACTTTCATTTTCAAACACACTTTTAATTGTAGTTTTATCGATATCATACGACACTATTCTGTCTAAATAGTTAGAAATACGATCGGTGTTGGAGAAACTCCTTTTTATAATAATTACGTGATGATCATCCTCCAACAACCCTTTGACAAGGTGACTTCCTACGAAACCTGTTCCGCCAGTTACAAGAATTCTCATTGTCCCAATCCTCTAATTTATCGGCTGATATATTCAAGAATTTGATTCTCACAAACTTCTCTCATATCTCTTTCATTCATGTACGCATAATTCCACTCAATGATCTTTTCAATGGATTGTTCCAGTGACCATTTAGGAGCCCATCCCAATTTATACTTTGCTTTTGACCAGTCAAGTTTCAAATAATGCGCTTCATGAAACTGATTGTCACGCCTTATCTGGAAACTTGCCTTCCCATTGCCCCATTTGGAGCAAAATCTTTCAACAATCCACTGAACCGTTCTAGCATCATCGTCTTTCGGCCCAAAGTTCCAAGGTTCTGCATATTCGCAGCCGTAGAGATAAAGCTTTTCTGCCAGCACTAAGTATCCACCCAACGGTTCAAGTACATGCTGCCAGGGTCTAATAGAGTCGGGATTTCTGATAATAATGGGGCTATTGTTTAATAGAGACTTCACAATATCTGGTACAAGTCTGTTATTAGACCAGTCCCCTCCTCCAATGACATTACCAGCCCTTGCAGTGGCTATCGCTACCCCATGCTTTTCATAATTTTCTGAATTAAAGTAGGAGTTTCGATAAGAGGAGGTGACTAGCTCCGAACAAGCTTTACTGCTTGAATAGGGATCATACCCCCCCATCGGTTCATTCTCGCGATATCCCCAGTGCCACTCTTTATTTTCATAGCACTTATCTGTTGTCACGTTTATAACAGCCTTTATATTATTATCCGTTCTCCTAATCGCTTCCAGCAAGTTAACAGTACCCATAACATTTACCATATAGGTCTCAACCGGGTTAATATAAGACTCTGTAACAAGGGGTTGAGCCGCCATATGAATAACGATTTGAGGCCTAGCTTCCTTTAATGATTGTTCTAACAACTCTAAGTTCCTAATGTCACCAATTATACTTTTTTCTATAACCGATTCAATTTTACACGTTTCGAATAAATTTGGTGTCGTGGAAGGAGGTAATGAATAGCCCGTTACCTTAGCACCTAACCGCGTTAGCCACAATGATAACCAAGACCCTTTGAAACCGGTGTGCCCGGTCAAAAATACCTTCTTATCTTTCCAAAAGTTTTTATTTCTCATTGTTTGTCACCACATCCAAACCCCATGTTTTCCACGGAGCTCTCCCCATTTTCCATAACTCTTCAAGGAGGTTCTTGTCTCTGATAGTATCCATGGGTTGCCAAAACCCTTCGTGTTTATAACTCATTAATTCACCGTTTTTTGCCAATCCTTCTAATGGATCTTTCTCGAAGACAGTAGTATCATCAGAAATATAGTTGAAGACCTCCGGTTGCAAAACAAAGAAGCCAGCGTTAATCCAGGCTCCGTCTCCTTTGGGTTTTTCCTGAAAGCCTTTAACTTCATTGCTAGCAGTAATTGTAAGTGCGCCAAATCTTCCGCTTGGTTGTACCGTAGTTACCGTTGCAAGTCTTCCATAAAGCTTATGCTTCTCAACCAATTCCGTTAAATTAACGTCCGAAACCCCATCACCATAAGTAAGCATAAATGGCTCATTTCCTACATATTTTTGAATTCTTTTCACCCTGCCGCCGGTCATGGTATCTAAACCGGTATTCACTAAAGTTACCTTCCAAGGTTCCGCTGTATGGTTGTGAGTAATAAGTTCATTATCATTTCGAAAGTCAAATGTTACATCCGACTCATGTAAAAAATAATGAGCAAAATACTCTTTAATATAGTAACCTTTGTATCCTAAGCATATGATAAAATCATTAAATCCATAGAATGAATAATGCTTCATAATATGCCACAATATCGGACGTTCGCCTATTTCAATCATAGGTTTCGGCTTGAGATGTGACTCTTCACTTATCCTAGTTCCGTATCCACCCGCAAGAATAACTACTTTCACTACGAAGGCCTCCTAGTTAGCAGTTTTTGATAGAACAAATTCTCTTATCTTTTCGATTACATAATCAATCATGGCATTAGTTAGACCAGGATAAACCCCCACTAAGAATGTATCATGTAATATCTTATCCGTATTCGTTAAGTCCCCATACACTCTATAGTTAACACCTTGATATGCAGGTTGACGAATTAAATTTCCAGCAAAGAGCATACGTGTCTGAATTCGGTTTTCCTCAAGAAAATTAACGATTTCGTTCTTTGTAAACTTCGCCCCATCACGAACCGTCAATATGAATCCAAACCAACTCGGATCCGCATTGGCAGTTGCCCTAGGTAAAATGAAGTAATCCTCTAGATCTTTTAATCCCTGGTATAACCGATTGAAATTGTTTTTTCTTGCTTGGACAAAGTCAGGGACCTTCTTCAACTGTGCCACTCCAATAGCAGCCTGCATATCTGTAACTCTCAAATTGTATCCTATATGAGAATAGGTGTACTTGTGGTCATAACCGTATGGCAGAGACCCTAATTCCCAACCAAACCGTTTACCACACGTATTGTCACAACCCGAAGGGCACCAACAGTCCCGTCCCCAATCTCGGAAAGATTCAATTATAGTTTTCAACAGAGCATTATTGGTATATACAGCTCCCCCTTCCCCCATAGTCATATGATGAGGAGGATAAAAACTTGATGTTCCAATATGTCCGTGGGTGCCAGTTAATTTTCCATTGTAAGTAGATCCTAAGGCGTCACAATTATCTTCAACGACCCAGAGCTCGTATTTGTTGGCAATTTCAAGGACTTTATCCAGTTCAAATGGGTTACCCATGGTATGGGCAATCATAATCGCTTTTGTCTTTGGTGTAATAGCTCCTTCGATACGCTCCGCAATGATGTTATATGTTCCTAGCTCGACATCAATAAAAACTGGAATAGCTTTGTTTTGAACAATTGGACCAACTGTGGTGGGAAAGCCAGCCGCCACAGTAATAACCTCATCCCCCGGCATGATGCGCTTCTCTTTTAATTTAGGGGAAGTTAAGGCTGAAATAGCCAATAAATTAGCTGAGGATCCGGAATTTGTTAACAAAGCATATCTTACTCCCAAATACTCGGCAAATTCTTTTTCAAACTGCTTATGGTATCTTCCTGCTGTAAGCCAAAAATCTAATGAGGAATCGACAAGACTTCTCATTTCTTCTGCATTGTAGACTCTGCCTCCATAGACGATAGTAGTAGACTCATTATTATTTTTATTTGAGTGGAATAAGTTATGGTAATTTTCAACACTGTACAAAATCTCTAATCTTAAAATCTTCTCAAGCTCTTTCTTGTCTAGTTCTGAATAGAATTGAATGTCTTCTGAGTTCAAACTAACTTTTTCACGTATATCCAGATATAGCGGAGTAGCAAAATCAGAATGATTAATTTCTAGGTGATAATTGATGGAGAAATCTTCAGGTTGTTTCTTGTGTAACAAATAGCCATAAGCCATCTGTCCATTAGTAATTACTACATGACTATTAATACTTTTAACTAAGACCATATTCCCCTGTTGTTTTAACACTTTTGCGGCACTCCTTCTGACCCTATGCAATTTTAGAAATCCGTTCCGATAATTGGTCATAAAAAAACAGCTGACTGGCAGTTCAATTTACCCTATCTCATTATATACAGTATATCTAAATCAGGACTTAAGGGACATTATAAAGTTACCGAAGGATGCATATTCCATATAATTCAAAATCAGATAATAAATTTAATTTTAACGAATTGTCAAATTACAAAATTATACATCTCTCAATTGGATAAAGTTAATGCTATAATTTACTTAAAAAAGGTGCTGAATTGAAGATGACAGAAAAAGAATTATCAATACAAATCGATCAGGATCTACAAAAAATAGACAGTCTGTTAGACAGTCAATTGATTGATGAAGCATACACGGAGTATGTTAATCTTTTAGAAAAGATAGAAGGTAAGGAATATAAAGATATTAATCGTCAATATAAAGCTAAAGTTTATATCTCTTTTGCTTATTTTCTGTTCAGTGGGTCTCAATTCAACTCTTTTTTTGAAATGCTATTGAAAGCCCAGGAATACGGACACCCAAAAGATGAAATAGAAGAAGTAATTTTAGAAGCTTTTGTTAGGCCTAACCTTAATGAATTTAGAAATCTTTATGAGGCCAATATTAATTTCTTACATAAAAATAATTATATAGATATTGAAAAAATCATACATTTCGATGATCTACCATTCTGGCTCCTTCCCAATGGTATCCCTAATGAATACTATTTATATAATAAGAGTCAGAAGCTTCTACAAGATAAAGTGACTTTATTTACCTACAAGCAAGTACAATCTCTTCCGACTTTGGATGCCTTTTCAGACTATTTATTACTAGGGGATTGGAATTGGAATACTGTATTGGCATATAACAATTCCGCTAGAAAAAGAAGTAAAAAAACTTATGTCGTACTAAAAGATATTGAAAAATCCCTCTCATGCTTACAAGGTGCATTATTAAATAGTGCAATAATCTCTAATGTTGTGATATTTGATTCCCTTGATCGCTTCAGACAATATATGTCCAGTTCTGATTTATTTCTCCCAAGAAATATAATCAACTTATCTGACAGTAGTTCAATGCCTCAATATATTTTGGATGAAATTCATGATAACCGGATTCATAAGGATAATCGAAAGGGCAACCGCGTTTTGCTTAGCGTTTGTATTCCTAGTTACAACAGAGGAAAAAGAGCGTATGAAAATGTAGTTCATCTACTGCAATCCCAATACGATGAGGAAATAGAAATTATTTTATCTAATAACGGGACACAAAATGAAACAAAAGCATACTATGATAAAATAAGTGAAATTGAAGACGCAAGATTAAAATACTTTGCCTTTAACGAGAATCAAGGATTCGCCAGTAACTGCTGCAAAGTCTGCGAATTGGCAAGTGGAAAGTTTATATTATTGTTAAGTGACGAGGATCTTATCAATCTGAATAATTTGCATTTCATTATGAACAAATTATGTATCTCAAATGATACGATATCTGTAATGAGGACCTCCTCCACCACACAATACAACTTATCAAATTTGGTAGCGAATCCCGGAAGGGATGCCTTGATAAATTTTATGTTATCTTCTAATTATATGTCAGGTATTATTCTAAATAATAAACTTCTCAAAAATTATAGAGGAATCGAGTACATTAAAGAAAATCTAAATAACAGTGTTTGTTACTGGTATCCTCATATGTATTGGGAGTTATTGTTGTGCCAATATGGATTTGTTGAGAGTACAGATCTTGTTCTTGTAAACGAAGGAAAAGCTGAAAAGAGTGAATTCGATAAGTTAAAGATAGATGACGAAGTTGTAATACCCTATTATGCATCAATTAAAGGTCGATTGGAGCAGCACGAAGGGTTTACCCATATTTTTCGGGATCTAGAAATTTGCGCTAAGGACCCCGGCCTTTATAGGGAAATGTACCTTCAACTTTGTGCAAAAACTTTGTTTCTAACAACGGTTTCAATAAATGGATACTACAAAAGAACAAGTACGGACTATAAACAATTATATGAACAAGTGTACGAGTTTTGCTCAAGTGAAAGTTTCTATAAAACTAAGATTAGTAATACTAACGACAATTATCGAAGTGATCTAGAAATACTGGCTCAAATTTACGGCCACTTTAAAAAGTCGATATAAAGCATCTAGCGCTTCAAGCAGACGTAGGCACCGTATATATAATTAATCGCCTGAGTTCTTCCTATCTTTGTAAAAAGTTTAAGCGGCCCTAATCCTTTAGATTTAGGCCGCTTATTGGGCTTTTAGTTATCCCCTGCAAGAGAGAATTCTACTGATCACTCTGTCTTCCCATGTAATCAATTCGCTTGATTATATTCTCGCTACTTCTTACCTTTATATCTTCGGTAAATACTCTTCACAGCTGCAATTACACTACTAACATCATCATCAGTCATCTTGGGAAACAAAGGAATTGTAATAGCTGTTCGGTAGTAATTTTCAGCGTGAGTGCAAGGCTCGAAGGAATAGGGTAATTGTTTATAATACGGTTGATTGTAAACGGGAATGTAATGCACATTGACACCTATATTTTCATTACGTAATGCTTGGAACACTTCGCTTCGATCAAAATAATTAGCTTCCCACCTCGTCACATATAAATGCCAAGAGGATTGCGTGCCCTCAAGCTGATATGGGAGAATCAGGCCCTCCATATTGGATAATTCTTCGTTATAAATGTCTGCTATTTCTCTTCTTCTAGCCACAAAATAATCAAGCTTATCCATTTGTGAGATGCCGAGGGCTGCCTGCATATCAGTCATTCGATAATTATATCCTAGGGCCTGCATTTCATAATACCATGGGCCGTCATTTTGGGTTAGTTCATCAGGTTCTCTTGTCATCCCATGATTGCGGAATTGAAGAAGCTTCCGGTAAAACTCTATATTATTGGTTACAATCATCCCTCCCTCCCCAGTAGTTACATGTTTCACAGGATGAAAACTAAACATGGTCATGTCTGCCAATCCCCCAACCTTGTGACCGTTATAACTGGCACCAAGAGAGTGGGCTGCATCCTGTATAAAGATTAAATTATGATCACGTGCGATCATGGAGATGCGATCAGCCTCTACAGGTTGACCTGTTAAATCAACAGCAATAATTGCTTTGGTTTTATCCGTTATTTTAGTTTCTATCTGCTCAGGTGAAATGTTATAAGTACGCATATCTATATCTGCAAAAACCGGCGTTCCCCCTTGATATAGAACACTGTTACTGCTAGCTAAAAAGGTAATGGGACTTGTAATGACTTCATCACCGGGACCTATGCCTGCTGCATAGCACGCGCCGTGAAGGGCCGCTGTCCCATTGGTAAAAGCTACGGCATACATAGCCCCTACATACTTTGCCACCTTTGATTCAAATGCCTTAATAGCAGGCCCCTGTGTAATGAAATCTCCACGAAGCACCTCAACTACGGCGTTAATATCATCTTCATCCAGCCACTGTTGGCCATAAGGTAATAGGCTCGATCTTTTCCCCGTTTCCATTTCAGTCCCTCCTTTAAAGAGAAAGGCTGGCTCAAGCAAGCCCGCCTTCACTGATCCATTCTCTTGTTCTTTTTATCCCCTCTTCCAACGAAACCTGAGGTTCCCAACCAAGTAAATCTTTTGCCTTCCCTGAATTACAGAGGAGTTTCTGAATTTCGCTCTGGGGATGGATATGTGGTACATGTCTGATCCTTGAGGAGTCGCCTGCGATTAATAGAGCCAAGTCGTTCACGGAGATATCCCGGCCTAGACCGGCGTTCACAATTTCTCCATTTACCCGGTCATTAAAACCGGCAGCGACGACAAAGCGGGCACAATCTTCGACATACAACAGGTCTCTTGTTTGAGTGCCTTCACCATAAATGTTTAAAGTTTTACCTTCAAGGTCATTCTTTATAAAGATGGCCACTACTCCACCTTCACCACCCGTTTTCTGGAATGGCCCGTAGGTGTTAAATGGACGAATAACAACTGTAGGAAGACCATATGCGTAATAATAGGAAAGGACCATGTTCTCCGCCCCAATTTTCGCCCCTGCGTAAGGAGAGGCTGGCTTGGTAGGGTGATTCTCATCAATCCCCCTTTCATCATTACAACGATCATAAACCATACAGGTACTCATAAATACAACCTTGGTATTATGCTTACGGCATTGCTCTAATACATAGAAAGTTCCGATCGTATCATTATTGAAAGTTGTCCGCGGATCATCAATGGAGTCTTGAACGTTAATAGATGCTCCGAGGTGATAACAGATTGAGAATTTATTTTCCGTGAACAAATCATCAAGCAGTTTTTCGTCTAAAATACTTCCACGGACAAACGCTTTGAAGTTGGGGTATTCCATCAGTTTAGAAATATTAGATTCGCGCCCATTTGAGAGATCATCTAAGATCCAGAGATTATGTCCCTCGTCTAATAGACTTTTAGCAACCCAGCGGCCAATGAAGCCTGCGCCACCTGTAAGCAAGATATTTTTTGTCAATCTAAATAACCTCCCATGTAAGCGGTGTCCCCTTGCTAACATCGCAAGATACTGCTCTTCCAAGTATTTGATCCAAGTATTTTGTAGGCAAACCAAGGCCGGGACGAATGGCTTTCACGTTATCTCGTGTAAGAATGTCCCCTTTCTTAAGAGTTTGCGAGATATAAAGTGATCGACGGTGCTTTAATGATTCTTTCTCTCTCTCTGTTGCCCCATAAGAAACATTTCCGAGCGATAACCAAGCACGCTCAGTTTCAACAACAAGCGAAGCCATTTCCTCAGGCTCAAGGGAGAATGCAGAGTCTACCCCACCATCAGCACGACGTAGTGTAAAATGCTTTTCCACAACCGTTGCCCCCAGAGCAACTGCTGCTACTGAAACCCCAACTCCCATTGTATGATCGGATATCCCTACTGAACATTTAAAAAGATCTCCCATGTGCGGAAGTGTAAGAATATTGGTATTGTCGGGGGCAGCCGGATAAGTGCTTGTACATTTCAACAGAACTAAATTCCTACATCCAGAAGAACGCGCTTCACGAACAGTTTCATCTAATTCCGCTATGGAGGCCATACCAGTAGAAATAATAAGCGGTTTTCCTGTGGCCGCTACCTTACGAATTAACTGAATATCCGTATTTTCGAAGGAGGCTATTTTATACGCTGGTACGTCAAGACTCTCGAGGAAGTCCACTGCCGTTTCATCAAATGGTGTACTAAATGCCAACATCCCATGTTGAGCAGCACGCTCAAAAATTGGCTTGTGCCATTCCCATGGGGTATACGCTTCTTGATAAAGATGATACAAGGAGTTTCCTTTCCATAAACTATTAGGATCTTCGATATAAAAGTCCCCATCATGAATATCAAGAGTCATTGTATCGGCCGTATACGTTTGCAGTTTCAAAGCATCCACACCTGCGGCGGCAGCCGCATCAACGATTTGCAGTGCACGTTCCAGGGACTGATTGTGATTACCTGACATCTCTGCTATTATAAATGGTTTGTGATTTTTACCAACCCATCGGCTTCCAATTTGAAATTCCATTAGAATTCCTCCTTTAATAATGAGAGTAGAGGATGCTCCCCTTTTTTGATTAGAGGGTCCATAAATTCCAGACATGTCCGACTTCTCTCAGCAATGATCTCTGGATTTCTTATTTTATCTATAAGAAATTCTTCAATGTCATTCGATGTTACGTCAGCCGACTTCCCCAAGTTCCAAATTAACCCTAGACGTTCAGCTTCCTTCACTGCGGCAATTTGATTATCGGCAATGGCGATAACACCTGAAGGTACTCCCATACAGCATCTTTCCCAAAGCGTAATCCCACCAGCCCCTATTGCCAGATCAACTTGTTGAAGCAACTGGTCCATCTCTACTTTTTCAAAATATTCGACGTTAGGGAGGCCATTACAAACAGACTTGATATTTTCCTTATATTTGTTAGCTGGCCCGGCAATAATGTAAAACTTAAGTTTGTCTCCCCTTGACCCTAAACTTTCAATTGCCGATAAGACTTTTTCAATTTCGCGGGTCGGATCACTTCCTCCGAAATTGACCATCACTTTACGCACCCTAGTTCTTGGTTGCTTTATTTGTGCATAGTATTCAGGCTTAAGCAACAAAAAGGCGGGACCCAATAACTTTTGACAATGCAGGGGAACTAGAGCATCATACCTCGAATTAAAATTTGGATACAAATTCTGGTCTAAAAGGATGTCACAATCATGGAATCTATTCGCCAAGTCATCAATAACAATAATTTTTTCAAGAAGCGGTCGAACCCTCTGTTCCCATTTCACGTCAATTTGATAATGATCAACGATTATCCATTGTACTCCCTCTTGGTTTAAGATTTCAATCGTCTGCTCCACATCATTGTTCAAATCGATCCCTGTGTGATTGTCTTTGAAAATAGCTCTCCACTCAAACTTATAATTTAATAATAGATTCGTAAGATCTGTTGGCAAATTCTCATTACATATAAATAACATCCTTACTGGAAAACCTCCAGCTTCCAGCATACGTGCAAGATTGATACAACGCATAAAATGACCAACACCTATTTCCGAAGAGGCGTCCGTACGCATAGCTATTGTCTTCAATTTTTATTCTCCCAATTCTCCATGACTTCAAAGATCTGTAGTAAATTATCCACTTGAAAATCTGCTTGGAATTCTTCCGGTAAAATGGAGCGAAAGAAAGCACCTTGGTTTATCTGAATAGTTTTAATGCCAAGAGGCTTAATACCAACGAAGTCTTTGTTTGGGTTATCACCTACATAGACTATCTCTTCATATGCCGCTTTCTCTGCAAAGGCAATTTTTTGAAAACAATAAGGAGAAGGTTTCGAGTGAATTCGACCGTAGCGATAAGTGATAAAGCACTTCTTCACTCTTTGATCCAGTTTAAGAGCTCTGATTTTGTTATACTGGACGATCTTGTTTCCATCAGTTACGATATAAACCGGTTTCCCTTTTAATCTGTCCAATACCATTTCCGCCTCATTAGACAACTTGATATCTGGTGTATGCCCTCTATATACTGATATACATTTTTTCAAGTTTTTTGAGGTCAACAAATTATGCTCCTTCAACACTCCATTAAATACCGCGCCGCGTCCTTCTTTTTCGAGCAGTTGAAGCATTTTTTTATAAGACCTTTCTGGGTCTATAGCAAAAGAACTATAAAGAAATTCGGCAACTGCTCGAAACCCGCTCTGCACAAACTGAATCTCTTCATACAATGTATCATCCAGATCAAAAACGTAAACTCTGACACTCATATTATATAATCCTCCGGGTAACGGATGAGCATTTTGGGGTGGTTTGATTTTTGAAAAGAAATATGATCTATTGGCTTATTCTGCATCTCTAAGAAAAACCAATAGAAACTATCAAGCCCCATTTCAATACTAAGTGTAGACGCACCGCCAAATCTACAATTGCATTCCAGGACATGAACCTGCTCTTGAGCGTCTACAATAAATTGCAAAAGCACATGCCCTCGAAGTTGCAGCTTTTCCGCGATTGCCCTACTCATATTTTCTAGTTGGGGATTTTCACATGCAATAGTAATTTGCGATTCCCCTCCCTTGACTTGAACCCTTTTTCGGACAACGACTCCCTTGGTCTTTCCTCTTGCATCCATATACATGTCAACGCTATACTCAGTACCTTCAATATATGGCTGATATATCGGTTGCTCCATTTTTTTTGCATGCAGGTTAGCCGAGTGCTGATTGAGATTGATCCCCATGCTTCTTGCTCCAGAGCCAAAACGTTCTTTGACAACATACTTCCTGATCCATGGTTCTGGTTGAAGCACTGTCGGGATAGAGGGAAAGCCCATTTCTGACAGCGTGAGGTGAAATAGATATTTATCCAGACAACGCTCAATCGCCGCACTATCGGAAATCATGACATGTATTCCAAACTTTTGGAAGTACTTCTGATGCTTAGCGAAATAAGTGAGCTCACCATCCCTGCTTGGTAACACGAAAGAGATTTGATGCTTTTTGCAAAAATCAACGAAAGATTCCGGAGTTATTTCTTTGAGTGAAGGACAATTCCAGAATCGATCAACAAAGTACTTTCCAATGCACTCTTCATCTGTATCCATGCCGAATAATATGCTATCTTTCCCCATCTTGTTAAGTGCTTTTCTTACGGCTTTAATCATCGGAATTTTCTTGGAAATACTCGTTATCAAAACATTCATAGGACCTTCACTTCCTTCAGACAATCTTGTTACTCACCAAGTTTTTTTTGAACAACTTCAGAATTAATAAGAACTAGATCAGGTCTAGCTTCCAGCAACGCTCTTATATCCGGCCAGAAAAAAAGGGCTCCTTTATATAATTCCTCGTATATAATACGAATTAATTCCCAGTCCTCTTGAGTATCTAGAGTTATTCGGTAGCGGGACTCATCCGTCAGATTGCTATATGAGTGGTAGTTGAAGATTTCCGGATGCTGGTAGATGTACGGCGTTACGTGCTCAAATTCATATTCTTTGTGGGCATTTAGATACGCCTTCTCCAAAGCAGCAAAAGTAAACACCTCTGTGTCCAGTCCTCTTGGAAAGGTGCCACTTAAACCACTACTCGAGTAATCATAACTATGTTGCAAGAAATGGCGAATTACCTGATCAGAGATGTTGGGATCTAATAATGGACAATCCGAGGTAACACGAACTACCACATCCGCACCCGCCAGTTTGGCAGCTTCATAATAGCGGCTCAACACGTGATCTTTGCTACCACGATAGACAGAGGCCCCATATCTTTCAGCTTCCCGGCAAATTTCATCATCCTCGTCTAAAACGGTTGTAGCCACAACAACCTGATTCACTGAAGGTACAACTTGACATCGAGTGATCACATGTCCTAAAACCGACTTATCAATTAACCTTTTCATTACCTTGCCAGGTAATCTAGTTGAGCCCATTCGGGCCTGAATAATGGCTGTGATGTTCATTAAATTCATCCTTTAAGTTATTACTATATATGAACATAATGGATTAAGAGGACTGCGTTGAATAGCAAATGTATTTAATCCAATAACCTCTTTTAGAGCCTGGGTTTCCCCCGGGAATTTTGAGTAATTAAGTTCATCAAATGCTAGGATCGTTCCCTTAGTAGTGTGCTCCATAATAGCCTCGAGACAATCACGTGTTGGTTTATACAAATCAAAATCAAAATAAGCAAGTGAAATAATTGTTTCGGGATGCTCCTTCAAATATTTACTCACTGTCTCGGAAGCATCACCTTTTATTAATTCATATTTCTTGATATGCGACAAAGGACTTTCCATCTCATGAAAATTCAAGATTTCCTCTAATTGTAGTTCATAGTTATCAGAAACGGAATAATCCCCCGCTTTTACATACCCTCCATCTTCTGGCCCAACATCGATAAAGCCGCTAAAGGTATCGAAACCGACAATTTTTCTATTATAATTATAAGGTTCATAAATACCTCTGAATGATTCATACAAAGCCAAGTTCTGACCCCAACGCACTCCAAATTCCATAATAACTCCATGGACATTGATAATCTTCTTATATAGGTCATGAATATATAATATTCTTGATAAGCTTGGTCTTCTTAAGTATAAACCTAAATTATCAAGCAACTCGGAGTCTGGTATATCTGAATTTCTTAGCCTTTTCGCAACCTCGATTCTACGTTCAATTTCATCATTTTTTGCGTTTCCTATTGTTTTACTCATTTTATACCGCCTTCTCGCTTCTTTTGAAAAAGCCCGTAATCTGCCTACCAATTCCCATTTCTGCATACAATCTATAGAGTTTGTTGGTTTTTTCAATGGAGATATTATGAAGCAAATTCTCTACCTTTAATCTAGCATTATGCGATTCCTTACCAACTTCTGGTTTTATTTTGTAATTTGAATAAGAATTAAATAAATCAAAGTCTATAGCATAGTCAGAGATCATATCAACGCAAGTTAGACCTGCAGTTTTGCATAACTCAATTAATCCATCATTATTAAAGTAAGATATGTGGTCAGGACTTACAATCCAAAATGGTTCTTTTACGTTTCCATTCGAGAGCAGTTCTTTTTGAACCACTGAAAAATCATTTGGCACTTCTATAACCAAGAGTCCCTCATTGGATAATAATGCAAGACAATATTCTAACATGCCCAAGGGATCAATCAGATGCTCCAATACATTATCCAGCCACAAAACGTCATATCTTTGCCCTTCACTCCCTAATCTCTTCAATGATTGAATAGGATCTCCCTCATCAAGGAATTTGAGCATTTCAGGATTATGAGTTTTACATCCATGGACTGAATGATCTAATCCCTTTACGTTCCAGCCGCGCTTCTGAAAGAAGCTAAGCCCCCAACCTTCTCCACACCCAATATCTAAAAAACGCTTGTTGGTAGCGTCCAATATCCCCTGCTCAATTAAAATATGATATTTTTGTTCGAGTTTGTTATTGAAATATATAATTTCCTCATTACTGTACGACCTCGAATAAGTGCTTTTCGATTCTTGATAGTATTTATTTTTGTAATAATCTTGTAGTTCCGTTTCTGATGGTTTATCACTTAATTCAAAAAAACCATATATATTTTTAAGTACTTTATCGTTTAACATAAGTAACCCCTTTTGTGCCGCTCAGTTTGATATCAGTCTAGTAGATTATGATCTCTCAGGAGCTCATTTAATTCATTAGCGCTAATAGGTTGTAAACCATGGGAACTGTAACTTTTTTTCGTACTTGGACTTGCTCCTGAATAATTTTGAGGTGTGAGAAAAGAATTTCTTATAATAAACATATCACTGGTTTCAAGAGCCCCAGTAGATTCCTCCTCAGTCATTAATTCTTCATACATTTTCTCGCCAGGCCGAAAACCTATTTCCTCAATTTTAATGCTATCCGGATCAATTCCTAACGTTGTGGAATAATTCCGAATAATAACTTCTGCCAAGTCTATAAGTTTTACGACCGGCATCTTTAACACAAACGTTTCTCCACCTTGTGCAATTTGCATTGCTTTCATGGTAAGTTCCGTAGCTTGCCTCAGTGTCATCATAAACCGGGTCATATCTCTACAGGTTACCGTAATCTTACGAGACGTTTTGATCTGCTGCTTGAATAAGGGAATTACTGAGCCTCTCGAACCCATTACATTACCGAATCGGACAGCTGCAAAAACGGTTTTCTTGGACCCTGCGTGATATTGAGCGGCAGTAATTAACCTTTCCGCCATCAACTTCGAAGCACCGTAAGTGTTAGTAGGGGAAATTGCTTTATCGGTACTAGTAAAGACAACTCTCTCAACTTCGCAGGCCAGGGCGGCCTGAATTACATTCTGAGTGCCAATGATATTTGTCTGGACTGCTTCAAACGGGTTATATTCACAAGCAGGCACATGCTTCATGGCTGCAGTATGAAATACAAAGTCTATGTCCTGCATGGCTCTTTCCAGTCGGTTATAATCCCGAACATCACCGATAAGATATCGAATGTTGGTAAACTCTTTATACTCTTGCTGGAGTAAAAACTGCTTATATTCATCTCTACTAAAAACTCGAACAACCTGAGGGTGATCAGCCAAAATACTATTTAGTAAGCTTTGGCCAATTGTTCCTGTGCCGCCAACGATTATTATTTTTTTACCACTAAAAAATCCTGTCATCTCGTTCCCCCAAGTTGTTTAAGCGTTTTTTTTCCAAACGAGCTATAGCATTTTCCAAAATTACAATCAAGTGTGGAGTAAATTCGATAATCTTGGTTAAAAGGCTCCCTAAATGCTTAACAATCAACGCCGACTTTTTATAAGGATCCTGTGTTTCTACAATTGTCGGAACGTATCTTAGATAAATATTAATGTATTGTTCTAGGGAAAAAGAATAAAATGTCTTAAATACCTCTTTATTAGTGATCCATTTCCAACTATCGTTTACTTTCAGTAGAGCCCGATTTAAATCCTTGGAATTCCCCCTTTTGCTGCTTAATTTATCTATTGCTTCTTTCAATTCAATTATTTTTTTACTAATCTTATTGGTTTCTTTAAGACTCTGATTGAGCTTGTTTATAATCTTAGTAGTTTCAACTAGATAATTTGGGTTAGACTGATTCGCTTCAAAAATATTGTCGTAATTTTTTGACGGAAGCTCAAGTAGTTCCTTATAAAGTTTATCCATCGACTCCCACAAAGTTCCTTCGATCTTTGCACCATGCTTAGAAGTGTTGATGATGTTAACTTCATCCAAGTTAACTACTTTAATCAACATTTCTATATCTTTTAAGGTGGAGAGCATACTTTCTGTTGTGGGATTTTGATCTCCGTCAACATTGTCCACCCATAATTGGGCTGACTGTAAAACTATATCTTTGGTTTCTTGTGAAATATGATTAACCCCAGGACTGTAAAATTCTTTTTTAGGATATGATAAATCTTGCCCCATTAATATTATTTCTTTGGCACCAACGTACTTGGCAACCTGTATAGCAGTTCCCGTTACTGACATCGTGGATACGAAAACAGGGACATCTTTATCCTCATATAAATAAGAGCTTAATTTATTATTGAACATACCATACATCATGTTAGTCCTATAAATATCTAAAATTCCATAATGAATCTGAGATATAAAAAGTAGTGGAACTTGAGTAGTATCCACATTTTCAAATACTTTGTAATTCGGTAGCCCACCGTCTATTGATATGACTAAATGAGGCTTAATTCCGTAATGCTGTAATGCTTGTATACTTGATCCTGCGGCTATAATAAAACACTTATCTCTTAGTTCAGACAAATAGTGGATATCTTCTTTTAGCGAAGGTCCGGACCCAACAATTATTACTTTGCAATCTTCGAATGCGTTTTTTAAAAAGGAAGCAGTTGGATAAGCTAAAGTATATGGTAAACTAAATAACACGTTCTCCAACCATGCGGTTTGAAAGCTTTGTAACGTATGAAAGTTTGTAATTTGATTAGCAAAGGCTTCTTTGATATGCCCGGTTAGTTCCTCCAAAAAGGTTGCATATAACTTTTGATACACGGGAGGGGCTAATACTAAGAATGACTCACTCACATTTTCTGAAATATGGTAAGCAAGCTGTAGCCTGATAAACTCATCAGCCCCCACAGCAATAGCCTTTATTTTTTTGTTTGAAAACAACTTGGTAATGTCTCTGGATTCTATTAATTTACGAAAAATTTGTCTGTCGGGTTCATAAATAACAATATTATTAATATGGGACAATGCCAAAACAGCCTCTAAGAAATAACCCATCCCCATACCAAATAGAAGAATAAAATTAGCCTCTTTTAATTCTCTTTTCGAAGCTAGCCATTTCCTTGCTTCTTCTGTTGCATTGTATTTACTATGGAGGTGTATATCTTTCCCTTCCTGTTTTACGATCAGATTCACTTCATCATTTAAAGTCTTCGTGTACTTATAACCAATTCTTTGTTCTTCTTCCTCATTTAATAACGGTAGCAAATCAGGGTAGCTTTGCTTAAAGAACTTAATGTTGTTTTCGAATACATTCATGTTTGTTCCCTCTTTGCTGTTCTCAATTGAAACCTTTGGAGATTTTGGGCTAGCTCGTACTGTAATATATCTCCTACCGAGACATAATCTTGATTATTCATACTTTGCTCAAGTTCACCCAAAGCTTTTTCGAGTATTTCTACTACCGAAAGATAATCAGGCACGCTGCTTCCCAATCTTAAATATAGCGTACGTTCAAACTGCAATGCCTGCATGATCCATTCCAAGCCTTGAATAACTTCTGAAAACTTTTGCCACACTTCTTCGTTTACATCCCCATAAAAAGAATCCGAGATCTCATTTACTGCCGGAATAAAATTAACTAAATAATTATTGAGGGAGATTTCCGTATCATCTATACTTTCCAAAAGGGATATTGTATTAATATCAATCTTCTCTATTATATTAATATTGTTAACAATGAACTGTTCATAGCTGCTATAAAGTTTTTGTCCGTCCACCTCCACATAATGAATCAATCTATCTCCACTGTAAATCTCAGCGGTTTCTTGCCTCCACCATTTGTCCAGTTCTTCTATTGAAGGGTTTAAAGTCGCCTTTTTATTACCATCAACATAAAAAATCAATGTAATCACCTTCTTCTAAGTATACTAATTATATCGGCGTAGTTTAAACTTTTCTGTATAGAAAAAATAAAAGGACCCCCGTTGAAGGGGATCCTTTATTTTACAAATCACTTTATTATCCGAGCAATTTAAGCACTGCTTGTGGTGCAGAGTTAGCTTGAGCCAACATTGCTGTACCAGCTTGAACCAAGATTTGGTTCTTCGTGAATGCTGTCATTTCTGTAGCCATATCAGCATCCTTAATACGAGAGTTAGCAGCAGAAAGGTTCTCGGAAGTTACACCCAAGCTGTTGATGGTGTGTTCCAAACGGTTTTGGTAAGCACCAAGAGCGGCACGGTTAGTCGAAACTGTGGAAATGGCAGACTTGATAAGCGCCAATGCAGATTTCGCACCAGTTTGTGTATCAAGCTTAATGTCCTTAATTCCCAGAGCGCTTGCACCGTTCGCAGACAAAGTTACATCCAGTGTTTCAGCTTTAGTTACGCCGATTTGGAAAGAAACTTTAGCGCTACCGCTTTTCAGCAAGCTGACACCGTTGAAATTGGAGTTGTCCGTAATTCTGTTGATTTCATTAAGCAATTCTTTAACTTCCGCGTCAAGATTCTTCCGGTCTTCTGATTGATAAGTACCGTTCGCAGATTGGTTAGCCAGCGTGTTCAAACGTTGCAGCATGGAGTGAACTTCAGTCAAGTCACCTTCAGCCGTTTGCAAAAGGGAGATACCGTCTTGAGCATTACGCTGAGCTTGGTTCAAACCATTGATTTGATAAATCATTTTTTCGGAAATTGCAAGACCGGCAGCATCGTCAGCAGCGCGGTTGATGCGGTAGCCGGAAGCCAGCTTTTCCATCGTTTTACTCATTTGAGTGTTGTTGAAGTTCAGGTTGCGGTTAGCGTTAATTGCGCCAACGTTAGTGTTGATAAACATTCCCATCGTAATCATCCTCCATGATTGGTTTGTATTGGCTACATCCTTGTGGCCTATTATTTATATCGGCAGAAGAAACTAATTATTTAGGTCTTTAGAAGAGTTTTTTTAATTTTTTTCATCAAAATAAAATGAAACAGGTGTTTTGCGGGCTCCACCATAATAAGCGTTCATCAGGGTTCGCTGATCCCTGATATTTTGAAAGTCGCCCCCTAAACTCTCCTTGTAGGCTGTCAACTTTTGTTGTAGCAGACTCATATTTTCGATGCACTCTTGCATAATCTCTACCAGTTCCGAGTCTTGAATACCCATTTCCGGTGCCATTTCATCCAGTTTCTTCTGTATCTCATTAATATCTGACGAAGTACTCTCCCACTGGTCCTGTAATTCCAGGAACTCGGCAGGGAGTTCCTCTTCACTTCTTAACCGGTCAAACAGGCCAAGCTGTGCTCTGGAGCATTGCAGCAGCTTGCCATACAGACTTTTTCGTTCCACCAACAGTGAAGTCACCGACTCAAGATTGTCCAAGTGTGCCTCCTTTTCCAATCTGGTCCCAAGCCTCTCTTAGCTCGTTCAGCAGACCTATAATTTCCTCAATAAAATCAACACGTTTTTTTATATTCGCGTCAATTAGCTTGTTTATCATATAAAAGTATAATTGACGCAAATTTCGTGCAATTTCCCCTCCCTCTTTCATGTTAAGAGAAGAGATCAGCTCATAGATGATATCCTGGGTCTTCTGGATATAAGTATTTGTATCCACGATATTATTTTGCTGAATAGCTGCCTTGGCCTGACCAGCAAATTGGATGGCCCCATTGTAAAGCATTAATGTTAACCTATGAGGGGAAGCCGTCTGGTATTTATTCTTCTGATACGCTTGGTAACCTGCTGTGTTAAAAGCCACTAGCTCCAACTCCCATTAATTGGATGATGAAGATTTAGTCAGAGATGCTACCTGACCCTTAATCCACGTCAATTGATTATTTAAACCTGACATCACTTTTTCCAAGTTCACAAATTTACTTTCCAGTGTCGCTTGTCTCTTTTTTAATCTCAGATCCATATTGTCCAATTGTTCTGTCATAAATTTTATATCGGATTCGTACGCGGTAATTCGTGACGCCATATAGCCGTCGGTACTCCGGGTCCAGGGGGTGAGATTATTTTCGAAAATGGCACCTATCCCATCAACTGCATCCCCTTTAGTTGTACTAGCCGTGAACATCTTTTGAACGGCTTCCGGATTCTCGGCCAGCTTACTCTTAAACAATTCGGTATCAAACTTAATTTCACCAGTCATTAACGCAGCAGTTTTAACGCCCTTATCCACTTCCAGCCCAATATCGCTTAGCAGTTTAAAACCTTGGACATCCCCTACAATGCTGTCCATCCAAGAACCAAGCTCATTACGGAGTGTTCTTAAAGTTGAATCGCCTTGTAAGGTTAGTGTTAAGGACCCGTCACTATTCTTACTGGATTTAGGTGTGTTTGCTTTTATTGTCTTAATAATATCATTATAGGCATCCACAAATGCTTGCACTTTGCTTACGATCTTATCCGTGTCTTGGCTGACCTTGACCGTTGACTCTCCCGTAGCGGTCAATTGCATCGTTACACCCGGGATTGCATCCTTAACCGAATTGGATGCACTGCTTACGGAAACCCCGTTAATTTTCAATTGCGCATCGCTGGCTGCTTGGATATGTGCATCAGCCGCATCGAATCCTAGCGCCGATTTCACGGAGCTAGACATAAAAATAACAGGATGATCCCCCGTCGGCTGCAAAACCTGTTTTCTATCTTCAGGAGTCAATGTACTCCAATTCGTGATAGGCTCCATAAAGTTGATTTCATGAGCAACACCGGTTTCTTTAGAGGTAAGGACCAACCGTTTTTCAGTAGAGGAAGTTTGCACAATCGAAGCAGAAACTCCGGATTTGGTGTTATTATTGATGCTTTTAGCCAAATTATTAAGTACTTCGTCAATATTAGCACCTGTCAATTCAATTTCCGCAATTTCCGAATCCGACACTTTCAATTGAATTTTCTGACCAACTAAGCCGCTAATATCAGCATTCTGTTGCATTACTTTACTTTGATAGACCCCTTGTTTAGCTAGATCAGTCACATTAATGGCATAGCTGCCTGCCAAAGCTGACTCACCCGCAGTTACCGTCATTTTTGTAGCATCCGATACCGTGGCATTGTTTACCGAAAAACTGCCGACTAGTTTCAAATCCGCCGCAGCATCCTTAAACTTAGTTAACTTAGTTCTCAGATTGTCAAAAACGCCCTTATAAGCTGTCGTGATTTCCTTCTTTTCTTCGAGCCTGTTATAAGGAATTCTCTCCGCTTTCATAACCGCATCAATGTATTCTTTCGAGTTAAATCCCGAGGCCAAGCCGGGAAACGTAACTGTTGGCATAAGTACCATCCTTTCTGTGATTTAAATTTTCTTATCGAAAAACATTCCTATCATTTCCTTCATTTTCACAGACAGTTCAATTAAAAACTCCGGAGGGAGACTGGTCAGGACCTCCTTCGTCCTCGAATCGATGATTTCCACATACAATTCTTCGGCTTCATCGCTGTATTTAAACTTTAGCTCTTTACCGGTCGACGCAATCGATTCGTTTAATTTTTTGGCTTGCTTTTCAAGTTCTTCTTGCTGCTCTTTTAAAAACTTTTGCGCTTTCAGCTCATTGATGTTAGCACTGTTGTCTGACAGGGACGGAGCGTTTTTTTTGATTCCGAGTTCCACTGATCTTACGGTGTCCGAAATATTACCATCCACGCGATTCATGTTGATATTCATCCAAACCCACCTGCCTTAAAAATGAATTTACATTTTAAAATTTTTCAGCAGGTTCAGGATTTGCTCTTGTTGTAATTGATTTGTGTGCTCCTTAGCTGCCAAATTCTCGGCAACGATACCTTCGTATAATTCTTGCCTTAAAATCTGTACATCCTTGGGAGCCAAAAACCCCAGCTTAATCTGATCCCCTTCGATCCCCAAAATTTGCACTTGAATATCACTGCCGATCATCACCGTCTCGCCGACTTTTCGTCTCAGCACCAACATTTAGGCTTCCCCCTTCGGTACCAACGGATGACGGACCGGAAGCTCCTGATCCTTGATAATATATTGACATCCTTTCTGGGAATGCGGAGAGAGGAGTATCGGAGCCATCAGGTTAACATAGAGCTCGTCCTGATTGATGTTCACAATTAACATAACCCCGACATCTTCCGGTGATATCAGTTCAAGGAACCCGATGGTCTCATCGGTGATGCGGAAGCTATAATCCTCCACAGCTTCGTGCGATGGCAGCAAAATAAAGCTGACTTCTTCTTCAAGCGCGTGCAGAACGAAAAAAGGAGTGCCTTCCATCGGAAGCAGGGCATACTGCCGGATATCGGGAATTCCCAGAATTCCCGATTCAAACAGATAGATCTGGCTGTCTTCAACTTCAAGCATTCCATATGCCTCACTATGCAATTTTTTCATTTTGGAAGGGCCCCTCTCGGATCAATCGAAATTTCGGGTGGATAGATACGAAAATCTATCACAACGCCCTGGTGAGGAATGGCCTCAACCGTCACTTCCTTTTGGCCGTTGCGCATGTAACGGTCATGAGCGATTCGTCCGAAGACATTTTTCTCCCCGGCGGCTATATTCATCATCCGGTCACCTTCTTGCGCCTTAATAGCTACATTTTGAATCGCCTGGGTACGGGCTTGTTGTTCCAGTTCTTTGCCTAATGTCATCGGTCGCTTTAATTCCAGATCGTTAAATACGCTTGTCCAATCCGTCTCCATTTCGGCCGATTTCATCCGAATATTTAATTCAGCTGGGCGATAAGCTCCCCAATCACTTGACAGCATAGGTTGAATCCCTGGCATATTTCCTCCTTCGCTTTGCAGCCTCACCAATTATCTCAGGAAGTCAACAAGCGAGGTCTGCATAATTCTTGCTCCCGTTGAAAGAGCGGCCTGCAGTACCGTCTCCTTGGACTTTAGATCAATAATCGCGGTAGGAACATCTACATCGGCCACATGCGCACGCTGCTCTTTCAAACTGACTTGATCATCGGAAATCCGATTCTCCATCAGCTCAAACCGATTCATCCGGGCCCCGATTTCCGCCCAGCTTACCGATAAACGGTCCGCCGATGCGTCAATCTTCTCTAATGCAGCACTTATACCAGTACGGTTATCCGTATCAAGAGCAGTAGCAAGATCATCCAACACTTTAAATACGTTGTCCGTCCCGGCAGCTCCGAATACAACTTCACCCGTTATACTAACCGGCACCTTTACGGAAGGACTCACATTCAGGTAAAACAATCCCGGATCCGTGTTTTCGCCGGCTGCTCCAGCAGCTGTGTATGGCGCCTGATCCGTTTTCTGTCCATTAAACAGGTATCTTCCGTTATAGGTACTGTTACCGATCGTCACCATCTGTTCTTTCAATTGCTTAATTTCAGCGGCAATGGTTTGTCTCTGTTCAAGAGCATAAGTTCCGTTAGCCGCTTGCATGGTCAACGTACGCGCACGTTTCAAAACATCCGAAGCCTGCTGCAGCAAGGAATCCATCGTTTTCAGGATTTCCGAACCCGTCTTGGCATTCGTCAGAAACTCCTCGCTCCGCGCAAGGTCCGTGTCATAACGCATTTGATATCCCGTGCCGATCGGATCGTCACTCGGTTTGCTGATTTTTTGACCGGTAGCCAACTGCTGCTGCCCCGTGGTCATGGACGTATTAATGTTGCGTAAGTTTTTCAAAAGCTGAATATTTTGCATCATGCCTGTTACGCGCATGGATGAACCTCCTTCATAAAGCTAGTCAGCTAACTTTGATTTTATAACCCTACCCGTCCCATCTGATTGATTACCCGATCCAGCATTTCGTCGACGGTGGTCATATTCCGGGCGGCCGCATTATACGCTTGCTGAAAACGAATCATATCCGCCAGTTCCTCATCCATGGAAACCCCGCTCACGGATTGACGCTGCATTTGCAAATTGTCGGTCATCGTTTGTTCGTTCTGATGGTTCCGTTCCGTATTGCTGGCCCGAATCCCGAGATCGGCCGTCAACGCGCGGAAATAATCATCCGTCGATCCCTGGGACATGGAGGTAAGCGCATCTGGGAAAGTAAAGATCGCGTCTCGCATACTCGCCAATGCGTTGGCCACGTCGCTGTTCCCGCGAATAACTTTGTTTACGCCGTTCACGGTCTCATACTGCGAGGATGCGGCAATTTTATTCGTGTCCGCCAGAATTTCCGGATTCACTTGAATGCTGTCGATTGTAAAATTGCCGCTAGCGGACGTAAAGAAAGGAATGCCGGAGGTCGTCGGTTCCGTTAAGGTATATCCCAATTGATGCAGTCCATTAAAACCTTTAACCATGACATCCATGGAAGACGTAATCTTTGACCCGGCCGGAATAGATTGGCCCGCAGGGATGACGCCCAATCCATCCACCGTCACATCGTTTAAGGCCACCATATTATTCGTAGTAATATAACCGTTACTCAAGGTCACCTTAACTTCGCCCGTTACCATAGTGCCCACCAAACCGTTCAACTGGTTGCGGATCAGATCGGTTTCTTGAAGGGACCGTGTGTATCCGTGAAGTTGCCCAGCGGTAGCCGTGGCGGCGTTCGCCGCAGTCAGAGGCGTAACGTTCTCGCCTTCCAATACATTCGCACCGGCGGAGATGATACTAACCATACCATTCTCGTCCTCGACATACTGGACATCTACAATCGTCGACAGCTTATCCAGCAGCAAATCGCGCTGGTCCCGATAGTCGTTGGCGTTATCGCCGAAGCTCTCGTTGTCGCGGATCAGCACATTCAATCTTGCGATATTTTCAACGATATTGTTGGCTTCCATTACCTTCTTATCGATGTTGTTGTTCAAGTCATTCGTCAGGTTGGTTAAAGCCTCGCTGATATGTTTCAACGTGTCCACCATGTTGCTGGCCGCACCGGCTACAGCCACACGCGCGCTGAGCAAGGAAGGATCCCGGTTCAATGTTTCCCACGAATTCCAAAAATCGTCCATCACCGCGCTAAGCCCGCTGCCCGATGGTTCGTTCAAGATATTCTGGATGGCGGTCATACTGGCGTTCTGGATTTCCCAGGAACCCAGCAACTGATTCTCGCGCCGAAATTGGGTATCCAGGAAGCTGTCCCGAATCCGCGTAATGCTCGTATACTCGACACCGGTTCCCAATTGTCCGGGCTGCTGGCTCTTCGTCATCCCCATCGCCCAGATCGGGTTGGCCTCTCTCAGGTTCACCCGCTGCCGCGTGTATCCCTCAGTGTTGGCATTGGCGATATTATGCCCCAGCGTTTGCATTGATACGGTATTTACAAACAGAGCGCGCTTGCTCGTTTCGATGCCATGAAAAGTGGAGGTCATCTGCAGTTCTCCTTTAACGTTTCGTAATAATTATGCTCTCGTGTCAAACATACTTCTCGTTGCAGGCTTTCTGTCCTGGCCCTGAGGAGGGGAGTAAGTCGCTCCATCGTCCTCTCCCCCGATCATCAGGTTCAAAGAAAAATCGATGAAGGACAGCGATTGTGTGATCAAATCCTGATTCAAAGCGTTCGCGTGCTTCAATTCCACCAAGCGCTTCCCTAATCTCACTCTTGCCTCATCCAGTGCCCGCTTCTCTTCGGGGTCGAACACCAGTCGGAGAATTTCCGAAATCGTCAGTTCAAGCCGCGATTTAATGCCCTTGGATTGCAAAAATTCCTGCGCCGCGGCCAAAAGCTCCTTCTCGCTCTCTTCAATAACTTTGACCAACTTCGACTCCCTCGACAGGGTCCCCACCAGTTCTTCGTAGTTCCGGTTCAGGATGGATTGTTTCTTCTGCTCCATAATTTCCAGCAACTTGACATGGAGCTCATCCATTTGGGTGAGACCATCGATTAATTTTTGAACTTCCATAGCCGCCCCCTATTATTTATCGGTAAAAGACTTGAAGTACGGAACGAGCTTCTCCGCCAGCTTACCGGCGTCCACATGATAGGTTCCCGAGGAAACCTGGGATTTCAGTTCGGCGATCCGCTCCGCGCGAGCGGAGTCCTGAACGTTGCCCTGAGCTTTGAGCATCTCCATTCCTTCCGTGGAGATCGATACCTCGTCCTTGCGGCGGGTCTTATTGTCAGCGTCTTTTCGATACGTATCCACTTGCCGTTGATAATTATTTATGGCACCAAGCCGTCCGGTCTCATTGATTTTCATAAGGGCTCCACCTTTCTTTCCAAATAAAAAAGCCGATAATCTTTACTAAGTTTATCGGCGTGGATTGAATCATATTTAATAGCGAACCGTTGGATTATAAAGAATATTATGCCAAACTTTCGGGGTTTTTATCTCGAAGGACCACGGAATTTGTCGATAACGCCGTAAGCTCCGCCGGTTTTATTCCCCTCTTCACCGGCTTTCCTTTCTTCCCGGGCAGCGGCCGTCAAATCCCGGGTAAGCCGTCCCCGGCACCCATCGCACATATTGCCTTCACGAATAAGCACACCGCAAACTTCACAGGGATACATCATATTCGGATTATTGGCGATGGAAATCCGACCTTCTTTAATAAATTTCGTAATCTGCCGAACCGAAACTTCCGTAGCGTCGGAAACCTCCTGAATCGTCGCGGTCTTCTCCTGGCGCAGGTATTCAAGACACTTCTCGTATTCCTTCTCGATGTCCTTAATGCAAACCGGACAGATATCTTTAAAATTCTTGGCAAACAGCCTTCCGCAGCGCGGACAATTTTCTACATTTAGAGCCATTCGACCGTTCGTCCTTTCAATATTACGTTATGCTGTTAGATTACCTTATTTAGGGAAGTTCGTCCATGGGTTTTAAAAATATTCCCATTTTCTCGGGTCTCGTGCTCCATTAGTCAGCCTTGGTAACCTGAATTCCTGCATATGTGCATGTTTTTTTTCTGTTTGGAACAATATTTTCAAAATTCCTGCAATTCTGCAGGAATTTTCGACGAAATCGGTTCGTTTCTCTAAAATCGCCAGAAATGCCTGCAGATTTGCATCTTTTTTCCGAATCCCCCCGGGACCAGCCTAAAATACCTGCAGATTTACATCTTTTTGGATTTGGAAAAATCAGAAAGTGCGCCAGGCCTCTTGTTCTCAGTGGGTTAAATACGATTTATCTCCTACTACGATATCTGAAGGGACACTAGGATCTCGCCCAAGTAAGACAATACACTTCCGCCGTACGCCCCCAGTATTCACATAATTCGCGGAGCAGCCCCGCACAGGTATCCACCGTACTCCCGGTAGTATAGACATCGTCTACCAACAGCAGCCGGACCGGCCTTGCTTCGGAGGTTTCAGCGATCATAGCGTCATGCCATGAAAAAACGGACCGTGGAAAAGTTTTGGCGACAGAGCGGTAAAGCGCCGGTTGGAGCAAATCCCATGCGTTGTCCGCGGGGCAAAAGATGCCCTGCAGGTCGCGCAGACGCTGCCAGCGGCTTTTGAAGCTCTGCTTCTCGGTGTGACGGATGCGCTCAAGCAGAGGGAGCAGCGGAGAACCGAGGATGGCGGACGCCTCTAACGCCAGCGTTCTCGCCTGATTAAACCCGCGCTCCATCAGCCGGTCCTCGCTGACCGGCACAAAGGTAACGGCGTCGAAGCGGAAGCGGCTTGTCCCGCCGTTTTTTTCGCTTAACTCCCGAAGCATCCGCTGCGCGGCAAATCCGGCCATGCGCGCGAGAACAGGGCCCAGCGCCTCGTTGCCTCTGAACTTATACTGGGCAAGCCATTCCCGCATCGTGGCATTGTAAGCGACCGCGCTGCGGTTCAGCACAAAATTCCGCGCCGGGACCCCTTCACGGGTACAATCCGGACAGCCTACCGGGCGGCCGCAGGCCGCGCATTTCAAGTTCCTGATCCAAGGGATGGAGGCGTAGCAGGAGGAGCAAATCTCCGGATAGCCTTTTTCGCTGCCCGAGATCATTTTGCCGCAGGTCAGACAGGGAAGGCCGGGAGGAGCGAGCAAATTATGCAATGGAGACAGCACCGCCTCCTTGGCCATGCTCCAGTTGATGCCGGCATAGGATACGGAAGACGCTTCATTTACCAGCCCCGGCCGTCCCTCACCACGTCCCCAATTGTTCAACTGCTCGGACAACACCCCCGCGTTTTTTCCGCATTCCTTAACGGGCCATACCCGATGATTTCTAAGCCGGGTAAGACGTTGCATCTCCTTACAGGCACAAGACGTATCTTTCATTTTTAAACAACCTCCTCATCTTCTTTTAAAAAACCATGCTTATACGCCATTTCATTCATCTCGCGAATTTGACGGACGGCTCCCTTTTGCGAACGGGTCCATTCTGGAGAGGCGAACACGACTCGCCCTTTGGGATCGTCTTTGGACCTTCCCGCCCGCCCCGCCATTTGCACCAACGAGGCCTCGTCGAACAGTTCACTGTCTGCATCCAATATGTATACATCGCTCTTTGGTATGGTTACGCCACGTTCCAAAATGGTGGTCGTTACCAGAATTCGGGTTTGGGCGGCGCGGAATTCGAGCACATGGTCACCTCGCTGCTTGTCCTGCGATGACGTCCCTTCAACGGCCACCGCTGAGAAATGCTTCCGCAAAAGAGCTACGACAGGTTCAATATGGCGAATCCGCGCCACAAAAACAAAAATCTGCGCGCCTCTTTGCATCGACGTCTCCAAAGCAGCAAGCAAGGCCTTGGGCAGCTCCCCCCTACGCAGGCAAACATCGACCGGCTTCATGCCGATCCGCACGGGCAGCGGTAGCGGGTGACCGTGGAACCTCGCCGGAACCTTGGCATGGGGCAGGCTGCCGCTCCGAACCTCACGCTCCAAGCGAGCCGGCGGCGTAGCCGAGAGAAAAACAAACCGGCCGCACGGCTTGCAGGACTGCGCTGCGGCATACGCGAGCATCGGGTCGTTGTGGTACGGGAAGGCGTCGATCTCATCGATAATGACCAGATCAAAAGCCTGGTAAAACCGCATCAGCTGGTGGGTCGTCGACAGAACCAGCTTGGCCTCCGCCCAGCGCTGCGGGCTCCCCCCGTAAAGCACGGCGGTGGGCACTTCCGGGAAAGCCTTGGCGATTCGCGGACCGAGTTCCAGGACGACGTCGCGCCTCGGCGTCGCGACGAGTACTTTGCCGCCGCGGTCCAGGCTGTAGCGGAGCAGCGGAAAGATCATCTCCGTCTTGCCCGCACCGGTCACCGCCCAGAGCAGAAATCGCGGCGGTCCCGGCGTCGGCCCGGACGGAGCCGCGCGGCGCGGCAGCAGTCGGCCAAGAATCGGGATACCGATTCGCGACCAAGCGACGCGCAGCGGGCCGCCGGCCTCGGGGGAGGCGGCCGTGGGGGCTGGCGCAGCCGGTTCCGGCGGCTGCGCCAAAAAACGCAGCGCGGCGGCGGCCGCTTCGCGCTGCGCCGGGCTCAGGCCCCACCGGTCCAGCAGGGACCCGGTGGGGCACCCCGTGCCACCGCCTGCGGCGGGCGGCACCTCGGCGCTGCTGCCGCGCAGCAGCAGCGCACAAGAGCGGCTGCGCCCCAGCGCGAAGCAGGCCTCGCAGTAGGCGCAGCCGCCGCAGCCGCACGACCCGCAGGGCGTGCGACGGTGCACCCCGCTGCCGCAGCGCCGGCAGCGGAGCTCCGGGGCCCGCCGCACCAGCGGGCGGGCCGGCCCGCCTCGGGCGTCCGCTCGCGCGACGCCCGACGTGAGCTGCACGCGCCCCTGCAGGTGCGCGTGCTGCAGCGCGGAGCGCCAGGCCGGGCCCAGCTCCGGCAGGCGTTCCGCCAACAGTTGCTGGAGCTCCGCTTCCAGCAGCGACCGCCCAGCCAGCGCGTCGGCGAGTCGCGACGCTTCAAGCGGCCCCGCTGCGGGGAAGTCCCGCCCGCGCAGCAGGGCCGCCCCCGAGGCCGTAAATCCCCGCCCTCGGACCCACAACCACTTCAAGTTCGCCGCTTCGCCCAGCGAACGGATCCCCATCGGCACGCCTTGTCCTCCGCCAATCACGACCTTCGTTCGTTCCGCCAGCAGTTCCGCGCCTAGAACTCCCTCCATGTACCGGAGCCAATCACGGTCCGACCAACGATCCAACTCCGCCCCCGGACGATGACCGAAATCGTCCCTAAGCGTCACAGCCCATCCCAAAGGCATTGCGGATGAGATCTGAAATACTCCCTCGGCCGCACTAAACCGGCCTCCCGCCTCCTCCAATCTTTTGGACCACCAATCAAGGTCGGTACATAAATCCAAAGTGACCCATAAAGTCCAAGCTTGCTTCCCCCTTACGGCATACAATCCTGCTTTCATTTGGTTCCCCTCTCTTTTAGATAACATTTCATTCTGAATGTAGTCGCTTTCAAACTTCACTCTCAAGTTACTCCGGATTGTAAAAGTCAAAAATACGGATAAATGGGCATAAACGCAAAAAAGCACACTCCCCGGCCTTTCGCCTGAAAGAGTGTGCTTCACACCTTTAACTCATATCCTCTGTAAATTATTGAATTATACCTGGACATAGGGAATTTTCGCCGCCTCCTGCGGCTTGCGAAGATCCACATGAATCAGAGTCTCTTCCCCTGTCAGAGTGCCCGACCCGATTTTTCCCGAATCGCCCGACGCTCGCCATGACCGCAGCGTCAAGTCGATCCCCGGCTGATCCCGCAGCTTGTGCACGATCTTACGGGTATCATCCTGGGAATAATCGTCCAGCACCGTCACCTTAACGGACTCGCCACGAATCCGCGCATACCATGATAAAGCCCTTAAATACCACTCCATTTGGTCCCCGTGATTCCGCGTAACCAAAATATAGTGCGTTCCCCCGGAGTCCTCCGGCGCTTGCCGCCGAAGCCTGCCGTAAGAAAGGTGAACGAGCAGCGCCGCCACCACATAGCCGAACAGAATCCAACCCATGTGAACAACCATGGCCATTCCTCCTTGTAGAGCCCTTCGGCGGCGGGCCTTTCCCACCGCTGCCGAACACCCCTATATAGCGACAATATATGCCGCACCAAGGAAGACGGTTCCAAACGCGTTTTGCTCGTTAAGCTATATTAACAATTTTAATCTTATGTATGCGCCCCGGCAAACCCTCTTACTCTAAAATTTTTTAGAACAAGAGGGCGTCCTCTTATTTCATGTTCCAACAAAATTTGGAACACTAGACCGCAAAAGATCCCTAATTCGTGCTGTACGGCCTGCTTGTCAGTTCCTTTACAGGGTTACCCAGCCGAATTTAATGGCGTTGATAACGGCTTGCGTCCGGTCGTCGACATCCATTTTTTGCAGAATGCTGCTGACATGGTTTTTGACCGTTTTCTCACTGATAAACAAGTGTTCTCCGATCATCTTGTTGCTGCGTCCTTCCGCCATTAACCGAAGCACTTCCGCTTCGCGGCGCGTTAACGGATTATCTTCACCGGCCACGAATTTGACCCCGGCTTCGCGAATCGCATGATCTTCCGCAATGGCGCCGGTTTCGCTCAAATATTCCATACGGCGAAGCTGTTGAATCAATTTGCCCGTTACCTTCGGATGAATGAAGGCGTTGCCCTCCGCCACCGTGCGGATCGCGTTGATCAGCGACTCGGCCTCCATATCCTTCAGCAAATAACCGGTCGCCCCTTTGCGCAGGGTTTCAAATACATAACTTTCATCATCATGAATCGATAAAATAATGACCTTTACCTCCGGAAGCGCATCGCGAAGCTCGGCCGTCGCATCCACTCCGTTCAAGAGCGGCATGTTGATGTCCATGAGTACGATCTCCGGTTCGAGCTGGTGGCAGCACTCCAGAACCTGTGAGCCGTCACCGCATTCCCCCACGACCTCGATATCTTCCTCCATATTCAAAATCCGTTTCAATCCCTCGCGAAACAGCTGGTGATCGTCAGCCAAGAGAACTTTAATTGTTTGTCTACTGTTAGTAACAAGGTTATCCATCCTGGTACTCCTTTCTCTTCTCTGCATTTGTCGGAATGTGGATAATGATTTTGGTGCCTATATTCGCTGTCGACTCTATTTCCATTCTTCCTTCCAGCAATTCTACCCGTTCCCGCATCCCGATCAGACCAAAATGGGTGTGCTCCTTTGTCTTCTGCTCCAACTGGTCAACCTTGAATCCCAGTCCATTGTCCTGAACCACGATTTTGACCATTTGAGCCTGATAGGTGATATCGACGCCAACATAGGTAGGAAAGGCATGCTTGGCTGCATTAGTGAGAGCTTCCTGAACCAGTCTGAATACCGCCGCTTCCATGGGTGAAGACATGCGATGTTCTTTCCCTCTTGTTTCGAAGGTCGTTCTAATTTTGGTCTTCTCTTCGAAATCATGTACATACTTGCGCAAAGTCGGAATCAAACCTAGGTCATCTAAAGCCATGGGACGCAAATTAAAAATGACTTTCCGCATTTCTTCCAGACTGGAACGGACTTGACTCTTCAAGTCTACTATTTCGTCCTGTACCATCTTAAATTCCTGCTTGGCAAGCATTCTTTCCACAATTTCCGTCCTAAGAACTAGATTCGCCAAAAGCTGAGCCGGCCCGTCATGAATCTCCCGCGAGATCCGCTTTCTTTCTTCTTCTTGCGCCAAAATAATCTTTAAACCGATCATCTGACGGTTTTTGGCGGATTCCAAAATCCGGGTCACTTGACCTAGTTCGCCTGACAGGTATTCCAAGACAACGCCCATTTGCGAACTGACGGTTTCCGCCCGTTCCACGGATTTTTCGACATTTCTCGCCCGCTTCTGAAGTTCGTCCCTGCGCGCCTTCAGATACATTTCTTTTTCCCGGTAAATCAAAAGATCCAACTGTAGCTGGGTGGCCTTCTCATACGCCTGCTTGATGTCTTCTTCCTTGTACCGCACAAAATCCCGGCTGACTTCCGTCAGCCGGATGCGGGAACGTCGGTAATTGATTTCCAGTTGGTCGACCTTTTCCACGGTCTCTGCGGTTTCTTTAACGACCTGCTGCAACTCATTGTTGAGCGTCTTCAGCTCATTCCGCGCTGCGTCCAAAATTTCAAGGATCTGCAGCTTGCTATTTTCCATAACGCCTACGGCGTTTTTAATAACGCGGTCAATTGCATCAGCTTGATAGTCTGCCACTTCACCCTTCTCCATTTCCTGTGTCCGTATACTCCGAACTTATCATATCATGATTCAAGGGTAATGGATTTGGTTTTCTTTTCCCAATTTACGGATATCCCTAGCTGCTCCGATACCAACCGTAGCGGGACTAAAGTCCTATTATTGTCAATAATCGGAGAAACCTCGGCCTTTTTCGTCGCTCCGTTAAGGATGAATTCCTTCTTGCCCACGGTTAACTCCAGCACGCTGGTCCCGCGCGTCACGGTGATTTTCCCCGCCGTTTTGTTCCACGCCGCTTCCCCGCCAAAAGCATCCACCACATACTTGATCGGGATATACGTCGTTCCGTCCTTTATAAGCGGAGCCACGTCCATATTTTGTTTTTGTCCGTTTACGGTCATCGATTTCTGTCCTGCCGTCATGATCACCTTAGCGCTCGGCAGGCCGGTATCCAAAGCCGCATTCCCGCCCGTCGCCGGCGCGGTAAACCGGATATTGTCAAAAGATACGCTGCCCGTCAAAGCGCGCTCATCCTGACCGTCCTCCAGATTGACCACATAAAGCCGTTTCAGCTTGGCCGGGTGTTTCAGTCCGCTCGCGGTCAGATCGATCGTCAACGTCTTCCAACCGGTGAAGTCGAGCGGCCGCGCAAGATCCACATAAACGCTCTTTCCGTCCGCTCCGGCAAACTCGGCCCGCAGCCAGTTCAGACTCGAATCCCCGAGAACGTCGATCGCCATCGAAGTGGCCCCTTCAGGAATGGCTTTGCCTGCGGTTCCATTGATCTGGGCGTAACCGAATTTATTGCCGGTTCCTCCGGTGAGGTCATAATCCAGTTGAAGCACCTTGGAGTTGGAGCGCTCTCCAGTGCCCTGCACGATTGCTGCCGTTCCTTTGGCCTCCGCCGGCAACCCTGTGAAGGATACCGGATAGCTCGCGTTTTCAAAGCTTTCCCATACCTGCTCTTCGGAAGAGGACAGCACGATCGGCGTGCCGCTGAATCCGTCATATTTCGGCGTGGCGTAAGCTACCTTCGCTCCGTTGTTAATGGATTGCACCGTCAGAACTCCATTTTGCACGCTTGCCTTCATGCCGGAGAATACCCACTTCACCGCCTCATTCGGCACTTCAACGGTGCGCCCGTTTTTCAATTTGGCGGTCACCGGTACAGATACGGTTGCCCCGGCTTCCAATGGCGCAAACGTCGTTACCGGCGTCAAGCCGTCCAGATCGCTGCCGCCGAGCACGGTCACGTCCATGCTGCTCTTGGCCTCACCGCTTACCGCCGTAATTTTCGCGGTGCCCGCTTTCACGCCCTTGAAGCCCGATCCGGTCCACGCCACATTCCCGTTGCTCGACTTCCAGGTGGCTTGAACGCCCGACGTATCGATCGGGTTGTAATAGTTGTCATAGCCCTTCAAGGTAAAAGACACCGTCTGCCCGATCAGCAATGTCGATGCTCCGCTAACCCGCAGTCCTTTGAGCGTTCCCTGGGGAGCTATCGTGAACACGCCGAGTCCATTGGCCACGGCCCGTTGACCCGCCGACCCGTTGGAGGTCGTAAAGGTCAGTTCGGCTTCCGTCTCCGCGAGCGGACGCGTAACCATCGTCGTCGACCCCCCGCCGTCGAGGTTTAGCCCTTTCCAGACCCCGATCGAAGTCATAAAGCTTTGCAGTTCCTTTAAGGTCATCCCGGGACTGTCGCTGTTCTTCTCGGCCGTGATAATGTAGGCCTTCTTCCCGTCTTGCGAGTAACCTACCGCCGTCCGGGCCACGGAACTGCCTCCGCTGATCGAGGTCGTCGAGCGGGTGAACGAGGAAGCCTTCCCCTGATCAACCAGAAGCGTATGACCCCCGATCATCATTTTGAAATCGGAAGGGTTGATCTCCTGCCCGCTCGTTTGGGAAACCAACTGGTACGTCGTTTCCACCCGCTGCCCAACCGCAAGATGAGCGGATATGTAATCTGCCGCTAGACCATGCGCACGCAAAATATACCCGTCCGCCGGAACCGGACCGGGAATTGCCGACTGAGAAGAAATTTGCTGGACAACTCCGCCCTGAACCAGCACCTCTGTCGGTGTCGTTCCGCTCCCTTTCGGACGGTCTTCGGATTTCCAGGCGCTGGTGTAGATAAACATCTTGTTCACATGGCTGTAAGCCTTCTCCGGCTCCGTTGTATAGGACTCCTGGTTTATCCCCGCCAGCGGGAACGTCGAGCCGTCTTCGGCCAGGATGGTGCCGCTGAAGCCGTAACGATCGATGACCGGCGTATTGTCGCTTTTTACTCCAAAAGCAAACATCCCCGTAAGCTGTGCCGGACTGGTCACCAGCGTGCCTTTGGAAACGGCGGCGCCCATCGGTACCCCTTGTCCCCCGGTGGCAAAGAAGTCCCCGTTCACACCGGCAACGGCGCCGGTTTCCTTGGCCATGCCTTCCACGGCTTGCCGGGTCGTCAATTGGCCTCCCTTGCCCGTCATCACATCCAATTGGACGTACGGGTTACTTAAATCTACTTCGACTACGTCGGCCAGCACATTGACCTGCTTCCCCGAACGTGTAGTCGTGTAACGATATTTTACGAGCTTCGCTCCGGACGTAACGATTTCCTCTCCCAAACGGGTGGCCTGGCTGGCCGCCGCATGAATCGTCGATGCCGAACCCCCGAACAACTCGGGCAACACGACCGGCTGAATCCAGATCAGCCCCGCCAACGAAACTAGAATCCACTTTTTCCCCCGATTTGCAGCCAATTGAACCCGTTTCGTCTTCTTTCCGGTTTCTTCTCTACGAACTACCATTTTATTTTGCTACTCTCCCATCTTTTGTGTGCTATCTATGATCCGGAGACCTCCCCGGGAATCTTCCACCTATTTAATAGACTACAATCGGGCGGAAAAGTTACGAAAAAAAGCAAATTTCATGAGATTTGGCGAAAATTTCTATTTCCAAAAAGAAACAGCCCACTCTCCGAGAAAGAGAGCAGGCCGCATAGCATGGGTCTGCACATATTTTTACAGGTAGTTCAAATTGTTCAAAACCCGCTTAACCATTACTGCAGCTTGGGCACGGGTTGCATTCCCCTTAGGCTGGAACGTATAGGCGTTAACGCCCTGGATAATGCCCGCCTTGACCGCTTTGGCCACCGTTTCCTTGGACTGGATCTTCGAGTTATCTTTAAAGCGGCCGAGCACCTGCGCGGCAGAAGTACCCAGGCTCGTATCCTGTCCGGCATACTCCATCGCCCGTACCATCATCAAAGCCATCTGCTCCCGGGTGATCGGGCTTCCCGGTTTAAACGTCCCATCGGGTGTTCCGTTGATAATTCCCGCTTTCGCCGCCGCGCCAATGTACCCTGCTACCGCGCTTCCCGACGCGACGTCGGAGAACCGGCGTGCATTTGAGGCGTCCGGGGTCAGCCCGAGCCCTTTAGCGATGAACACGGCAAACTCGGCGCGGGTGATGTTTTTGTCGGGTTCAAATTTGGTTCCCGAACGGGTATCGATGATCAGCTTGCTCGCAAGCTCCGTAATATCTTTACTCGCCCAATGCTTCAGGGTATCCGTAAAGTAACTGTAGCCCGCCGCGGGCCCAACCGCTTTGCTTCCGTTGATCTTTCCGCTGAATATAAACGCGTTTCCGGCCCCCTTGACACTCGAAGGTACGAAAGAGGCTGTTCTGCTTAACAGCTCGTATTGAGCCAGGAACGTTTGATTGCTGGCCGTTGTGTTGGGTGCTTTCATGTAAATGGTTCCGGTCGTATTCAACTCGACTGCGTTTTGCGCTGCCGTGTCGCTAAACACCGTCACACCGATTTGAATCGGGTCGATCAAAGGCGTTGTCGTAACCCCATTACTATAGTTCAACGTCGGCATCTGAACCTTCGTTACCGGCTCCAACTGTATGGTGATAAATGCGGAGGTTAGCGCCGATACATTCAAGGATCTCGAGATCTCCATATAAGGGATTTTCTCGATGGGCAGATCATACATTACCGAATTGTATTTCACCGCAAAGTTACCGGTTTTACCGCTGCTGTACATGTCCATCAGGGCGGTTACAGGAACAATCACCTCAGCCGCCTTTTCGGTGGAAGGCACCTCGAACACGATCCGTTTTGTCGCCGCGTTGCTCGCCGTTAGGTATTTGTATGCATTCTGCAGCTTCACCGTATCGATCGTATATTTTTTGATCCCCTGGCCGAATTTGGAACGGCTGTCCGCCGCTTGAGCCGCGCTGATATTCAACAAGTACCCGCCCACGCCAAAATCGACATTCGACATGTTCGTGAGATACTCCGGTTGGGAGGTTGGCGTCGTCGGGGTCTGTCCATTTGGATTCGTTTGGCCCCCCGCCGTATTTTGTACCGCTATGTTGTTAAAGCTTTTCAGTTGATTGCCAAGCGTATCGTAAAGCGGAGCCGCCCCCGTCAAATAAGACAGCGTAACTACCTGCCCGGCCGTTACAGGCGATGCCAGTTTCAGTACGACGGTGTTCCCGCTAATCGTAGCGGATTTGATACCTACGCTAACCTTGTCCACGAATACATTAAATTGATTCACCGGGAGGTAAGACATCCCCCGCAGCGTGTTGTTATAGGTGATCGTCAATGTGTCACCCGTCACTGTGGCGGAACGTACCCCCTCGGCTACCGACGTATAGGTGACAGGCTGCAGATTAATGTAACCCGCCAGATTTCCGTTCAGATCGGCAATCCCGTCACTGCCGTCAGCTACGTAGGAGACGGTTACCGCTTGTGACTGTGTAAAAGAGGAAGCTAAAGTGAGAATAACCTGATTATTCTTAATTTCCACAGCATTTACATATACTGGCGCATTATTAACCAGCACCGAGAACTGGCTTTTTAAAGGTAATTGGGTTGTTCTTAAAGCCTCATTATAGTTTAAAATAATGGTTCTATCGGAGCCTTGCGCACTCTGAAATACGGGTGCCACGGAATCATAAGTATTGCGTACAAAGTAATCATTGAATCCGGCAATTTCCATGCCTCTGTAATCCTGCAACGGATACGAGCCGGGTTTATAAGAGACTTTTACGACTTCACCGTTGGAAATGGAATCGGATAGGTAAAGCGTAATGGTCGATCCACTGTGTGCTAACCTGCTAATGCTCTTTGCCTTGCCGTCTGCCATTATCGTGAATTGCTGATACGCACTGCTCGATGGACTTTTTAATGTTTCGGTAAAGTACAAAGTTACTGTATTTCCGCTAGCTCTACCGTCGCTTGGCTTTGGACTCACCGAATCAATCCCATTGGTAACCACACGGCTGGAGAAAGTCGCAGCGGCATTCCCCGAACGGTCCCTAATCGACTGTCCGGTATAACTAATTTTAACGTCCTGCCCTACCGCTACCCCGGTTCTTAACTCCACGTACACATACTCTCCCGAAACAGAGACGTCATCAACCTTACGGCTTTCCCCATTTACGGTTACCGTAAAACTATCGTCTGAAATATATATGGAGGAATCGAGCCTTTCATTGTACTGCAAACGGATTCGTGTATTGTTATACATCGAAGCATTCTGGAGAACCGGTGCCGTTTTATCGTTATCAGATGCCGTAGTAAAGTACCAACGGCTGCTGCCTGAGAAACCTTCAAAGTATTTGGAACTATCACTAGCGTCCATAATGCCATTGCGGTCAGCTTCCACATAATAAGTCGTTCCCGACTCCAGTGCGGATTTCGGCTTGATCGTGATCGTATTGTAACCGTTGGATGTCACATTAATCGGAACGGAGTAGGAGTTGCTGGATTTGCGAAGCGTAAGCCCCCCCTGCGAAGTATTCAGCTTTACATTTTTATTGAACTGTATGCTCGGCTGGACATTCACACTGACATTCGTGCTCCCGGCAGATGGATAAAAAGAAGACACCGTAATCGAACTTGTGCTTCCGGCGACCGTTCTAAAGGTCCAGTTCTTCACCTCATTCATCGTACCGTCTTCTCCGACAAAGGTACCTCTAGGCACTTCTACCGTATACTGCGTGTTGTAATCAAGCTGTCGTGAGGGAGAAAACTGCACCTCATACGTTGCCGAAGTAACGGTAGCGTTGATTCTTTCCGAACTGGTGGTGCCGCTTTTCGTTAACCAGATCGCCCCATTCGAGGTGACCTTCTGGTTAAACCGCATCGTGATTTTGGTACTGACAGGTACGTTGCTCTCCCCGTTAGCCGGGCTTGAACTGACCAAATCCGTCGGAGAGATGGCCGCCGAAACCGACAAGCTTCCCCAAGCGTTTAACAGATTGATGACCATAAAGATGGCCAAAAATGCCGATACTTTTCGTTTCATTCGTCAAAATTCCCCTTTCACCTGCATCGCTTATGTATCATTTCACGCCATAGGCCATAAAGCGCATACCTATATTTATTAACGGCAGATGAGGGGGCGAAGTTTAGGGAATCCGTGGAAAGGGTTATTTTCAAAATAAAAAACAGGATATCTTACCTCCAAACGGAGCAAGATACCCTGTATGTGTTTTTCTTAGATACCAGCTTGAGCTTTCAAAGCCTCAGCCTTGTCGACGCGTTCCCAAGGAAGGTCGATATCCGTACGGCCGAAGTGACCGTATGCCGCGGTTTGACGGTAAATCGGACGACGGAGATCCAGCATCCGAATAATGCCCGCCGGACGAAGATCAAAGTTTTCGCGAACCAGCTCAACCAGCTTCTCTTCCGCAATCTTCCCTGTTCCATACGTGTCTACGTTAATGGAGACCGGGTTGGCTACGCCAATCGCGTAGGCGAGTTGAATTTCCACTTTATCGGCCAAGCCGGCGGCAACGAGGTTTTTGGCCACGTACCGGGCTGCATAAGCCGCCGAACGGTCAACCTTGGTCGGATCCTTCCCGGAGAAGGCACCGCCGCCATGGCGCGCATAACCACCGTAGGTGTCGACAATAATTTTACGGCCTGTCAGACCGGCGTCGCCTTGCGGACCGCCGATAACAAAACGGCCTGTCGGGTTAATGAAATATTTCGTTTCCCCATCCAGCAATTCCGCCGGAACGACAGGGAGAATGACTTTTTCTTTAATATCTTTCTGGATTTGCTCCAGGGTGATTTCTTCGGCATGCTGCGTGGATACGACAATCGTGTCCACACGTTTCGGTTTGCCATCGATGTACTCGATGGTCACCTGGGTTTTACCGTCCGGACGGAGGTAATCCAGCGTACCATCCTTCCGTACCTCGGAAAGGCGGCGGGCGATACGATGGGACAAGGCGATCGGCAACGGCATTAATTCCGGCGTCTCATTCGTAGCAAATCCGAACATCAAGCCTTGGTCGCCGGCACCGATATTCTCGGTTTCTTTGTCCATTTGAGCCGGATCGCGGCTTTCCAGTGCTGCATTAACGCCTTGCGCAATATCCGCAGATTGCTCGTTAAGCGATGTCAAAACAGCGCAAGTGTTGGAGTCGAACCCGTACTTGGCCCGGGTATACCCGATCTCTTTCACCGTTTTACGCACGATGGCCGGAATATCCACATATTCCGATTTGGTGCTGATTTCGCCGATTACGAGGACAAGCCCGGTAGCGACAGAAACTTCGCACGCCACACGAGCGTAAGGATCGTTCTCAAGGAATGCGTCAAGAACCGCATCGGAGATTTGGTCGCAAATTTTATCCGGGTGCCCTTCGGTTACGGACTCGGAAGTAAATAAGTGTCGCCCTTGGATGGACATGAAAATCAACCTCCCCTTTGGATAGTATGGCAAAAGCCCAAGTATCCAATACTGAATATAATACCGATGAATCCGTGAGGATCAACGATCGGGTGAAATCGACCCTAATCAAAAAATGAACCTTTCCCTTAGCGGAAAAGGTTGAATTGACAATCCTCAAAAGTCATATTAACGTATTTGCCAGGTCATGTCAAAAGAAATAAGGGACAAGTCCGCAGTTTTTATAAAAGAAGCTGTTTTTGCGCCTCAGCGACAAGACGTTTCGTAATTTCCCCGCCGACCGAGCCGTTTTCCCGGGAAGTCATGTATTTCCATTCCGCCCCTGAACCGCCCGAGCCGTAAGCGCCGAGCTCACCGGCAAATTCAGTATCCGCTGAACCTGCCAAGCCAGTACCCGTGGCAACGGGAAGTCCGAATTCCGCGGCAATTTCATATTTCATCTGATTGATCATTTGGCGGCTTTCCGGTACGATTTTACGATTGCTTCTTGCCATTTGGGGTGCACCTCCTGCAGAATTTTTTTCACAGGAATAGTATGTGCACCAACCCTTCGCTTAGCCCTTTTAATGTTTGTTACATCTGGCAAAATCATGCGTATCAGGTTTATGACTTTCTATACTGCTTACTTAACCGAGTAACCCCCACGTACCATGACCGTCAAGTTGTACTTGTTGCCCTCAGCAACCTGAATACCACGTCCCGCACGCGGAAAAGACAGCAAGTGGTTGTTCGCCACAGCCCCCCCGTTGCCGATATCCTTGCCATCGGTCAGATCCGCAACACCACTGGTATCTTCACTGTATACCACCGCTTTACCCGAGCGCACAATAAATTCTGCCCCTGCCGAGGCGATGAGGATCTTCCCTGGCTTCACCTCGACGATCTCGATGGCGTCGGCACTAGCACCGTTGTCTTCATTCTTGGCCGGTGTTGTCGGATTGGTCGTAGACGGCGTAGTCGGTGCCGTAGTTGTCCCTCCGCCTTTTATGGCTTGTTGGATCGCCTGATCCACATAACTCTTCGTCACGACCGGATCATCAGCTGTTCCCGGTTGAGTAGACACGCCGGCCCCTTCTGCCGTTAAATTCATCAATGAACCTGCCCATATTCCTCCGCCAACCACCACAGCGGCCGCGGCTACTTTCCAAGCTATCTTCATGGCTGCTCCTCCTCTATTTCTCCTTTGATGATTCTATCATATTCATTTAATGAGAAAGGAACAAGGCCAAAGTCGTTTATGACTTTGGCCTTGTTTCTGAGTTAGATTAAAGATCAGTATCGGAATAGCCGACTGCTTGAGTAGCAATTTTAGTTTTAACTCCCTGATAGAGATCATAAACAGAAAATTGGAATGAGCCACTTCTGAAATTCGTAAAAATAGGGTCATTGACAACAAAGGTATATTCCCTGTTAGATGCTAATTCAAAATCCTTTTCAAGTTCGATTTCCTTTTCAAACTTGGCTCCGCTCGAGTCCATAACTTCCAACAAGAACTTATGTTGGAACTCGCCCATCTCAAAGGTCAGGTCACGTTTCAGTTCATACTTAAAGCGTACTTCCAGACCTGAGCCACCCGTTTTCCCTTGGATATTTACAATATTCAAAGTGTACGGGAATAGATCGATATCCCGCAACGAAGTTTTAAGATCCCGGCTACCGACATTCAGCTCCATAGCCGACGCGTTCACATAGCCTGTAACCGCCTCTTCTGCAGTACTTGTAAATTTATTTTCCGAAATACTTTCTCCGATTACCAGGTCCCAATTGGAGGCATCCGCATTTTTAGGTATTTGAGCAGAGAAAGTTACAATGCTAGCAGACTTAGGTCCAACCGTACGAGTAACTTGATTAGCAGTTGCTTTATAGTATTGTCCATCTTTTGTACGGAAGTAACCCGTTAGGCGCGAAAGGTTGCTTTGCTTGTCTTCCAGGTTACGCATAATGAGCTCAGTATAAATCACATCATTTGTCGTTCCTTTATACAAGAACGTTTTCCGTGTTTGCAAGTCAGCCTTCTTACCAACTGTGTTCAAATTAAAGAATGCCCCATCAGCTACCAGGTCTAGATCGTTAGTCTTTCCATAATTGGAGAACATGACCCAACTGGATGTTTTATCCGTACCGATTTTTTTCAACAACTGAACTTGAAGTTGCGAGAATTTCAAGCTTGCAGGAACATTGGCTGTTACATAAACATCTACCTTTTCGCCAGCACCCAGTACTTGTGACTTATTGGTACTCACGACATTCACAGTGCTATTCAAGTCCGTTAAATCGAGCTTATAGGCACCGGCAAAATCAGGCAACTTGGCAGCCTGAGTTCCTTTGTTCTCAATTGTAAATTTAGAAGTCAGCAGATTACCGTCATTCCACGGAAGGGTTTGAACACTTTTCAAAGTTACCCCAAATGTACCGTCATTATTTTTTACAGTACGTTCTTGACCCAAAGCATGCTGCATTTCCTCGTAATTAGGCAGTTTATACATTGCGATTGGATAAGTAGCAGCACTGGTTGTTGGTGTTGCCGTGCCTTCTCCCCCACCGCTCGAAGCAGCTGTGGTTGGTGTCTTTAAAACCAACTGAAGCTTCTCGGAATTAGCAATAACTGGAATCGAGCCATCCACAGAAACTATTTCTTCTTCATCCGGCTCCAAAGTAATTTCCGCGAGGTTGCTTGAAGTCAGAGAGTAGGATTTGCCTTCGGCTTGAATTTCGAATAGGTATCCCGGCAAGGTAACTGTGCGATCACCTTTATTTTTTATTGAAAACTGAATAGAAAGAGAACTTTCACCAAAACTTTGATTCCGGGTAACGCTCAGCAATTTAGTAGCTATATTAGTATTCTCTACATCCAACACTTTTTCCTGATTTGCTGCAGTTACCGAGGACTGGCCTTGCTTCGTGCCTAAATTCATGGAAGCTACAGGAAGCTCACTCTTTGCAGTTTCATCCGTCATGGATATCACCAACTGCAAATTATTTAAATTGACTGTACTCGGCAGTTTGGCAATTAGATTTAGTGTCTTGTTCTCTTGTGACAGGATTTGCACATTGGAGCTGGAAGCGTCAGGAGTCAGTGCAAACGGCGTACCGCTTTGGGTTTGTACAAAATACTTAAGCGCCGGATTAACCAGAGATTGCGGACTTGTATTCTTGAGATTTAAAGCGACGTGCACGTAATTATAATTACCTTGATTCAGTACACTAACCGATTTAACGGAGGCCGAAGCTGTCAAGTTGCCCAAAGTTAGTTTCTCTGTGCCTTTTAGCGGTGTTGTGGCGAGGTAATTAGACGGAATACTAATAGTCCCAAGAATCTGCTCATAATTGGCAACATTGAAATTCCACTTTATGACCTGAAAGTTTAAATCACTATATTTCAGCCCTTTAGCGATTTTCGTCGTATATGTAACACTTAATGAGGAACCGGGAACCACCTTTTTTTTGTCTTTATCTGAGCTCAAGACTGTTGCACTATAGACTGTGCCTGTTTTGGTTTTAACCTTTGTCCAATAATCAACTAACGATAAACTTTTGCTCCCATTGTTGTAATAAGTCAGGGTGTAAGTTAACACACTTTGATTATCCTGAGCTAGGATATTCACATTGCTTAATTTGACGGAACTATTTGCCCCCAAATTTACGCCTTTTAGGTCTTTAAGCGTCTTCACAGCCGCTTGCTTTTGTGCATTAGTCGCTTTAGATGCCGCATAAATTGGACTTATCGATGCTGTTCCAACTAAAGTAGCGACAGCCAAAGATGCAGCGATCCATTTGGTTTTATTCAAGTTCAAACCTCCTAAATGCAGTTGTATTTTTCTATCTATAGTATATACGCACAACCTTAAAAAAAGTTTAATAAAGTTTGAGAAAATGACTAAATTCTTTATTTTTATTTACAACAAAAAAAGCGAGCCCCAAAAGGGGCCGCTTTTATGTTGAAACAAATTACTTCTTGTTGTAGTACAAGGATGTGCTAAATTCCAAATCGTTTTCAAACTTATCTTGAATAGCGCCTTTACCACCGTCAAACTCAAGTTTCAATCTATTAAAGCTGAAGTCAGCAGATGGCAATGCAACTTGAATGCGAACAACATTGTTGGTATTGCCATAAGTTACGTTGGTAACAGTAAGTTCTTTATCATCTGCTTTAACTGTGAAGAGGTCATTTACAAATTCCGGTGTGAACTTACCGTCCTTCTTAATTACCAGTTCTTCTGTTGTTGCAACGTCAAGCAAGAGATAAGTTGCATCTGTTGCCGTTTGTACGGAGAAAGTATTGCTAGCTTCTTTTGGCTTCACTTTATCTTTCACAGTATAAGGTTTATCAGCATCAACTTTGTTTCCGTAAACATCGACAGCAGCGTTGCTGTTCGTAACTTCGAAAGTATACGGGCCAGCAGCCTTGAGTTCGTTCTTACCAGTGAATTTCAGGGTAAGAGTCTTTTTATCACTGCTGATACTGATATCATTAGCAGTCTTACCGTCTACACGGAAGTAGTTCTTATTATAGCTGTTAACCTTCGTGTTAAATTTAATTTTAACTTCTTCGGTCGAAACTACTTCGGAATCCTCGGTAACAATTCTGAGCAGATCTTTGGATTCCTTGATTGCGGTGGAAAGTACATAGCCGCCATTGGCGTTCTTGATGTAGTCTCCATCCTTATCGGCAATGTAAGCAACTTCGATTTCAAAGTTACTAGTCAAGTCGGCTGCTTTGCCCTTGAAGTCCTTGAATTTGTCAGCATACAAACGAACACTATCCGCATTGTAGATGTTGACTGTGCCATTGTAAACATATCTCTTCTTAGTTACAGTGTCATACAGCGTGTACTTGTTCTTATCACGTGCATCACCGTTACCGCTTGTAGCCAAGTCTTTGGAGAATTGCAGGTACAGATTATCCCCATCAACCCAAGCTTGCTCCAGCGCGGAATCGCTAGCTTTGGAAGTATTGAGTTCAATCGTTTGCGGCAACATTGTGTTCTTCACATAAGCAGTGTCACCGATACCGCGAACTTCCAGTTGATACTTGGTATCTTTCTCAAGATCTGGACCCAAGTTAACAACTACTTTGTTGTCTTCTGGCAAATCCGTAACGTCAACAGGCAAAGTTGGGTTTCCGTCTTTGTCAATAGTATCAATATCTTTAACTACCTTACCGTCGGCATCTTTCAGTACATAGTTATCCAAATCTTTAGCGTCGTCTTCGCGAACTTCTTCACTGAATGTCAGTGTAACTTTGTAGTCCCCGTCGATCTTCTCAAGTTCGGATTTGATTACTGTAGGACGGATAGTGTCAAGTGTTGGAGTTACTTTCGCATCGCGATCAGCTTTATTTTCGCTGTAGTCTCTTACGCCCTTCACATATACCGTGTTCTCGCCGTAGTTCATCGGGTCGTCAAGAGTAACTTTAATTTCGTTATCCTTGTATTCGATATTGGAAGCGTCGTTAGAAGAAGTATTAACATAAACAGAATCTACACTCTTAACTGTTTCGTTAAATTTGATTGTCAGTTCCTTCAAGTCGTTTGTTTCAACGGAAACAATTTCAGGAGCTTTCGTATCTTCTACAACTTCGAAGCTGTGCTCAACCGGTGCAACCTTCAGACCCGAGAAATCAGCCACATCGCTGATAGCTACTTTATGAGTGCCCACGGAAAGGTTGGCATTCATGATTACGGTATCCGGATAAATGTAGTCCACAGATCCGCCTACAGTTCCTCCATCGATATCGTAGTTGCTGGAAATAGTAGCTTGGTCTTGTTTGATTGGCTCGCTAAATTTAACTTTGAACGCTTTAGTACCCAAGCCAACAACTTCTTTAACCGTCGGAGCTGCTACGTCAGCAGGAGTGAATTTGATTTTGGTATTAAATGTAACAGTACCATCCTCATTTTTCACATTGTTGATTTCGAGCTCGGTTTCTTGTTTGTTATCCAGGTCGCCGCCATTTTCTGTCAACAACAGTGTAACTGATGTTTTATCTTCGGACAATTTAGCGGAATCGATGGTTACGTCGTCGATCTTGTAGTTAGTTTTTGTTTCTGCAGAAGCTTTATCTACAGTACCATCGAATTTAACAACAACTTGTTTCAGGTTGTCGGAAGTAACGCTGCTTACCTTTTGAGCAACAGTTGTTTTGTAAGTCACCTTGTGAGTGTACTCATGGCCATTGTGAGTGAATTTCACTTCAGTCTCTTTGTTCGGCTCAAGAGCTTTCTCCAAAGTTACTTTTACAGTTTCGTCGTTGGAAAGTTTGAATTCTACAACTTTACCAGCTTCGGATACTGTGTAAGAAGAAACTGTTGGGATTTGTCTAGCTTGGTAGATTGCATAAGCTGCAACTACAGCTTGGGAACGAGTAGCGTTAGCTTGGTAGTTGATACCTGCAGGCAGGTAGCCTTTTTCTACAGCAGCTGCTACATAACCTTTAGCCCACGAGTCAGCAGTGTTGTTAGCGTCGGAAGGAACTTCCAGTTTCAGGGCAGTTACCAGAACTTTTGCAAGTTCTTGTACAGTTACGTTACCAGTAGGATCGAACAATTTCGCAGTTGCGTCCTTACCGTTCATGATGCCGGCTTGTGTAGCGGCTTCGATGAAAGGAGCAGCCCAGTGGTTAGCTGTGTAGTTCTTATCTTTGTAAGAAGCAACGCCAGTTACTGGTTGCAAGTCGATTGCTTTAACGATGATTTTAGCCAATTCCGCTCTGGTCAAAGCTTTCCCCAGGCTGGAGCTGCCATCAGGCAAACCAGTCATAACACCGGCTTCTTTCAATGCACTAAACTTTTGCTCGTCAGACAGATTAGCATCTGCACCGAATGCTACGGTAGCAAACATAGAGAATGCCATTGCTGTAGACAAAGCTACGGATAAAATTTTCTTCATAACCTTTTTTTCTCCTCCTTGATTAACTATCGCATGAGAATTTTCTTTAAATGAATAGCTCGTGTTACTCATTAGCCATTGCACCCCCTTTCCAGAGCCTGAGCAGATTTCCTATAAATTAGGTCTGCGATCAACTCGCAGAAACTTGTAAACATAACCATACAAAATAGAATGTAGAAATAGACTAGTTTCCTAATCCTACCTAAACATTATACAATGAGTCCCTAGTGCCGTAAAGCTAAATTTTCTAATAGATAGACAAGTTTCCCCAAAAGGAACAGGTTGGAATGTCTAAATAGGTCATCATTGTCAATGCTCTACATCTTAAACGCACGGGGTTTCAAAAAGTTGCGGTGTTTCGAAAAAAAATTGCAGGATTGTTACCTTTGCTAAGGTTCCCCTCTGTTTCATCTTTTTTCTTGTCCTTCCGCCTTACGGAAATTAGTATAACATCCTTGAATATCCCAGTCATCAAGCAACATTTACCATAACCAATACCCATAATTTATGAGACAAAAACGCAAATAAGACGTCCAAAATGGACGTCTTATTGAATTCTAACAAGGAGACCCTTTCAAGCGCATTATCTTACACGCATAGCCAACTGGATAATACGTGTACGCATAGCCGGATCCGTATTCAGTTTTGCATACATATCGTCGATTGCCTGCTTGTTGTCTTTATACGTCTTCTCATGCTTCATGGTCATGTGCGACCATTCGATGAGTTCATCTTCCGCTGCCCGCAAATCATTAAAGGCATCGTGGAAACCGGTCTCAATGACAAGCTGCTCCATAACCTCTTGGGTTACCTCCTGCAGCTTAGCCGTCTCCTCAATTTTCTTCTCCAATACCTTGGATCTATCCTCAAACTTTCTCTTCGCTTTCGAGTAGCCCAGCTGCGGTTTCGATAAAATCGGTTTCATCTGAATTAGTTCACCCTTTTGCAAAAATATCGATTACTCTGACTATTGTATCTTAATCTCCAACAAATTACAAAATGATGTAATTGGAAAAAAGAAACCTGTCTATGTGATATTCCCATAGACAGGTTCTCAGCTTCGTGGTTTAGCTTAAGTTTTTAGGGAAAATCTTCGTGCTCTTCTTGAGCAGCTCTACCGCAATTTTGCCGGCTTCCGCCCGCGTCATGCTATTCTTCGGATTGAAGTTAATAGAAGCTTTCTTGCTGCCCGGAGTCGTTACGCTCTGTCCATCCATAATTTTGGCTTTATATACAGCTTGGACAGCCGGACGCGCATAGCGGTCAATTTTGCCCGCATCCATGAACTGTTTAGACAGCGCGGCATTCAGCTTATCATCATTTGTGGCCAGCTTCAGCTTGAGCGCACGGGCCACCATCAGAGCAGCCTGTTCTCTCGAGACCGGCTCCTCCACGCCGAAGTAACCTTCGGAGATCCCTGTAATGATCCCCGCTCTGGAAGCCGTCTCAATATACTTGAACTCCCAAGTATCGGTTTTTGCACCCGGCACCACGTCAAAATAAGTTTGTACCTTATTATCATAGTTCAAAGGAATATTCAAACCTTTAACCAGCAGCGTCGCAAATTCCCCGCGTGTAGTCAAGTCATCGGCGCCGAAGGCATTCGCTTGTACGTTCGACATAATTCCTTTGGAATACAAGGCATTCAGAATATTACGTCCCCATGGATGGCTCGTGATATCGCTGAAACCGCGGCTTTGCTTCATGACCATATAATATCCGAAGTCATCGAAAGGAACGGTAACTGTATTGTTCTTGGTATCTACCGCACCGCCAAGGTTTTCCCACTCCGAGTTTTCGTTAAAGCGGAAAACCGTAACGGTTGTTCCCGCTTCATCCACCACGTTTTTGTCAAACTGCAATTTCAATGTTCCCCGTTGCGAAGGAACCAGCTTTCTTTCCGGCTCGCGAATCATAACATCCCGGAAGTTTTGGTTAGTCGAGTATTGCGGCAAGATGGAATATGGCGGCAAGCCGTTGGTTGCCGGTTTATACGTATCCCCACTGCCGGTTTCTCCGATCCCGCCATGAATCCAGTAAACGTTCGAGACACGGGTGAAGTTGCTTGTTTTTGCCGTCGAGTTGAAGAATTCCACCAAGTCTTCCGGCAAAGTAAGCGTTGCTTGTCCGCTTGGCGTTCTTGCGTCTTTATCGATGTTAAAAATATTGCCATAGTCGTTACGGCGTTCCACGATGCCTGTCTTAGGATCGGCAATCCCGAACAGCAGCTTGTTGTCCGGATAAAACTTCGTAACGGAACCCTCAGGCACATTTGCGGTTTTCAAAACCGTACCTTTAGGGAACGACAGCTCAAGCGCCTTATTAAACGCACTATACTTGGTTGCCGGCTTGTCAGTCATATACTGCGTATCCACGGCAATGGCGCTGGTGTAGTATACTTCGATCGTCTCATTGAGCGTTTCTTGACCGCGGACAATTTGAATCTTGATCTTCGTCGATTTGTCCGGTTTCAATCCAACATAATCGTAGATAAACCGTGCCGGTGCGTTATCCGGCAAATCCGTCCGTTTGATGGCTTCGCCTTTATCGATAATAACCTTAGTCGCACCTTCGGCTTCAATATCGAAGCGGACAAAGTTTTTGTTTACGATGATCTGGTCCCCAACCGTAGGAACGGGAGACAAAATACGATACGGCGCCAACACTCGGGTGACTTCCAGTCGCTGCGAAGTACGCGCCCCTGTGGTGTTAATCAACTCGAGGTTGTAAACCTGGCTTCCCAGAGTATCCAGTGAAATATCTTTGATGCGCAATACAAACTTACCGTTATATACGGCCAGGTCATATTGCAAGGTCGGCTGTCCACTGCGGACAATAGAGCCGGTGACAAGTTGTGTGCTAGTCATAGTTGTATTAGTCAGAATGGTATCCAGCCCGGTTCCGTCCGTCTGGGAGGAGAACACACTTTCAGTACCGCGCAGCAAATTGATAATTTTGGCACCCGACCCTTGAATGATCAGATCATATTTTTGCGCGCTCGTCTCATATTTATCGCCCGTTAATTTAAATTCGGGAGAACCAGCCAAAATACTATTTAACTGAGTGTTCGCACCACTGGTGTCCGTTAAATCCAAACCAACAAAGTTTACGGACGGATCAAAAACTTTCGGACGGAACACCGTAATATTCGACACGTTTGTATCTTGAATGTAAATTCTCAGCTCTTTAACAATCTTTCTGGAGTTCCCTTTTCCATCCATCGAAACGCCTACAAACTTAATGCGGTTTTCCCCATAATAAAGAGGTCCGCTGATATCAATGGGAAGTGAAAAATTGAATGTAGGGCTATTTACCGTTGGGTTAAACGTAATCGGTGTGGCCAACTTGTCATTTGAAATCCCGTTCACAAAAAACTGAGGACTAGACAAGTTTTCAAAGTCACGATATTCCCCGGAAATTTCCAAACTAAGGTTTAAATTACTCGAGTCTTTCGTAATTACTTGGCCATCGTAAAGGCCCTCAACATAAATGTAGTTCTTCGTAGCGTAAGAAATCGTTGCTGTCTTCGACGCGTTTGAGTTGCCGATCGAAAATTTCACTTGCTGTTTACCGCTAGAGAAACCAGACACCTTGAAAACTTGCTGATTTCCTGAACCCCCAGCAGGTGTCAAGGTTGGACCTGTATCTCCCTTCGGCATGTATACGGCCTTCAAGTCCGATGCGTTGAAGCTTTGATCAGCCGCAACCAAAATATAAAAATTATCTTTGTCCGCTTCCGTCCCGTCCAAGTCCGGCAAAGTGGTGATATCCGCCGGCGGGGTGGAATTATCCTTCATATACTTCAAATGGGTGATGGAAGCCTCACCAGGCAAGTACTTAAAGTTAATATTTGCAAATGTCGTGTACACATTGTCATATTGCAGATTTAAGCTAAATTTTTGATCCCCGTTAGAGAACGTAATCGGAACTTCAATATCCACGATTCTATAAGCTCTCGTCGTACCGTCCGGAGCCGGAACTTCCGTTTCATTGGTAACGGTAAACGTCGTTACTGGAGTAGCGGTAGGATTGTTCCCATCCGTCAACGTAACGGCACCTTTTCCAGTCCCTTGCGGACCGAAAGGGTTGCCCGTGTCGTTCAGGAGTACCGAGAATTTAATAGTCCCTGTGGACGTAGCCGGCGGGGTCTTGCTGTCCGTAACTACAGCCACTTTATTATTTACGTCGTAGCTTTGCCCGTTATAATCCAATACGATTCTATCGAACGGTTTGTTTTTATCAAAATAATAAATCGAACGATCAATAGTAACGGAATCCGCACCGCTTTTAATCGTAATTTCAATTTTGTTCCGGCCCGGGCTCAGGTTCAGCGACGGCGAGAAAAACTTGCCGGTTTGGGTTAAAGTCGTAACAAGTCCGGTTCCACCGTTAACTTTAACCGTTACTTCGGTGGCGTTCTTTACTTCCCCGGAAATCGAGACGTTGTCCCGGTCGGAGACGACTTCTGCCCCTTCGTTCAAATAAATCGTGCCATAGCTGGATCCAAGCAGCTTCAGGTCTTGAACATATGGCACTTGGTCAAACAAAATATAGAAGGTGTCTTCACGCGTGATGCCGTTCTGGGAACCGGAGAGCGTGATCTTGTTATAGCCTGCAAACAAGGAAAGTTTAGAGACTTTAAACTTTTGCGAATAATCCGTGGAAGTCGTGTCTCGGGAAATACTTCCGTTTTTAAATTGCGAACTGTCGGTTTCCCATTTCTTGGTTTGGGAATTCAACGTCAATCGCTCTACTTTTACTCTCAGTGACTCTTCTGTAACGTGGGAATAGGTCCCCGTAAAGTCTACTGTAGGGCTCGTAGTGATATACATCTTAGAACGGTCTTTTCCGATCTGGTCAGGCGTATCTTCCAAAGTCAAAAACGCAGTGTTTCTAAGCGTGACATCGTCCGGAAGAAAATAGTTCGCAGCCGCAGCGGCGCTCGCCTTTTGAACTATGCCCGGCGGGAATAGGGTGACGATCAAAGCTGCCAGAACGAACCATACGAAAGGCTTTTTGATGCGTTGCATGATTTTATCTCTCCTTTGTGAATATGTCGTGATTTCCGCTGGATACTTACCGGAAACCGTCCAAAAAGTCGTATAGGTTTGTTATCGGACAGCGGGTGCCATTATTTTAGGAAAATAGGTAAATTATACTTAAATTGATTGTTAAAAAATAAAAAGACCCACCCGGCGTTAGCCGGAGGGCCTACTATAGAATGCCTATGAGTTTACTTCGCGAGCTTAATCTCCCGGATATCCGCCTCATGCTCAAGCGAACGGATCGAGAGCTTCTCTAAAATCTTCTCGTGGCGCTCCTGTCCTTCTTTAAGGGACGACAGCTCTCCATGGAGCTTGTGAACGTCCATGCTGAGCGCGTCAAGCTTCGCGTCGGTCTCATCCTGTCTGTCGCGAATCGCTCTGACGATAGCGTTGGTTTCACCAAGCTGCGTCTGCATAAGCTCCTGGGTTTCTTTTAATGACACGACATCCTTCTTCATTGTCTGCATGTCTGAATTCATCGTCTGCACGTCTGTTTCAATCTGATCCAGCTTCTGCAAAATCTGATGGAGTAGTTGCTCGCTCATCCGAATTACTCCCTTCAAAAAATAAACTCGTCCCATGTATTATACCCTTTTCACGGGCATAGCGGCTAGTCCGTTCGATACTTTCCCGAGAAGCATCCGCGAAAGCTAAAACCCCGCCGCTCAACCGAGCTGACGGGGCTTGTCCCTAGCCAAACGTATAATGCATATTATAGCAATTTCCACTAACGGCAAGGCAACACTACTTCGAACCGCGTTCAGCGCCGGCCTTCATCCGAAGCCGGGCAAAAAAGTTCAGCAGCGGACGCTTGGTTTTGCCGATCAGTCCGATCACCTCGGCGCCGATTTGCAGGAAGAACACCATCACGCAAATGACGACGAAAGTAACCCAGTTGGCGTTATACATCGCCGCCGACGATTGGATCACCGCTAACACGCCGAAAAACGCCGCGATCCCGTAAATGATCAGCACCGTCTGGCGGTGGCTGAATCCGATTTCGCGCAAACAATGGTGCAAATGCCCTTTGTCCGGCGAGAAGATCGGCTTCTTCTGCATCCAGCGGCGCACGATGGCGAACAGCGTGTCCGACAACGGCACACCGATCAGAATCAGCGGTGTCAGGAAGGACACAATCGCGACCTGCTTGAAGCCAAGCAGCGACAAGAGCGCCAAACTGAAGCCGAGGAAAAGCGCCCCGGAATCGCCCATGAATATTTTAGCCGGGTGAAAGTTGAAATACAGGAAACCTATAATGCTGCCGAGCAGCAGAAGGCACAGCAAGGCCACAACGAAATTGCCCATCAAAAAGGCCATTACCGTAATCGTCCCGATCGCGATCGCGGATACCCCTGCGGCCAATCCGTCCAAACCGTCGATCAGGTTGATCGCGTTGGTCACGCCGACAATCCACAGGATCGTGAACGGGATCGCAATCCAGCTTTCCACCGAAGCATACGTATGAAATGGAATATTGGCAAATTCAATTCGAATGTCAAAACCGAAAACAACGACGCAAGCCGTGGCGATTTGAACGAGAAACTTCAGCTTGGCCGGCAAATCAAACCGGTCGTCGAACGCCCCAAGCAAAATCGTCATCGTCCCGCCCACGAGGAACGCCTTGATAAAGTTCACTTCGCGTACCGAAATACTATCCGGAAGAAACGGAAGAACCAGGAAGAACGTAAGCACAAAAGATAAGAAAATCGCTAATCCACCGAGTCTCGGCATAATTGTTGTGTGCACTTTGCGGGCATTCGGCACATCCACGGCGCCTACCTTAATCGCAAACTTCTTGACGAGCGGCGTCAGTCCCAATGCCAGCACCAGCGAGACGATAAACCCGATGGTATAAATCATCCACATGTGTATTTCAACCCCCATTTGTTCTGCCGGAATGAATTATACTCCGTTTCGGGAGAAACACAAACCCCGTTTTTGCGCAATTATACGCTGTTTTGGGTAAAATTCAGTCATTTAGCCCATTTTCGTCAGGTTTTCTCCCGCACGCAGTACGCGAACCACGAATTTCGGCAGCGCAAGCATTCTCCGGAAGCGGGTCGGCTCCGACAGCAGGCGGTACAGCCACTCCAGCCGCATTTTCTGGAACGCGACCGGGGCCCGCTTCGTCTTGCCTGAAATAATATCCAGGCTTCCGCCGACGCCCATCATAACCGGAACACCCAAGGTTTGTTTGTATTTTCCGATCCAGGGCTCCTGGGTATCGGCCCCGCGGGCGACAAACAGCAGATCGGGCGCGACCGCCTTAATCGATTCGACGACCTCAAGATCTTGATCCGGCTTGAAATACCCGTCGCGATATCCGACAATTTCCGTGCCCGGATATTGCAATGTTAACCGCCGGGCCGCTTCCTGAATCACTTCCGGGGTTGAACCGAGCAGGTAGACTTTCCAATGACGGCTCTGCCCTTCCCGCATTAGCTCATGCAGCAGGTCAAACCCCGCAACCCGCTCCGTTACCGGCTCGCCGCCCTTCTGGGCGGCCCAAACGAGCCCGGTTCCGTCCGGTACGACCAGTTCGGCCTCCTGCATGATTTTTTTGTATGCGGGATCTTCCATCGCCGCCATCAGCATGATCGGGTTGGCCGTAATGACCTGATGCGGCTTGCGCGAACGGACCGCCTCAATCAGGTAACGGACCGTATCCTGCATGCCCCATTTGCACACGGATACGCCAAAGACGGATACCGTGGGAATAGCCTGATCCTGTTTTTGTTGCGTCTCCACACTAGCTCACCCTTTGCTTCCTAAAAATTCTACGATGCGCCGCGCTGGGGTGCGGGCCTCGCGCTTCAGCTCCGAAATTTTCGGAGCGTGCGCCGTGCGCCAGACATCGCCTTCCAGCAGCAGGCGCTCGGCTTGCGAGGCGACGATCCGGGGATCGAGCTCCTCCGTGGTGCCGACCGGCACACTGCCGAGGCGGCCCAAGAAGTGGTCGATCTTCGGATCGTACGAAACGCCGAGCAGCGGCACTTCCTGCGAAGCCGCATAAATGAGGCTGTGCAGCCTCATTCCGATCAGCAGGCGGCAGCGGCTCACCTCGCGGAGCATCTCGTACGGATGCTCCGTCTCCGCCGCAATACTGACGGTGCTCCCGTGTTCCGCCACATTTCCCAGGCGCTCCATGACGAAGCGCGAAGCTTCGTCATCTCCGGGGACATGAAACGGCAGGAACCGGATATGCACCGGCTTGCGGCGGCAAAGCGAGGCGAGGCCTTCGGCCAGCTTCGCCAGCTCGGTCCGCTCGGAGTTCCAGAAGCGGACCGACACCCCGACCACCGGCAGCTCCTCCCCGCCGGACTCGCCGCCGTTCGGCGACTCGGCGTCGGCAGAAGCACCGCCGATGATAGCGCGCGCGGCCCCCGCCTCCGGCAGGGCCATGCCCATGACCGGGTCCGGAACGACCTGGACGGCCTCCTTCCGGATTCCCATGCTGCGAAGCAGCTCGGCCGATTCGATATCCCGGACCGAAATATATTCGCAGCGGCGGAATACCGAAGCGATCGCCGGCCGGAACAGCTTGCGGCGCACCGGACCGATGCCCTGGGCATAAACGAAGGTCGGTTTGCCCAGCCACTGGGCGATCTTGAGTATTCCCAGATAATAAGGGATCGAGCCAAGCCCGGTCGCGTCCTGCAGCAGGCTCCCTCCGCCGCTGATCAGCCCGTCGCTGTTCTTAATAGCGTTCCTTACCTCTGCCAGTTTCATCCGGTGAACAGCCCGGACCCCGTAAGTCCGGGACGTCCATTCGGGATCGATCGACAACACCACCGGCGTAACGGATATTCCCGCGGTAAGGCTCTCTTCCTCCAGCGCGGACAGAATCGACTGAAGCACGGCCTCGTCCCCGCTGTTGCGGTATCCGTAATAACCGGAAAGGACTATGGTTTGAGAAGACGCGGCGACCATTTATCCCAGCACCTTTCGATAATATGCCAGATCAGAATGGCAATCAGACCGACAAGAAGTCCGAGTCCAAGTCCGAGCAGCCCGCGGATCAACGACAGAACCGCCGGAGTATGAATATGCGCGAACGTATCCACCATGGATAACTGTCCCATAACCGCGACAATCATCGCGTAAATCGCCCAACGGTAACGGAAGGCGGCGAAGACACCGGCAAGGAATAGCGGATGCGCGAGCAAGAACTCCTTGTTGCGCGGACGAACGCCGAACGTGTTTTCCAGGAAGGAGCGGAACTGGGCTTCTCCGGGCAGCAGCGTTCCGGCGTTTCCGGTACGCGACATATAATAGTACGCAACGACGGCAAGCACACCCGCCGCAACCACCCACACCAACGTAATCGGCATACGCATCCAATTGCGAAGTTCCTGCCAAACCGAGCTTCCCTGGTAAAGGAAAACATACACGGCCACCAACAAAATCGGAGCCAGATGCAGCAAACTTACGCCGCGGAATTGGTCAAGCACCAGACTATATGTGATATTGTTCAGCAGTGCAATCACGAACGGGACCGCCGCCAGCGAAATAACCGCCGTTTTGACGTAAAGAACAACCGCGTGGGTCAACCGGCGTCCGGCCGTGAGGCTCGGATGGGCTTCCCGGATGTCCTTCACCTTTCGAATCGCAAGAATGGTCGCGATCGTCGGCGCGCTGATGGCCACGAACAAAGCGAGCACTTTTTCCAGCAAAGAAGGCTGCAATACGTAAAGCCCCGCCGAGCCGATGAGCCCGAGCACGAACGCCAAAAGCGTCAGCGGTGCGATAAAGTAAGAAATCAACAGAGCGATAAAGGCCACTCCGCCCAAAACGACGATGGCTTTCAAATATTTTTGCCAGGAGGCGTCATGAATTTTGAAAGCCTCCGCCTGCCCTATCTCGAAGCCGTTTTGCTGCATGCGTGCAATGGCCCCCTCCGGCCCCTTAAGCGAGTCCACCAAGTTATTGATCGGATTGGTTATGGCCGCTTTGGTGGCGTCCTTGGACGGCGATGCGTTCAAATAAATCATCCGGATATTCCGGTCTTTGGTAGCCAGGGCGAACCGATCGGCCAGCACGGCCTTGTCCTGGCTAGCCTCCGTATCCGCCAGGGAATGCAGGCGGACAACGTTGTAGTCCGTCAAATAGGCCAACTGATTCAACCCTTTTTGCGGGGCTTTCAAGTTTTCGATGGCCGCAAGGCCAATCCCGTGCTTCTTGAGCAGCTCCGCAAAAGATTTAAGGCTGTTCTTCTCGGCGTTTTCCTGAAATCCTTTAACCGCTTCCCCGTCGAACAGAATCCGCTTGACCCCGGTCTCGGCATAGAACGCCAATTGCTGGTCCACCAATTCCTGATCGTAAGGAACATTGTCGGAAAGCCGAGGCAGAATATTGAAACCTTTCTCCCGCAGCATCTCATAGGCGAACGGATCGAGCGGCAATTGTTTCAATACCGCTTCTTCCACACCCATGTGAAGAACAAGCCCCTCATGATCCTCATATTTCCATGGAGCCACGGAAACACCCTGCTTCTCGAAAGTTTCAAGGATCATCGGCCGAAGAATTTCCTCGTTCTCTGGGCTGGTGAAAACGACATACGTATAATTGCTGTCCGGAGAAACGACCGTCCGCGTCAGCCTTGCCGCCTCCGCCGCGCCAAACACCATGATCCGGCGCGTCTTCGACAATTCGTCGAGCGTGCTTTCGAACATCGCCATCGTATTGACGCCGGCCTCTTTCAGCTTGTCCAGCTGTTCATCCAGGTAAGCTGCCGGATTGGCCTGATACGAGGCAATATCCAACAACCCTCTGTAATTAAATACGATTTCCACTTTATTCGCCGACGACTCCGTTTGCACACGCTGCATAATTACGGGCAAAGACGCCACGATGCCGACAATGACCAAGATCCATAACCATTTGCGGGAAGCGTCATTCCACCGCTGCCAACTTCGAATCACAAGGGTACCTCCTCAAAAGTAAAAAAATCACGGCATGGCCGCCCCGCTGAAAAAAGTAATTTTGCGAGGCGGCACCGGTTCGCCGTTAAATCTGTATCTGCTTCCGCCTTTTAAGCGTCTACGCGGGCGAGTACATTCTCCTCCAAACGTGACAGGCGGTCCTTGGCATCTTCATTCGACGTGCCGCGGACGGCAAAGTAGAATTTGATTTTCGGCTCCGTTCCCGACGGACGGAGGCAGAACCACGAACCGTCCTCCAGCAGGAACTTCAGGACGTTCTCTTTCGGGAGTCCCTCGATTCCCTTCAGGTAATCCCGCATTTCCGCAACCCGGATTCCCGCTACATCTTGCGGCGGGTTGGCGCGGAAGTCCTCCATCAATGCCGTGATTTTGGCTAACCCGTCTTTGCCTTTCAATGTGCGGGAAGCGAGGGATTCACGGTAGTAGCCGAATTGCCGGTACAATTCCTCCAGAACGTCGATCAGCGTCTTGCCCTGCCGCTTGTAATAGGCCGCAGCCTCGCAAATCAAGGTAGAGGCAACAATCGCGTCCTTATCGCGGGCATAATTGCCGGCCAGATAACCATAGCTTTCCTCATAACCGAACAAATACGTATGCTGACCGGTTTGATCGAATTCGTTCATTTTTTCCCCGATATATTTGAAACCGGTAAGCGTATTGAAGACGGAGGCCCCGTAATGACGCGCGATCTCCGCTCCGAATTCACTGGTAACAATCGTTTTAACGACCGCCCCGTTCGACGGTAACGCGCCTCTCTCCTTCATTTGGCTGAGCACGTAATGAACGAGCAGCGAGCCCGACTGGTTGCCGGTCAGAATTTCATATTCGCCGTCCTTCGTCCGGACCACCGCGCCCATCCGGTCCGCGTCGGGATCCGTACCGATCAGGATGTCCGCGCCGATTTTTTTACCCAGCTCGATGGCCATCGTAAACGCTTCCCGCTCCTCCGGATTCGGGGATTTCACGGTCGAAAAGTCACCATCCGGCTGCTCTTGCTCGTTAACGACGTGCACCTGCGTGAAGCCGATTTTCTCCAGCGCGCGGCGTACCGGCATATTCCCCGTGCCGTGCAATGGGGTGAACACGACGACGAGATCCTTGGCCGCACCGGCCGCCATCAATTCCCGGTTTACGCTCGTATTCGCCACCGTCTCCACAAAAGCTTCGTCTTCCGCTTCCCCAAGCCAGAGCAGAAGCCCTTTGGCTTCCGCTTCCTCGCGGCTCAAACGCTTGACTTCTTTCAACGAAGTCAAGGCTTGAATGTTTCCGATCACCCGCTCGGCCTCATGAGGGACCAACTGTCCGCCGGAAGCGTTATAGACCTTATAGCCGTTATATTCCGGAGGGTTATGGCTCGCCGTAATGACAATCCCGCCCGTAGCTTTCAAACTGCGCACGGAAAAAGACAGCTGCGGCGTCGGCCGAAGCGATGGAAACAGCTTGGCGACAATGCCGTTGCCGGCCAAAACCAGCGCGGCCTCCAGCGCGAATTCGGGTGAGAAGTGGCGGCAATCATGGGCAATGACCACGGAAGGCCGCCCTTCTTTGCCGGCATGCTCCTCCAGGATATATTGAGCGAAGCCTTGCGTAGCCCGGGCCACGGTGTAGCGGTTCATCCGGTTGCTTCCGGCTCCGATCACACCGCGCAAACCGCCGGTTCCGAATTCCAGATCGCGGTAGAAGCGGTCTTCCAATTCCGCGGGGTTGCTCTCCAAGGAACGGAGCTCTTGTTTGGTCGTCTCATCAATGGATGGATCGTTTAGCCAGCTATCCAATTTCTCTTTAATCGTCACACTCAACTCAGTCATGGTTTCAAAAAGGCCTCCTTACTGGTATCTCAAATCATGGACTCCAAATCCCATTTAGGATAACGCAAACATAATTTCGCCCTCTGCGACAATTTTATCATCGACCTTGGCGACCGCATGCCCCTTGCCGATGGAGCCCTTCATTCGGGTAATCTCCACTTCGAGCCGGAGCGTGTCGCCCGGATAAACCTGTCCGCGGAAGCGAAAACCATCCAGACCGGCCAAAAAGCCGATTTTCCCCTTATTGCTCTCCACGTTCAAGATCGCCGCCGCCCCCACCTGGGCCAGGGCTTCCGTAATCAGTACGCCGGGCATTACGGGAAAGCCGGGAAAATGCCCGGCAAAGAACGGTTCATTGACCGTCACGTTCTTGATCCCTACCGCTCTTTTGCCTTCCTCCATCTCAATAATCCGGTCCACCAAAAGAAACGGCGGACGATGAGGGATGATTTCCTGAATTTGATTAGTATCAAGCATTATGTAATACCTACCCCTTTCCATATCCTTCGTTGGTTTGTTTTCATTTCCGGCCTGCTGGCCTCGCTCATTTTCCGTATAAAAGACACGGTGCGCGGCTACACTGATAGTATCCTCCGCATCTGCAGAAGCGGAGGTTAAGATAAGGGGCTTATCCGCAGACGGTTTACCCGCGTGCGGATCAAGCCCTTTTGATGTTCGAGCCTCGCACATTCCTCCATCATTATACATTTTATGACCCAAAAAAGAAAACTCCCGCCCCCGGGAGTTTCATCCAATCCATGCATTCAGTTTCTTCTATTATAAAAAGCCGAAATTCATTAATACCCTTGTTCATGGGAAGGCCGATCAGGGTGCGAAGACCAGGTCGAATACATGCCTCCATGTATTCCACTGCAAAATCCCCGAAATGTCTTGCTTTCCCAATACGACATAACCGACCGCGGCGCCTCCGATCAGAGCGACGATCAAAAACAACAGAATCAGAAAGATCCGCAAGACGGTGATCCACCCGCTGCGTTTTACCGCTGACGGGGTATTCTCCTGGGTCATGATGCTCCACCTACCCGCGCAAGTTATTCGCCAAGCCCATCATCGTTTCGCTGGAAGTCAGTGCCCGGGCGGCGAGCTGATAAGCGCGCTGCACTTGCATCATCTCGGCCATTTCATCTGCCATATTTACGTTGGAGCTTTCCAATGCACCTTGGCGAAGCGATGCCTGGTTCGTCGTGTCTTCAAGCACATTGTCCTCAATGGCACCCGCAGCTAAGGCGTATAAGTTGCCGTCGACCGATTCGAGGGCATCCGGCCGAAGCGGCGTCTTTAATTGAAAGCGCCCGAGCGCGGTCGCTCCAGCCTCGGTCACCGCGCTGATGTTGCCCCGAGGATCCACCTGCAGTTTGGCGCCGGAAGGCACCGCGATGCGGTCCCCGCCCGCATTTAATACATAGTGGCCCTGCTTGGTTACCAGATAACTGGACTCCGGATCATTCGGGTCCGGCTGGATGCTGAAATCGCCCCCGCGGGTATAGGCCTTGCCTTCAGGCGTCAGTACCGCAAACAAAGCGTTGCCTTCAATGGCGAAATCCGTCGGATTGTCGGTCTCTTTGATCGACCCTTGGGCAAAATTGCTGGTGATCGAGGTCACTCGAGATCCGAAGCCCATATCAAATCCGAGAGGCGTGGCTCTCCCGGGTAAGTCCATCTTGGAAATCTGTTGCTTCACCCGGGTCAGCGTATCTTCAAAAGACGCTTCCTGACGTTTGTAACCGGTGTTGTCCAGGTTGGCGATATTGTTCGAAATCACGTCCAGACGCTTCTGGATTCCGTTCATTGAAACCATCGCGCTGATCATGGAGTTGTTCATGAGGCACCTCCTTGGTTAAAGCCAGATTTAGACGCGTCCGATTTCATTAACGGCCTTCTCCAAGCTTTTATCGTAAAATTGAATAACTTTTTGGTTCGATTCGTAAGCGCGCTGCGCCGCAAGCAGATCCACCATCGCCTGAGCCGTATCGATATTGGAGCCCTCCAGGTATCCTTGCCGAACTTGCACACCTTCCAGCCCTTGCTGCGGAAGCGGCTGAATGTCCGCGGCTTCCGGATCCTTGGCACGGAATACACCGTTGCCGTCGCGCACCAGTTCCTGCGGCCGATTGACTACAGAAACTCCGAGCGTTGCGACATCGACTCTAGTCCCTGTATCGTCATAAGTGAACAGGTTCCCCTGCGCATCGGACTGCATATATTCCAATGACTGACCTTGAGCGAGCACGATCGGGTTGCCCTGGTTGTTAAGCACGCGCTGACCTGTCGAGGTCCGCAGTTCACCGTTGGCGGTTACGGTAAAATTCCCGTCCCGGGTGTAGCGGACTTCGTCATTATTGTCCATGACCGCAAAGAAGGCTTCAGGACGATAGATGACTTCGCCGTCTTCACTGACGTATTTCCCCGAAGCATCGAAAGGAATCGGCTGCCCCGTCGCCGGGTCGTTCAGGCTGAGGCTGGTCATCAGCGCGAAGTTCGAGGCTTTGCCCGTTTCACGCAAGTCCCCCTGCACAAAAGAGGACATGCTCTCCTCCGCAAAAACGCCCGTCGTCAATTTACCGATACGCTTGGCGTATCCGGACTGCTTGTCGCCCATCAGCGAGACCAGCATATCCGGAAAAGAGCGGTTTATCGAATTCACTTGCTTGTAACCCGGGGTGTTGATATTTGCGATATTCTGCGTCACCGTATCATGCCGCCGCTGCTCCGTAATCATCCCGGATGCCGCGGTGTAAAGCCCTCTTAACATGGACAAACCTCCAAACTAAGTTGCCGGTGAATGTTCCGGACCGGATTGATTCATACTATTTATGTCAATCGCGACTCGCGATTGTATTCCTATATCTTTATATCGGCGGATTAGAACTTTTTCTTAACGACCCGGTCCAAATTATCCAGCATGATGCCGGTTCCTTTAACAACACAGTGCATCGGATCTTCGGCAATCAAAACCGGAACGTGAAGCTCCTCGGCCAGCAGCTCGTCCAACCCGTTCAGCAGAGCGCCCCCGCCCGTCAAAATGACCCCGCGGTCGATGATATCGGCGGACAGTTCCGGCGGAGTGCGCTCCAGCACCGATTTCGCAGCGGTGACGATCGAGGATACCGGATCGGCCAAAGCTTCTTGAATTTCGGCGGACGTTACGGTAATCGTAAGCGGAAGCCCGGATACCATATCCCTTCCGCGGATATCCATTTCCGCCACACGTCCGGTAGGATGGACGGTTCCGATCGCGATTTTGATATCTTCCGCGGTGCGCTCCCCGATCAACAGCTTGTACTTCGTTTTAATATATTTAATGATGGCGCCATCAAACTTGTCCCCGGCGATTTTGATGGACGAAGCCGTGACGATGTCTCCCATCGAAAGCACCGCCACATCCGTCGTCCCTCCGCCGATGTCGACAACCATGTTGCCGCTCGGTTCGAAAATGTCCATTCCCGCGCCAATCGCCGCGGCTTTCGGTTCTTCTTCCATAAAAACCTCTTTGGCCCCGCTGTGTTCCGCCGCTTCGCGAATCGACTTCTGCTCGACGGACGTAATGTTCGTCGGCGCACAAATCAGAATGCGCGGATGGCTGTACCAGCTCCGGCCTCCAACACGGTCAATGAAATGCTTGAGCATCGTTTCCGTAATTTCAAAATCGGCAATGACGCCGTCCCTCAAAGGACGGATCGCGATGATATTTCCCGGTGTACGGCCGACCATCTTTCGTGCTTCTTCACCGACAGCCAACACGCGTTTTGCGTCACTATCGATCGCCACCACGGACGGCTCGTCGAGAACGACTCCCTTTCCCTTGACATGAATCAGCACATTGGCTGTGCCCAAATCAATACCAATATCCTTGCTCATCATCACGATGCTCCCCCAAAACGTATTTTCATGACTTAGTATATGGTAAAAGCTTCCCCGAATCACGGAGCCGATATTCGACAAATACGTCGCGAAAAACTGCAAAACTCGGGATTATTGGATAAAAATCCTCATTCTCATACCATATTTAAAAATACCATACTTTGGGGGAGGTGTTCAATCACAATCCTTGCTTGCCGGGTAAATAATCTATTTACCCTCTAACGGGCCGAGCTAATCACTTCCCGCTTCGATTGGCCTTTTTTCTTATACTTGATTTTCGTTGCCTCGCCTCCCCGAAGATGTCTGATCGACTTATGATATTCGAGAATGTGCTTGACCTGGTCCGCCAAATCCGGATTGATCTCCGGCAAACGCTCGGTTAAGTCTTTATGCACCGTGCTTTTCGATACGCCGAATTCCTTGGCAATGGTCCGAACCGTGTGCCGAGTTTCCACAATGCAGCGACCGATTTTTATCGTCCGTTCCTTGATGTAATCGTGCACGCTCCCGCCTCCCTACTCGAGATAGTTTGGTACATTATATGAGGGGCGTGCCTATATATTCTTTGTTTCCAAGCCTGACAAGCCCGGGCGCGGCCAATTATTTTGACCGAGGTTTGTCCGGAGCCGCCAATCACGGGGAGAAAACGGCCGTGGGCATCACAAAAAAACGGGAAGCCCGAAGGGCTTCCCGTTTTGCGGTTAAGTGGCGTATTATTGATTTTTCGGAAGCACTTGGACCGGGTTAACCAGTTCCCCGTTTTCATAAACGGCAAAGTGAACATGGATGCCAAGATCTTTTTCCATCTCGTTCCGGCCGGCCATGGCGATGACATCGCCTTGTTTTACTTCGGCGTTCAGCTTCACTTTCACGTCGGCCAAGCTCTCATACACGGTTTTGAGATTGTTGGCGTGTGTGATTTCGACAACGAAGCCGAGCAGCGGAACCTCTTCCACCCGGGTCACTTTTCCGCCCATCGCGGCGGTAACCTCAAAGGATTGTTTGTCCTCACGGGCCAAATCGATTCCGGTGTTGGCGATAAACGTGTCGTTGTACTGAACCAGCGCAGCTTCGTGATCCTTGGCACTCGCCTCATTGTCGTAAAACGGTCTGACGACGGCCACTTCCGACGCTTTTGCCACCGGCCAAACCAAATCTTCGGCGACCGCTGTCGTTTCGGCCGCTTTCTCATTTCCGGCCTTCGTCTCTTGCGCGGTTTTATCCCCACTCGGCAGGTCCTGGCCGTCCGGCGACTCCACGGAATCCGTCACGCTGGCAGGTGTGGAATCCATCGGCTTCTGGCTGGCATCTTGGTAGACCCACACTAAGGTTAGTATAATTGCCGCTGCTGCCATGTACACCGCCGGGTAAACCCATCTCTTGGACAATAGTTTCTTCCATGCGGATACCGGTACGACCGGCTCTCCCATTGCAATTTTAGGAGATTCCTCATGGGGTTTGTTTTTGTTGTTCTGTTCATTCATTTGCTCATCACCTCAGTAACCAGTGTTACCGCGGCCCGAGCTTTTATACTTCGCTTTATATCAATTTTTAAAAATTTTCAAGAGTCGTGAACTCCCAACTATTTCAACAGATCGACGGTCTCCTCGAAAGAAATTCCGGTATAGTAGTGTTTGAGAATCTCAGCCGCGGTATATCCGTGTTGGGCCATCGCGTTCGCCCCCCATTGGCTCATGCCGACGCCATGTCCATACCCGTAGGTTGTAATCTTCACGTTGTTGCCGTCCACGTCCAGCCTGAACTGGCTGGAGCGCAGCCCCAGCTTCTCCCGCACCTCTCTCCCGGTATATGTTTTGCTCCCTATCTGTATTTCCTTAACGCGCCGGCCCGAAGTATAAGAAAGGATCCGAAAGAGTCGTTCGGGGTACGCCGTTTTCTTCGTTAAGCCCCCGGAGACGGGGGTGGCCGGGACGGTTTGACCCAGCTTGACCAATACCTCACTGACGGGAAGCGTAACGGTTACTTCATGTTTGGGATTCACCCCGGCCTCCCAGGGACTGGCGACACTGCGCAGGTAAGGCACTTTAAGCGACCAGTACTCCTCCGAATTTTCCGTGTAACCCCCGCTCGCCGAAAAAAAAGCGGCCGTGATCGGTCGTCCCTGATACGTCATCACGATTCCGCGGGTTTCCTGTACCGCCCGTTCCAGCTTGGCCAACTGCTCCGTCTTCCCGTCCCGCTTCCAATTCTCCAGCGTCTTCCGGGACAGGTACGCCTGATGGTCCACCGTGTCCTTGACGTCCGCCTTGCCGCCGGGAATGCCGCTTGTATCCCGGGCGGCCAGCCGGCGGACGATAAAGGTGCGGGCCGCGACCGCCTGCGCTTTGAGCGCTTCCAGCTCAAAGTCCGACGGCATCTCGGCCGCCAGCACACCGGTCACGTACTGTTCGAGCGGCAGGGTTTCCACGGACTGGTCGCGCGTGAGGTAGACGCGCACCAGGGTCCGATCCTCGGCGGGCGTGCCCTCCGCCGGGGCAAGCCGCTCCGAGCCCGCGCCGCCTGCGGCCGCGGGCGTCCGGGCCTGCGGCGGCTGCGCGGCCGCAGGAGGGTGCGGCGCCGGCGGCGGGCCCGTGCGGCCGGCCAGCAGCGCCGGCAGCAGCACCGCGAGCGCGGCCAGCGCCACCAGCGCCGCCAGCCCGGCGGCGAGCGTCCCGTCCTTCCTTCCGCTCCTGCGGAAGGAAGGACGCAGCGGCGCGCCGGGCGCAAGGCGCACCCGCAGCGGAGGTTTCCCCGCTGCGGGGCCTGTGCTTGTCGGCCCGTGTGTTCCTTCACGGGCCTCCCCCCTTTCCTGCTCCGCCTCCTTCTTCAAAGCGCTCGGTTCATCCAGCTTCACCTTAATTTTATTTTTTTCATAGATCCATTGTTCTCGAGGTTGGCTCGGGTTCTCTTGCTCCTTCATCTCGTTCTCATCCCCTCCGGATTCCTGCTGCAGCCTCGCTGTGGGCCCAACCGCTTCCATCGAAGCTTGCCTTTGCTGCAACCTAGCTTTTTGGTTCGTACTATTGAATCCCCGATATACTTATAGATATGAGTTTTAACGGATTGCTAGAACTTATTCCGAGAGGGATATAGAAGAAGACATAAGGAGGGAATCCGTGCTTCAATGTTTACTTGTGCCGCCTATTTACGACTTCCCGCCTCGGCGTAGCGGCGCTCAATCCGACGGTGACCGGAATTTTTCCAGCCGCTCGCTGCCATAACGGCCTTTTGGGCCGTTATTTAGACCCGATTCGGCTTCACGGGCATAATAGCGTTCAAAAAGCACTGATGTTGCATTAAAACTAACATGGTGCTGTTTATCCGCAATCTTCCTTATCGCCTGATATATTAGCGGCCTTTTGGGCCGTTATTTCGCCCCGATTTGCGTTTTCGGGAAAAATAGCGGCCAAAAAGGTCCTTATTTCACTGATGCTGGTCCAAAAATCAGGTTTCGGTCCGCTTTTCCCCAAAATAAGGCCCCAAAAGACCGCTATTTCTCACCGAGGGGATGAATTCGACAAAATAGGGCCCCAAATGGTCCTTATCCTCCCGTCAGGCTTCAAAAAGGGAGACGATTACGGTCATTAATCCCTTCGGGTTAATGCAACGCTAGCGGTCAACAAGGGCCTTATTTCCCTTGTGCTAACCCCCGAAACAGGGTTTGGACCGCCTTTTCCCAAAAATAAGCACCCAAAAAGCCGCTATTCGGTTCCGATGAGCCAAAGGAGGGTTTCCTCTTGTTGTGCCCCATAGCAACATGACAAAAAACCACGCCTTCCGGCGTGGTCCGTGTTGTCTTACCTATAGAATTACGCTTGCCGATATCAAGCCCAGGTCGGCTGGACTTTGAACAGCGGCAGTTCCTCTTGTGCTGGGACCGTCGTTTTCTCGGCTACAGCCTCCTTGCCTTCCGTGATCCGCCAAATATCGGCGCCCAGTCCGGACAATTTCTCGGCCAGATGAACGTAGCCGCGGTCGATATGATGAGTCCCGGTCACTTCCGTCGTTCCGTCGGCCACCAGGCCCGCGATAATCAATGCGGCTCCGGCACGCAGATCGGTTGCGCAGACCTTGGCTCCGCTAAGCTTGGCTCCGCCGGTTACGATCGCGCTGCGTCCTTCCACCTTAATCTCCGCGTTCATGAGGCGGAACTGATCCACATGCATAAAGCGGTTCTCAAAAACCGTTTCGGTCACTACGCTGGTTCCTTCGGAAACCAGCAGCAGCGCCATCATCTGCGATTGCATATCCGTCGGAAAACCCGGATACGGCAATGTTTTGACGTCCACCGCCTTTAGAGGCTTATCCGCCATAACGCGCAAGCCATTCTCCTGAATCTCCACGCGCACGCCCATTTCTTCGAGCTTCGAGATGATCGGACCCAAGTGATCGGCGATCGCTCCTTCCACGAACACATTACCGCCGGTTGCCGCGGCTGCGATCATGAAAGTTCCCGCTTCAATGCGGTCCGGGATCACGGTGTGCTCCACTCCATGAAGCTTCTCGACGCCTTCGATTCGAATCACGCCGGTGCCGGCTCCCCGGACGATAGCGCCCATGCCGTTCAAATAATTGGCCAGATCCACGATTTCCGGTTCTTTGGCCGCATTCTCAATCACTGTGGTGCCTTCGGCCAGCGTGGCCGCCATCATGATGTTCTCCGTCGCCCCGACGCTCGCCACGTCCAAATAAATTTTCGCCCCGCGGAGTCTGCCTTGGGATCTGGCTTCGATAAAGCCCTGCCCCAGGTTAATTTCCGCTCCCATCGCTTCAAAGCCTTTGAGGTGCTGGTCGATCGGTCTTGTACCGATGGCGCAGCCTCCCGGCAATGAGATTCGTGTGTATCCCGTTCTGGTCAGCAAAGGGCCCATGACGAGAAAAGACGCCCGCATTTTCCGTACCCATTCGTACGGCGCTTCACATGAAGCGATAGTTTGAGCATCGACCGTAATTACTTCACGGTCGTATGTAACGGTCGCTCCAAGCGATTCCAATACTTTATTTATGGTCATTACATCATCCAAAGGAGGGGCATCACGTATAATGCTTACGCCTTCCTCGCCCAGCAAGGATGCTGCAATGATTGGCAGCACTGAATTTTTAGCTCCGCTAACTTTAACGTTCCCGGCCAAAACATTGCCACCGCGGACGATAAATTTGCTCATCTTGGTTCCCTCCGCGCGTTCATTTTCACCATTTCCCCTAAATTTCATCATATCATCGGTCATTTGAGGCGCACAAGGCTCTAAACCTGTCGAAAAGACGAGAAATACCGAGGAAACGGCGCTGTCTTCAAGCCAGGATCGTCTAAACGTACTGTAGTCCTTATTCACCATTGTTGACACAATGTTTTGATGTTATTCGACAATCTTCCTCGTCCTTAATGTCTAACAGACATATAACCAAAGACTTAGGAATCAAAACATATAGCGCAGCATTTGAGTGTAACCCCAATACTCCAGCACGAAGGAAGCGACGAACCTTCCCAATACGACGGCAAGCAGCAACTGAAGCAGTTTGCCTTGCGGTCCCTTCGGATGCCGGATGAATAAATCGAGCTTGAGGTTTTGCAATGCCCACCAAGACAGGGCCACGCATGCCAGAGACACGAGTATGGCCGTCAAGCCATTCACCCCGACCGATACAGGGACGGACTCGACCGGATTCATAATGAACTCCCTCCTGTCACGTTATATTTATGCCGCAGAGATCTGATCGGTTAATATAACTCCCCTAATATATCGGATAAAGACAAATAAATTTATAGACCTATATATCATACTTGGCTGCGTGATAATAATCCAGCATTTCTTTCGTTTGCAAAGGCTTCCAAGTTCATCTATTCTTCCGAAAATTTAATTTTTGGAAACCTTGAGCTTCCTTATTCATAATATGGACATTCCATGGGGAGGTAATTCCTGAAAAGGCGCCATTTCTCCTGGTTTTATCCAAGTCCGGTTTCCAACGTAAAGATCCCACAAAAAAAGCCGGACACCCTCAGGTGCCCGACTCCCATTTGCTACTCTTTCGAGCGGCTCGAAACATTGATCCGCGTCGTCGCACGCTGCAGGGCCAACTCCGCCCGACGGCGGTCGATGACATCCTGCTTGGTGGCGGACAACCGGCGTTCCGCACGTTCCCTCGCCGCAATGGCACGTTCCACGTCGATCTCTTCCGGCAACTCCGCGCTCTCCGCTAAAACAATCGCTTTATCGCCCTGGACCTCAACAAAGCCTCCGTGCACCGCGATGTTCTTCGTTTTCCCTCCGGCTTTCACGACAATGGGAGCTACCTGCAAAGGGGTAACAAAAGGAATATGCCCCGGCAAAATACCGAGTTCCCCCTCCAATCCGCGGACCGTCAGACTCTCGACCTGTTCGGAGAAGACCACATGCTCCGGTGTGACGATTTCCAATAAAAAGGTGCTCACTTTTCATCCCTCCTGTTCGCGGGATGTTCATTTCTGAAGCATCCGCCCTAACGGTGCGACTTACAGCGTCTTCGCCTTCTCAACGGCTTCTTCAATCGTACCCACGAAGAGGAAGGCCGCTTCCGGAAGGTCGTCGTGCTTGCCGTCCAAAATCTCCTTGAAGCTGCGTACGGTTTCGGCGATCGGCACGTACTTCCCTTTAAGGCCGGTGAACTGTTCAGCAACGTTAAACGGCTGCGAGAGGAAGCGTTCGACCTTCCGGGCACGGGCTACAAGCAGCTTGTCGTCCTCGGACAATTCGTCCATACCCAGGATGGCGATAATATCTTGCAGCTCTTTATAACGAGCCAAAAGTTGCTTGACGCCTTGCGCTACATTGTAATGTTCTTCGCCGACGATTTCCGGTGTCAGAATCCGGGAGCTGGACGCCAGCGGATCCACGGCAGGGAAAATCCCTTTCTCGGAAATTTTACGCTCCAGGTTGGTCGTTGCATCCAAGTGCGCAAATGTCGTAGCAGGAGCCGGGTCCGTATAGTCATCCGCAGGCACGTAAATGGCCTGGATGGAGGTAACCGAACCTTTTTTCGTGGATGTGATCCGCTCTTGAAGCTGACCCATTTCCGTTGCCAGCGTAGGCTGATAACCTACGGCCGAAGGCATCCGTCCGAGCAAAGCGGAAACTTCGGAACCCGCTTGCGTGAAACGGAAGATGTTATCGATAAAGAGCAGCACGTCGCGGCCCTCTTGATCCCGGAAGTACTCGGCCATCGTCAAGCCCGTCAAGGCTACACGCAGACGCGCGCCCGGCGGTTCGTTCATCTGACCGAAGACCATCGCTGTCTTGGCGATAACGCCCGATTCCGTCATTTCCATATAAAGGTCATTACCTTCGCGGGTACGTTCCCCTACGCCGGCAAATACCGAAATACCGCCATGTTCATGAGCGATGTTACGGATCAATTCCTGAATCGTTACGGTTTTACCAACACCCGCACCGCCGAACAAACCGATTTTACCGCCCTTGGCATAGGGAGCCAGCAGGTCGATAACCTTAATCCCGGTTTCCAGGATCTCGGCTTGTGTCGACAGATCCTCGAATTTCGGCGGTTCGCGGTGGATCGGATTACGCAGAGCCCCGTCGATCTGACCTTTGTTGTCGATGGTTTCCCCAAGCACGTTGAAAACCCGGCTTAAGGTTACTTCCCCAACGGGAACGGAGATCGGCGAACCCAAATCTTCGGCTTCCGTACCGCGCACCAAACCGTCCGTCGACGACATCGCGATACAACGGACCAGGTTGTCGCCCAGATGGTTGGACGCTTCCAGCATCAGATCGCCCTTCCCATCCTCCGCGTTTTGCTTCACAATTCTGATGGCGTTAAAGATTTCCGGCAGTTGACCGCGGTCAAACTCGATATCAACAACCGGACCCATTACGCTAACAACGCGTCCTTTGTTCATTTTTTTCGTTCCCTCCTAAAAGTTTTGCGGGGCACATGAAAAAGTTCACAACAAAACTACTCGGAAGATTATCCTGAGCTTTGCCCATCCGCAAACTGTATTCAAACCGTATTAGGCCGTGAAAGATTCCTGAAGCAGGGCTTTCTCCCAACGAAAAAAGCTTGCCTTCAAGGAATCCCCCGGCTTATTGCTGCCCGAACCTGGCTTAATTAGCCTTGCGCGTTCGCGCCTGCCACAATTTCCGTGATCTCCTGGGTAATGGCCGCTTGACGCGCACGGTTATAAGTCAGAGTAAGTTCATTGATCATCTTCGTGGCGTTCTTCGTCGCACTGCCCATCGCTGTCATTTTCGCACCGAGCTCACTCGCTTTACCTTCCAGAAGGGCGCTGAAAATCAGCGTTTCCGCATATTTCGGCAGCAGCACTTCCAGAACCGCTTCCGGTGACGGTTCATATTCCACCTCGGCCTTCACGTCGTGGTTCTGCTCCACCTTGTCGAACGGAAGCAGACGATCCACCGTCGGCCGTTGGGTAATCGCGTTGATGAAGCGGCTGTAACAGAGGTACACCTCGTCATACTGCTCAAGTTCAAAACCCTGCACCGCCGCGAAAGCCAGCGATTTAATGTCGGCGAACTTAGGCGTGTCGGACAGGTCCGTAACCGATTCAACCACAGGAAGTCCCCGGCGGATAAAATAGTCGCGGCCTTTCCGTCCCATCACAAACAAACCGTACTCTTCGGTAGAGGCATGTTTGCGCTTGATTTCATCCATTACCATACGGAGCAGGTTCGCGTTGTAACCGCCAACCAATCCGCCGTCGGACGTAATCACGATGTATGCCGTACGCTTAATTTCCCGCGAAACGAGCATCGGGTGAGAGACGCCGTCCGAGCCGGACGCGATGCTGGTCACCACTTCCTTCAGCTTCTCGACGTAAGGGCGTGAAGCCTGTGCCTTTTCCTGCGCCTTTCTCAGCTTGGCCGAAGCCACCATCTCCATCGCCTTCGTGATTTGACGGGTATTCTGAATGCTCTTGATCTGGCGTTTTATTTCGCGAATCCCTTTTGCCATGATTTCACCACCTTAAAACTTTGGCGGAGCCAAAGTTACTTCGAAAGCATCATCTCAAGTTTTGGCAGAGCCAAAACATAGTCACAAACCGGCGTTCCGGCAAAAAGCCAGGGCCGGTTTATGCGCTATTTATTATACGGAAGCCGCAAAGCCCCTTTTGAACTTCTCGATAACTTCCTTCAATTTCGCTTCATTATCGGCCGTCAGATCTTTCGTATCGCGGATCGACTGCAGCACTTCGTCATGCTGGTTCTTCACGAACGACAGGAATTCCGCTTCGAAGCGGCGCACATCGCCGAGCGCGATGTCATCCAGATAACCTTTGACTGCCGTATAAAGGCTGATAACCTGCTCCTCTACCGGCAGCGGTTGGTTGACGCCTTGCTTCAGAATTTCCATCATCCGGGAACCGCGGGTCAGACGCGCTTGCGTCGATTTGTCGAGGTCGGAACCGAATTGGGAGAACGCCTGAAGCTCACGATATTGGGCAAGGTCGAGACGGAGCGTACCCGCTACCTTCTTCATCGCCTTGATTTGGGCGGAGCCCCCTACCCGGGATACGGAAATACCGACGTTGACCGCCGGACGCTGACCGGAATAGAACAGGTCGGACTCCAGGAAGATTTGACCGTCCGTAATGGAGATTACGTTGGTCGGAATATAGGCGGATACGTCGGACGCTTGCGTTTCGATAAACGGAAGCGCGGTGATCGAACCGCCGCCGAGTTCATCGCTCAGCTTTGCCGCACGCTCCAAGAGACGGGAGTGCAGATAGAACACGTCACCCGGGTAAGCTTCGCGGCCCGGAGGACGACGGAGCAGCAAGGACAACTCGCGGTAAGCCGCGGCTTGCTTGGACAAGTCATCATAAATAATCAGAACGTGCTCGCCTTTGTACATAAAGTACTCGGCCATGGCTACCCCGGCATAAGGCGCGATATACAGGAGCGGGGACGGTTCCGAAGCGGAAGCCGTAACGACGATCGTGTAATCGAGCGCACCATGGCGGCGGAGCGTTTCCACCACGTTGACAACGGTGGACTGCTTTTGCCCGATGGCGACATAAATACATTTTACGCCGTTGCCCTTTTGGTTGATGATCGTATCAAGGGCAATTGCCGTTTTACCGGTTTGACGGTCCCCGATGATAAGTTCCCGTTGGCCGCGGCCGATCGGAACCATCGAGTCGATCGCCTTGATCCCGGTTTGCATCGGCTCATGTACCGATTTCCGTTCAATAACGCCAGGGGCATTATTTTCAACGGGACGGAATTCCGTGGTCGCAATCGGACCTTTACCGTCGACCGGTTGACCGAGCGGGTTAACAACGCGGCCCAGCAGCGCTTCGCCCACCGGAACCTGCATAATTTGCCCCGTACGTTTCACTTGATCGCCTTCGCGAATTTCGCTGTACGGTCCCAGGATAACGACACCGACATTGCTTTCTTCCAGGTTCAACGCAAGGCCAAACACGCCATTCTCAAACTCAAGCAGTTCGTTAGCCATGGCGTTCTCAAGTCCGTGGACACGGGCGATACCGTCGCCTACTTGAATAACGGTGCCAACCTCGGCCACTTCAATTTCCGATTTATATTGTTCAATCTGACTCTTAATCAGTGAACTGATCTCTTCAGGTCTGATACTCAAGTGTTTCACCCCTATCTACAGTGCTTGTCTTCGAAAAGACTTCTCAAGCCGTTCCAGCTTGCCGGCCAAACTTCCATCGTACAGCGTGTCGCCGATTCTGACCTTCATGCCGCCCAACAGATCTTTATCGATCACGTTATCGATGCGGATCTTTTTGTTCACAAGCTGGCCGAATTCGGCTTCTACCTGCCGCTTCTCTTCTTCGTTCAAAGGATACGTGGTATAAACCGTAGCGTTAGCCATACCCAAAGCCTCGCCGGAAATTTGAATGTACCCTTCCAACAGCTCGGGAAGCAGTTCGGTTCTTCCGCGCTCCACCAATAGCTTCATTAAAGATACCACCGGTTTGGACAATTTGCCTTCGATCGCCCGGGAAATCAGTTCCCACTTGGTCTCCGACGAAATATTGGGAGAAGCGATAAATCTCTCAACTTCATCGCCGGCTTTAAAAGAGGACGCCAGCGCTTTCAGCTCGTTCTCTACTTCCAGCGTGCGGCCTTCCTGCGCGGCGATCTCATACAGCGCCTTGGCGTAACGTTTGGCGGCTACGATCTCGCGGCTCATGAGCGGCCACCGACCTCTTTAAGATACTGGTCAACCAGCTCGCCCTGCACCTTCTCCTCGCTGACTTCCTTCTCGATCAACTTGGATGCGATCTTGACGGACACGGCGCCCACTTCGCTGCGAAGCTGCTCGACCGCTCTGTTCTTCTCGCTTTGGATATCGCGTACCGCTTCGTCCTTCAAGCGTTCCGCTTCTTCCTTCGCCTGCTGCAGCAGTTGTGCGGCCTGCTTGCTGCTCGTTTGCTTCGACTGTTCGATAATCTCATAAGCTTCTTTACGCGCTTCCTGAAGAGCCGATTTCTGCTCTTCCACGTAGGCTGCCGCCTGTTCACGGGTTTGTGCGGCTTCGTTAAGCTGCTGCTGCACCAATTCCCGGCGTTTCTCCATCACGGAGAAGAGCGGACCGAAAGCGTATTTATTCAGCAAAAAGTATAAAATCCCGATCGCGATCAGCGCGATGACGGTGTTTTCCCATATGAAACTCAATCAAAGTCACTCCTTTCCGAAGCCCATCCGTTATGTCTTCCCGCCCATGCGGGCTAAAAAGAAGGCGCGGACGGCTGTGGCCTTCCCCGCCAGTTCTTTTTTAGATTCAATTAAGCCTTACCAAAGAACATGAATGCCAAGACCACACCGATGATCGGAAGTACCTCGATCAAACCTACGCCGATAAACATAGTCGTTTGCAGAGTGGATTTCGCTTCTGGCTGACGAGCCATGCCTTCCACCGTTTTGCTGATAACCATACCGTTACCCAATGCAGCGCCGAACGCGCCCAAACCTGCTACGATAGCTGCTGCCAATAATGCCATTGCTCCCATTTTGTATATCCTCCTTAGAATTAAAAATCAAATTTTATGTTCAATCAGGGTGAAGATGGCTTCACACCTTAAGTTGAAACTAATGCTCGTCATGAGTTTCAAGATTCTGCGAGATGTATACCATCATCAAGATTACGAAGACGAAGGCCTGAATCGCGCCGACGAAAATACTGAAACCATCCCATACCATCAGCAGCGGCACCGAGAAGATAGCTCCCATAGCGCTCGCTTTAGCCAAGGTCATAATGGTGGAGATCAACACCTCTCCGGCGAAAATATTCGCGAAGAGACGGACACCGTGCGTGACCAGCTTGGATAGTTGTTCAATCAGGTTTATCGGTAGGAATAACGGGTAAGGCTGGACGTAGTGCTTCAAATAATTCTTCGTGTTCTTAAACAGACCCAAACCGTGGGAAAGCAAAAACACGAGCAAAGCCAATCCCATCGTCACGCTGACATCGGCAGTCGGCGATTTCCACCAGGCCACCTCGGCGTGAGCTTCCTCGCCCGGATGTTTCTCATGCTGCTCATGCAAAACTTCCGTAACTGAGATAATCTCTTTCCCGAAAATCTTGGCTTTATCAGCGTCAGTATACTCGGTGACAACCCCAAACAGAAGGCCGAGCATGTTCGCGACGAAGATGAACATAATCATCGTCATGGCGAGGGAAAGAAACGGCTTGCCTTTCTTCCAGTCCATGGTGCTTGAGATCATGTTCCGGACAAATTCCGCCGCCCATTCCAGGAAATTTTGGAGTTTGCCTGGATTCTCCACCGACAGATTCCGGGTAGCCAGCTTGGCGACGATAAAAACGATCGCGCAGGTAACCACCAGCATAATGACGATGGACAGATCGAGGCGAAAACCGCCCAGATCAATAATCGGAGCTTCATGCATGTTTTCTCACCCCCATTCTAAGGTTGAATGTCCTACTCTGGCTTACGGGAAAATCGGATACCTATTAACAATAGATAGAATTGTGCAAAGACCAGGCCTCCGGCAACCGCATACATATTTAAAAATTGAGGGTTTTTGATCGCGGCAAAAACCGCTAGAACCGCCAGAGCCACCCGAGTCAGAAAACCTAAATTCAGTCGTTTGGAGCCGCCGTTCAAGGCCGCTTCCGACACCTGCCGTACTTTTCGGCCCAGGTAAACCGCGTTGATCGAGCTCACGGCCGAGCCAAGCGCGATTCCGAGAAAAATGCTTTGATATTTCGGCAGCAGAGCGCCTCCGAGAAAACAGAGCATCAGGAAAACCAGGGTTCCGACTGTCAAAGCACGTTGGTATTTCGACAGTTCATCCATCATTTCCCCCCATGACCGACTTGATCAGAGCGATAATCCCCATGATTCCCGCAGCCAGACCGACAAGAACGCCCAGACCGATGCCGAGACCGTTTTCAAACCATTGTCGATCCATCCAGGAACCGAGGTAATATCCTCCCACAGCGCATACCGCAAGGTTTGCCCCCAGCGCCGTCACCAAGGCGACAGCCTTCCAGGGGCCGCCGTTATTGTCAGGTTTTGTCGGATCATCCATTCCATCACCCTAATAATCCCAATTTATTTTACTAATTGTGAAGACTTCTTGTCAATTGAGGTTTTTTAGTGATTTAAAGTTGCGAAATGTTAAATTCGACCTTGCATTCCTGATGCAGCAGCATACACCGTACAGTAATACTGTATACTTTTTTGTGCCTGGGAGCAAAACCTATTTTGCTTACTTTGTGAATTTTCTGTGAAATTGCTCCGGACGATCGCTTATAATTCCAAAATGGTGACGAATCGCATTGACAATTCGTTCCGATGCTTTCCCATCACCGTACGGGTTCGCAGCCCGACTCATAGATTCATATAGCTCGCGATCGGTGAGCAACGCCTTTGTCCGCTCATATACCATCTCCTCATCCGTGCCGATCAGTTCCAGTGTACCCGCTTCGATCCCTTCGGGACGTTCCGTCGTATCGCGGAGCACAAGGACAGGAACGCCAAAAGACGGCGCTTCTTCCTGCAAACCGCCGGAGTCCGTCAAAATAAGGTGGGTTTTTGGATAAAAATTATGCAAATCCACCACATCCAGCGGCTCGATGAGTTTAATACGAGGATGGTTGCCCAAAGTTTCATATGCCGGCTCTTTCACCGCAGGGCTGGGATGTACAGGGTAAACGATGGCGATATCTTCAAATTCGTCCGCGATTCTTTTTACGGCCCGGAAAATATTCCGATGCGGTTCGCCCTGCGACTCCCGCCGATGAGCGGTCATCAGAATAAGCCGCTTCCCTGCGGCCCACTCCAGCACGGAGTTGTTATAGCTTGGCTGTACAGTATATTGAAACACATCCGTTACTGTATTGCCTGTGATATATATGCTTGACTCCGGTTTATTTTCCTTCCTTAAATTCCCAGCCGACCAGTCCGTTGGCGCAAAATGCAGGTCCGCCAAAACTCCGGTCAATTGCCGGTTCATCTCTTCCGGATAAGGAGAGAGCTTGTTCCAGGTACGCAGTCCGGCCTCCACATGCCCGATTTTGATCTGCTGGAGGAAGGCCGCGTAGCTGGCCAAAAAGGTCGTCAGCGTATCTCCGTGCACGAGCACGATATCCGGTTTCGCTTCACGCAGAACCTTCTCGAGCCCCTCCAGTACGCGCAGCGTAATTTCGTTCAGACTTTGGTTCGGCTTCATCACGTCAAGATCATAATCCGGAACGATGCGAAACACGTCAAGCACCTGATCAAGCATCTCCCGGTGCTGTGCCGTGACGCAAACCACCGATTCGATATCCTCGGGGTGTTTTTGCAGCTCCAGGATAAGCGGAGCCATCTTGATCGCCTCCGGCCTTACGCCGAAGACCGTCATCACTTTGATTTTAGACATAGCGGTTCCCTTCCTTAAAAGAGCTTCTCTTATTTCGTTCCGTACAACCGGTCGCCGGCATCGCCCAGACCCGGAATGATGTAACCATGCTCATCCAACCGCTCGTCCAGCGCGGCCACGTAGATGTCCACATCCGGGTGAGCGTCCTGTACCGCTTTGACGCCTTCCGGCGCGGCGATCAGGTTCATCATTTTAATTTGCGTACAACCGCGCTTCTTCAGCGCCTCAATCGCCGCAATGGCCGAACCGCCCGTAGCCAGCATAGGATCGATGACGATCAGCTCGCGTTCCTGCACGTCGGTAGGAAGCTTCACGTAATATTCGACAGGCTGCAGCGTTTGCGGATCGCGGAACAGCCCGACATGGCCCACTTTAGCGGCCGGTAGCAGCTTCAAAACGCCGTCAAGCATCCCAAGTCCCGCACGTAAAATAGGAATGAGTCCCAGCATCCGGCCCGAAATGACCCGCGATTCGGCTTCGGCCACCGGCGTCTGCACTTTGATCGATTCGAGCGGAATTTCTCTCGTAATTTCATAGGCCATCAGTGTGGCCACCTCATCCACCAATTCGCGAAAATCCTTTGTGTTCGTCCGCATATCGCGGATAAATGTCAGCTTGTGTTGAATCAAGGGGTGATCGCATATCACCAGTTTTGCCATGGTTTGTCCCTCCGGTTTTATTGCTAAGTCTTCACTTGCGGTCACGTTCTCATTCTCGAATGTTCCACAAATCTCGTTTATTATATCACTGTCTTTTTACGAATGCCATGAACCGGATTTACCTAACGCTTACGCTTTCCCGTCCCGGTTCCATCACATCGTTACTATACTGCATCACGCCAAAAAAAGAGGAACAAAAAAGGCCCCGCCAGACCGTAATCCCGTCCAACGAAGCCTTCCGCTAAGGCATGCGGCGGCCGTCCGGCCTACACCACCGGGGTCAGCCCCGCAAAGCCGCCTCCGCCAAAGCCAAGGCGCCCGCGAGCCCGGCGTTATCGCCCAGTCCCGGAGGCACGATATATCCGCCGATATGTTCCCGCAAGCTCGGGTGCTGAATGTACCCGTTCAGCTGGGTTTGGAGCTTATCGGCAATCAGCGGGAAGAGCTGACTCTGCTTCATCACTCCGCCGCCCATTATAATTTTCTGCGGGGAAAGAATCAAAATGTAGTTCATCAAGGCTTGCGCCAGGTAATAGGCTTCCATTTCCCAAGCCGGATGTTCCGGCGGCAGATCCGCCCCGTTACTCACGCCCCACCGCTTCACGATCGCCGGCCCGGAAGCCAGGCCCTCCAGGCAGTCCCCATGATAGGGACAAATGCCTTCGTAGGTGTCATCCGGGTGGCGCCGCAATAGGATATGTCCCATCTCTGGGTGGGACAGGCCGTGAATCAGCCCCCCGCCCAGGGCGGCTCCGGCCCCGATGCCGGTTCCGACTGTGATGTACAGGCAGTTGTCCAGCCCCCGGGCCGCCCCCCAGCGCAATTCTCCTAACGCCGCCCCGTTGACGTCCGTGTCGAAGCCGACCTTGCAGCCTTTTGCCGCCTGCATGGTTCCCACGATATTATAGTGGCTCCAGTGCGGCTTTGGAGTCGTCGTAATGTGACCATAGGTCGGGCTTCCCGGAATCGGATCGATCGGGCCGAATGAGCCGATGCCGATCGCTTCTACCGGCTTGTCCCGAAAATAATCGAGCACCTGTCCCATCGTCTCTTCCGGCGTCGTGGTCGGAAAACTGACGCGCTCCAGAATGGTACCGTCCTCATGACCGATCCCGCATACGAATTTGGTTCCTCCGGCTTCAACAGCCCCAAGTAGTTTCAATGTTATGCCAACCTCCCGTAATTTACCCAAAAGTCAGATATGACTAACGTTTAACACATCGGTATTTGCTTGAGATTATACCATGATATCGAGGGGATTGGCAGCATCTTGATTCGTACGGCAATTAGGTATTCATCACTTGTGTGCAAGCTGCTTCTTCAGCAGATCGAATTTATTTTTCACCTTTAACTCACCAACGGTTTGTTCAATGGAAGCAACCAAATATTCGACATCCGCGAGTTTCACGTCCTCATGAAAACTGAGTCTGATGCTGCTGGAAGAAATCGCTTCATCCTGCGTCATGGCCATCAGTACGCGGCTTTGCTTGGCTTTTGACGAGCAGGCGGACTGCGAGGAGACCATGATGCCGCGCTTGCCCAGCATACTGATCATCATCGCTGAAGTCACACCTTTTTTCGGATACGAAAAATTGATGATATGCGGCGAGGAATCCGGAGGCTCCGGGCTGTTTATCACCAGCTCAGGTATCGCCGCCAGCCCGGAATACGCCGATTTATGCAGCAAAGTTAAGTACGCCGCCTTTTCCTCGCGTTCCTCCAAGGCCGTCGCGATGGCTTCGGTGAGTCCCAACACCGCAGGAACATGGGTCGTTCCCGGTCTCACGCCCTGTTCCTGCTCCCCGCCGTACATGAGTGGCTCGAGCTCGATATGTTCTTTGGCCACAAGCAGCCCGATGCCTTTCGGCCCCCCGATTTTATGGCCCGACAGGGTATAGAGGTCGATAGGTTCAAGTTCCACCGGTATTTTGCCAAACCCCTGTACACCATCTACGTGAAATAAAACGTCCGGCATCGATCGGAGTACCTCCGCGATTTCCCCGATGGGCTGTACGGCCCCTGTTTCATTGTTCACATGCATCACGCTCACAAGAACGGTGTTGGCTTGGAGCGCGTCCTTCACGGAAGTCGGATCAACAGTCCCGTTGCGATTGACGGGAAGAAACGACACCTCCGCCCCTTGTTCAACCAGCTGCTTACCGCATTGATAAACGGATGAATGCTCAATCTCCGACATAATAAGATGGGGAGTTCGCCCCGTCTTCTTCATCCAGGCTCGAACGACGCCCAAAATCGCGAGGTTATTGCTCTCCGTGGCCCCGGACGTAAATATAATTTCCGCAGGTTGGACTTGAAGCAGCCGGGCTATCTTCTCTCTAGACTCCTCCACCCGAAGACGGGCCTTAAATCCCATATCATGCACGGATGACGGGTTGGCATAACAATCCCGGGCGGAATCCAGCATGGTCTGAAACACTCGGGGGTGCAGAGGCGTGGAAGCGCAATAGTCTAAATATAAAGGATTCATCATCATGTCCCTCCTCGCATCATTTATTAAGATACCCTGAAGCTGCCCCTCCGCGTATTCCAGCCAGTTCAACCAATTCACGCGAGGTATAGACCGTTCCTTTATGGCATATCCGCTGATGTTCATCGGCAACCAGGACGAAAGGAAAGGTTCGGATGAGAAAGTCGCTCTCCATTTGCTCCGGAGAAAGAGCTAGGATGGGCCACTTCCGCTGGAGAAATTCGTCCAGCTCCTGATGGTCTTCATCGTTCCCCGTAGAAAACAGAAGAAAGCGGGCGGAGGGCTGTTGTATTTCCTGAAGCTCAGCCACCAGTTCCAAGCATCGGACACAGTGCATCGAAATAAACAGCAGCACTTTCATACCCTGGATGGAGTGCATACTCAATACTCTGCCGCTCCGGTCCACGTATTCTCTATTGGGAATGAAACTGCCGAGCGCCGGACCTTGGTCACGAATCACGCTCCTTGCTCCCTCCAGAGCTTTCCCCTCATGCGATAGAGAGTCCGGAAACATACTCACAGGCAGTCCCTGATCACGTCCGGGCCAACCCGGAGAGGACGCCTCCAAGTGATCCCCCAACTGCCCGGGATCGGCCAACTCGTCGACTCTCTCAATGCGTCCCTCTGCGCCTACTGTTACAATAGTGGGGACACGCTGAATTCCAAACACCGATACGACCCTGGATGACCTGAAAATAGGAAATTCATACGATATATCCTCCAAATCGGCGTTTGAGTAAGGCTCGGGATCCCCCTTTATAACCAGACAGTGGTTAGTTCGGGGGGAATGCTCCAGGAGCTTTAGCACTTCAATACACGAGGCGCAGCTATCGCTTAAAAAAATGAGCTTCGTGACCCGGCCGGGAAACGTCTCCGACCTCACTTTCCTTCCCATCTGGTCCCTTCCTTTAAATAAAGGAAGATAATCGCCGACATTCCCGCCCCGGGGGATCCCACCCTCCGTGAGCGCCGTATTCTGCGCCTTGCCTCTAGAGGAAACAAATAGCGTTTTTAATGAATCCAGCGTTTTTCTCATGCGATCACTCCGTTCATGTCATACCATTGGGACTGGGCCTCATACATGCGCGCATACTCCCCTTGGCGCTGAAGCAGTTGCACATGCGTTCCCTGTTCTACTAGGCGTCCGTCTTTCAGCACCAGAATCAGATCCGCATGGCGGCAGCTTCCGAGCCGATGGGAGATCATGATACTCGTTTTCCCTTCCACCAATTCCGAAAATCGTTCAAACAAAGCGGCCTCGGCAATAGGGTCTAATGCGGAAGTGGGCTCGTCGTATATAACCAGCTCGGCATCCGTATTAAAAAAGGAACGGCTTAGCGCCACCTTTTGCCATTGTCCTTGGGACAACTCTTTGCCTCCTTCATATTCGTAGCCCAGAAGCGTGTCATATCCATACGGAAGCGAGCGGGAAATCGAATCCACTCCCGTCTTGACCGCCGCCATCTCCAACCGGCCCTGGTCCTCCAGCGCTGAAATCCGGCCGAATCCGATATTTTCTTTCAATGTTAATTGGTACTGCATAAAGTCTTGAAAAACGGCACTGAGCGGCTTGTATTCCTCATCCATGGAAATCTCCTTGCCGTTCCAAAGCACTCTTCCATATTGAGGGTTATATAGGCCAAGCAGGCATTTGGCCAACGTACTCTTTCCGGCTCCATTGTGTCCGACAATAGCCACACGCTGTCCGGGCTTGACGTGAAACCCGACATCCGCCAAAGCCGGCGTCCGCTGATTGGGATAGGTGAAGCTCAACCCCTCTACCACAAGGCCCTTTTGTACCGCTTCACGAGGTTCGGGCGATAGCTCCGGTAAATCCGTGCGATCCTTCGGTTTCTTCTCCGACAGATGCATAAATTGGATCAGTTCGCTGGTAAACAAAGCGTTTTCGTAAATGCCCGATAGATTGGCGGCGATCAGCATCACACTGTCCTTGGCTGTCGTCACGGTCTGGATCATGGCCACAAAAACCCCGATCGTCAGACCGCCCGTATCGCTCATTAGAAGGACGATCACGGTGGAAAGCGCCGTAAACGCATAGGAGAAAAACTCGGAGAAACCGCCGAGCCATTGCCCCGACTTTTCTAAAGCAGCCTTTTCCCTGGCATTTTTCCAATACAACTTTCCCCATTGGTCGATGATGTAAGGATACAACTTGAACAGCTTCATTTCTTTGGCGGACTCCCTGCCGGTCATCAAGCCCATGAAATAATGGACTTTGCGGCTCGAAGGCGTTTGGGCGATCATCTGTTTGTATCTTTTTTGACCCAGCTTCATATTGATTAAGAAGGAAGGGATAATCAGACACAGTACGCCTGCGGACAGCATCCTATGAAACCCGGCCAGAACCACAAGCAGTGAAGTTAACGTAATGAGGCTTTGCAGGACCAGAAAAAAATGATCCAACACGGATAGCCCGCGATAAGCCAGTCCTTGAGTGACTCTCTGCAGGCGGTCGTAATATTCGGACTGCTCGAAGTAAATATAATCCAGTCTGGAGCATTTTTCCGCGATCTCCCGGTCCAATCGAAACTGCGCTTTTTGCTTGATGACCAGAAGAAGCATATGGGAAAGCGACCTTAAGCCCAGAGCGGTCAGAAAAAACAAGGCCTGCCAACCGATCGTCGTCAGCGCGGGCAGCAGCATTTCCTTATTCCCTTGAAACAAAAGGGAAGCTTGCTCCACCAGCCGCTTGGTCAGGTAAATTTGAACCGCCGGCTGCAAAGCCTCCAAAGTACGAATGACCATCATCACGGCCAATCGGACAGGGGCCGACCTCCATATAAACGGAACGATCTCAATCAGCAATCCTCGAAGGACTCCCTTATGGTTCACTTCGGCTACACTCTTTCTTCTTAGGTTTGCATCTGGGCGTTGGCCCGAATCATATTGATGAATTATCACTTTAACCAATACACTACCTGCATTTGGTCCATCACTCCATAATAAATGAAAGGTCTGCTGTCTATATCGGACAGCAGACATCTTCATTTTGTTGCTTAGTTAACACCCGCACTTACAAACGGAGCAGCCGCTAGAATAGTATTGACACGATTGTTGCTTAGTAGTTCCATTGCAAGGATATTCAAGCTGTTGACAATACGTATACAAATAAGATCCGGAGCACATAATTTTTCACCTCCTTTCAAAGAGGTTTTTTATAGGTAAGGCTGGAATCGCCTTAGCTAACTCAGTTCAAGGAACCGACATTTCATCGATCCACCGGCCCTTCCCCTTACGCCGAAACTCGCTCTTCCCCATGCGAGACCAGCGCTTGCAGATGGCCTTCGTTATTTATAATTCCTTTCGCTCGGATCAAGCCATCCGGGGACACATAGTATCCAAACGGAACGAAGGGAGTTTGCAGATCCTTGAAATTTTCCACATGAATAATCGGAACCTGGAGTTCATACTCCTTAATGACGGCGTTTACCTCGTCCTCCGGACCGGACATCATGAACAGATACTGATACACCGACATTTTCTTCTGTACATCGTTAATGACCGAGTACAGCTTTTTGCAGGCCAAGCATTGGGAAGAAGTCAAAAATATAAGTGTGCCGAGCTTGCCATGGTCCTTAAGGGGCACGGCTCGTCCGTCCATGGGAATGCGGCCCCCAAGCGGAAACTCCGCCCCTTCCGGCAAACCCTCTTGTTGTTCATAGAGCATACTTCTGGCTGTGATGGCGCTCTTTAAAATGACAATCACGACGTAAGAAATCAGAATCACAATGACCCACAAGAGCAAATATGAGATTTCATACATGTTCGGCATAACGTGTCACTCCTTTAGTCGGTTGTTGTGCTATTCCTGGTAGAGCTGATGGTACTGTCGCAGCGTTAAACCCAGCGCATAAATCACCAAGATCCCTACGGAGGAGAGCACCGCCAGCGCTATTTCCCCAAAAGAAGCCGAGGCCCGTGCGGACGAGACCGGCGAAGCAAGAAGATAAACGCTCAAGAGGAAGAGGACAAAATGTCTGGTATACAGCGCCATGCTGAACTTTTCCGAAATAAGCCCCCCAAACCACTGGTAGATCACCATTCTGCCTTTGGCTCTCCAGGCCCCCCAAGCAAAGGAACAGAGCAGAAGCAGAGCAAGCGCCGCACCAAATCGCAATGTCATAGGAAACCACAACAACACGCAAACGGCCAACTCGGCCAAGGGAATGGCGGCTCCAGCTCTTTTCGCCCATAAAGGAACGATTCTCAGCTGCCTTAGCGTGTCTCTGAAGGATGACAATTTACTTAGTTTGGACGCTGATGATACACCAAATAAAACGCTTACAAATACCTGGACCAAGGAAATCGACTCCATCTTTAATCTCATCTCCTGTTTTCGTATTAACCCATGCATTCATACAAAACGAGAAATCGCGCAATCGTTTGCATTTTTGAGAATAAAAACGTGTCATCATGAAAACCCTGAGTACGCCATCTAACGGTGAGGTGCAGAAAAGTAGGAAGAGGCATAACTGCCGAATAAATGCATTAATGCAAGCGTTTGCTCAATTGGCTGAAGTAGACCCTTTGGAGAAAATCATTACGGTGGAGTGTTACTGGGATGTTATTTGTTACCATTTGACTTAATTATATCCTTCTCTTTCTCGCTGTCAACTACTTGCCCGCAAAAAAAACCAACCAGTATAACTGGTCGGCCTTCCTTCCATTTATTCGACACATTTCTCCACACTTACCGCAAAGGCATGTAGCCAAGCCGGTCCAGTTCCCTGGCAATGACGCGGTAGCCCCTCGCGTTCGGGTGAACCCCATCCAAAAAGAGCAAGTTCCTTTCGTTGCCTTCGAACGCCGAGTAAATGTCGGCCACACGATAATTCGGCCCGCCCAGGGAATAGAGAAACGAGTTGTACTGACGCGCGTACCTTCCCGCTTCCCTGTTCGGAAAGGGGTTGTACACGCCTACCATCCGAATGATGAACGGCCTGGGCTGCCCGTATTTTATCCGGTACAGGTCATGGACAATTTGCCTCACATTCTCCTTCGTCCGGCCCAGCGCTTGCGGGATGCGGGAAGCGTCTAGCCGGGATCCGCCGCGGACGGCTCCGGCATAAGGCCGGAGATCGTTCGCGCCGATCGATACGGTGATGATATCGGCCCGCCGGATCGCCGCCCGGAAGCGCGGGTCCCCCTGAATCTTGGCAAGCAGCCTCTGTGAGGTCAACCCGTTAATCCCTAAATTCTCATAGTTTACCGAGGTATGGAGACGTCTTTCGGCCATGCGCCGATAGACGGGGGCAAATCCGCCGCTAAGCCAAGCTCCCGCCCCCGTCGTCAATGAATCCCCGATCGCCGTATAATGGTAGCCCACCTGCAAAACCTCCTCCGTCCTGCCTCTCCCGAATGCGGGTTAACCGGACCATCCACGGTGGACGATTCCGGTTCCCGCCGCATGATATCTTATGCAATAAGGGAAGGACAGGACAGGGGGATTCGCATATTCCGTACCAAAAAAAAACGATAAAGCCTAATGTTCAACGCTTACTATTCATCTCCCAAACCCAACACTCGAGTGGTCCACTTTTGGATCAGGCGTTCGCGGTTCCTTCCGGCCCATTCAAGGTCGTATGGAATGGCGTTCAGCTTCTCCAAAGGGATGGCTTCTTCGGGAGGAACAGCGTCCGGATTGGTCAGCTGCTGATAGTTCCCGACCTGCTTGCCCAGATCCTGAGCCTGCTTGCTCAACGCCCAGTCGACGAACTCCCGGGCCTCTTTCTGGTTCGGCCCGCCTTTGATGACGCCGACCGCTCCGATTTCATATCCGGTTCCTTCATTAGGGAAGCTAATGATGAGATCCTGGAACCCTTCCTTGTAGTATTTGAGTGCATCATGTGCGAACATGACAGCCGTTCCCGAATCCCCCATGCCCACCGTTCGACCGGGAACGCTACCGGATGTAGTGTAAACGATGCTTTGCCGATGAAGCCGCCGCAAGTAATCAAACGCCTCATCCTCGCCAAACAACTGCACCAGCGTAGCCATCGTCGTGTAGGCCGTTCCCGATGAACGGGGATCCGCCATGGAAATCATCCCGCGGTACTCCGGCTTCAGCAAGTCGCTCCACGAGTGAGGAGCTTGCAGCCCCACCTCCTGCAGCCAGGTTTTGTTGGACACAAAGGCGATGGAACCGATGTAAATGCCTGTCCAATACCCGTCAGGGTCCCGATACTCCGGAGGGATCGACTCGGCCTGTTTGGAATTGTACGGCTCCATCAAACCCTCTGTCTTCGCCTGAATAAAGGTATCCGCCGGCCCGCCATACCATATACTGGCTTTCGGCGCATTCCGCTCCGCGCGGATTCGCGCCAGAATTTCCCCGCTCGACATACGCACATAATTCACTTTGATGCCGGTCTGTTTTTGGAAGGTTTCGATCGCCTTTATGGCATGATCCTCATACAAACCGGCGTATACCGTTAACGTTCCTTGTCTTTCCTTGCCGCAGGCCGACAATAATGTGAACAGAAGGGACAGCAGAAGTACGCCTAACGTTATTCGTTTCATGCCGTCCGTCCCCCTTTTCCTGATGTCGTCCCGAGTTCACTGTGTTGGGTTAAATCACATGAAGCGCATCTTCGGCAAATTGCACGGAAACGGAGGCTCCGACCGCATGGACCTTTTCCTGGATCGGATTGTGCTCGGTTATTTGGAACAGCTGGCCTCCAAACTGTACTTCGTATTCCTGCGTTTGTCCCATAAACACGCTTTTTTGCACGATACCCTTACGCTCCGGCCCGTTTCCCAACGATACGGCTTCCGGTCGGATCACGACGGTCACACGGTCCCCCGTCTTAAAACCGTCCCGGTGAACCCGCAATAATCCAGCGGCCGTATCCACCAGCAGCCTGCCTTCCTCCGTCCCTTTGACCGTACCCTCCATAAAATTGGCGGTCCCGATAAAGTCCGCCACGAACTGTGTTTTGGGGCGCTGATAAATCTCCATCGGCGTACCCATTTGCTCGATTCTCCCTTTATTCATAACGATAACCTTATCGCTCATGCTCATCGCTTCGCTTTGATCATGCGTAACATAAACCGCCGTAATGCCGATCTGCTGTTGAATCCGCCGAATTTCATCCCGCATGACCAGGCGCAGCTTGGCATCCAGGTTAGACAGCGGCTCGTCGAACAGCAGTACGCCGGGCTCCATCACGAGCGCTCGGGCCAAGGCCACCCGCTGCTGCTGCCCGCCCGACAATTGATTGGGCATCCGATCCCGATAATCTCGCAGATTCATTATATCCAATACGGATTCAACTTTCGAGATGATATCGGGTTTGGACATCTTTTTAATCTTAAGCCCGTACGAGATGTTGTCGAAGACGTTCAAATGAGGAAACAGGGCATAGGATTGAAACACCATCGTACAGTCTCTTCGGTTCGGGGGAATCTGGTCCACCGCTTCATTTCCGAAGTAAATATGCCCCTCGGTGATGTCCTCAAATCCGGCGATCATGCGAAGTGTCGTCGTTTTTCCACAGCCCGACGGGCCGAGAAGGGTAACGAACTCTCCCTCCCCGATGTTGAGATCCACCCCTTTTACCGCGTACGATCGTTCCCCTTTATCGTTCAAGAAAGCCTTCGATATATTTTGGAGCGTTACAGATTTAGCCATGAACAATACCTCCTTCAAGAATGGACGCCCTTTAAGCGGAGCGTTCTTTACCGCCCATCCATTTCACCAGCAAGTTGATTAACGCCAACGCCACGATCATGATGAGAATCAGGATGGTACAGTAAGCGCTGGCCACACCGATCCGCCCCGCCTCGACCTGTGCCAGAATCGATGCGGTAATCAGGTTATATTTGGCCGAAATGAGGAAAATGACGGCGCTCATCGCGGTCATGCTTTTAACAAAGCTGTTGACGAGACCGCTGAAAAAGGCGGACTTGATCAACGGGAGTACTACGCTGGTGAACACTTTGCTCCCCCCGGCCCCCAGGTTCGTCGCGGCCTCTTCGATGCTCGGGTCGATCTGCTGCAAGGCGGCGACACCCGAGCGAATGCCCACCGGCATCGAGCGTACGACAAACGCGGCCACGATAATCAGTCCCGTTCCGGTTAAAGCGAGCGGCGCCTTATTGAAGGCCAGAATGTAGCCGATCCCGATCACCGTTCCCGGTACGGCAATCGACAGCATGCTGATAACTTCGAGCGCTCTTTTGCCCATGAATCTTTTACGAACGATCAGGAACGCAATAATCATCCCCAAAAGTCCCGCGATCGGCGTGGCGACGATGGCCAGCATCAGCGTATCTTTTACCGCCTTCTGCCCGATGGAGAAAACGTATTTGTAATGATCCAGGGTAAGGCTGTTATTGATCCCCCACAGTTTGATAAACGAACCGACGGGGACGAGTGTGTAAAAGGCGATAACGGCGAGTGACATAATCATACAAAAAACGAATAACCCGTGTTTGATCGCCCCGGACTCGATCATCCTGCGCTGTCCGGTCGGCTTGCCCGTTACCGTGACATAGCTCTTCTTGCCGACCCAGAAGTTTTGCAGGATATACACGATGATCGTCACGGTCAGCAAAATCATGGCCAGCGCCGCGCCCGCCTGCAAATTATAGCTCCCTACCGCCTGCAAATAGATTTCTCTGGCCACCGTAGAGTAATTTCCTCCGATCGTCATGGGGTTGCCGAAATCCGCAAGAGACTGAACAAATACAAGCAAGAATGCATTGGCGATCCCCGGAACGGATAGCGGCAACGTCACGCTGAGAAACGTTTTTAAGCGGCTGGCCCCCATATTTTGACTCGCCTCTTCCAGGGAAGGACTAATCGAGCGAAGCAAGCCCGACAGCGTCAGAAACGCGATGGGAAAAAACGATAGCGTCTGCACGAGGACCAACCCATGCAGCCCGTAAATGTTGGCGTTTTCGAGGCCAAGCAAATTTTTGGTCACCAATCCTTGTTTTCCGAACAACAGCATCGCGGACAACGCGATGACAAACGGCGGTGAAATCACCGGCAAGATAGCGATGCCGTTAAACAACTTTTTAAAGGGTACCTTTACATAGGCAAACGTATAGGCGAAAACATAGGCGATGGCCGTGGACAGCGTGGCCGTTAGGACGGCCAGCACCAGCGAATTAACCAGGGCCTGGAACAATCCTCCTCCGGAGAGGACACGCAGGTAACCCTCCAGACCAACCTCGCCGGACGAACCGACGAAGCTGGATTTAAAGATTTGGAATAATGGATATACGATAAAAACGAGTAAGCAGAGCATGACCAACACGATAAGAATCGGCAGGAGCGGCTCGCGCTTGAATCTCTTGAACATGGCGCTCATTCAAGCTCTCTCCTCTCTAGATAACAACTTTGGAGGTAGTCCCCAGTTATTTATTTTTTGACCTCGGCGCTCCATTTGTCGATCAGGCGTTGACGTTCTTTACCGGCTTCAACTACGTCGTAATCAACCATACGAATATCGGACAAATTCAAAGCCTGTTCCGGTCCTACGGCATCCGGATTCGTCAAGTTTTGGAAGCTTCCCACCGTCTTGCCAAGTTCCTGAGCGGCCGGTGACAAGGCCCAATCGACAAATTTCTGGGCGAGCTCTTCGTTTTTGGTGTTTTTGATGATGCCGATCGATCCCGTCTCGTATCCCGTACCGTCCTCAGGAACCGTCAGCACAAGGCTGTCGAAGCCTTCTTCCTGGTATTTAATGATGTCGTGCGCGAACAAAATGCCTACGCCGGCTTCTCCCATGCCGACCATTCGGCCCGGTGCGGAGCCGCTAGTCGTATACTGCTGGACTTGGGGGTGCAGTTTTTTAAGGTAATCGAAGCCGCCCTCCTCGCTCCCCATCACCTTCAGGACGGAATACATCGCCGTATAAGCCGTACCGGAGGACGCCGGGTCCGCCATGACGATTTCGCCTTTAAAGGCCGGATTCAGAAGGTCCTCCCACCGCCGCGGAGTCTCCACGCCTTTCTTCGCCAGAAACTCCTTATTGGACGCAAAGCCGACCGCTCCGACATATACGCCCGTCCAATAGCCGTCCGGGTCTTTGTACTTGGCGTCTATCTTTTCGGCGACAGGCGACTGGTAAGGCTGCAGCAATCCCTCGTTTGCCGCTTGGACGAACGTGTCGGCCGGGCCCCCATACCAGACATCCGCCTGCGGGTTGTCTTTCTCGGCCCGGATCTTAGCGAGAATTTCCCCGGCCGACATCCGAATCATACTCGCCTCGATCCCGGTGTCTTCCGTAAATTTTTTGATGGCGGCTACCGCGTGATCTTCCTGAAAGCCGACATAAACCGTCAATTTGCCTTGCGGCTTGTCCGCAGCCCCGGCATTTTGCCCCGTCTTATCCCCCGCGGTGCCGGAGTTTCCCCCGGATGACCCGCAACCTGTAAAGAGCAGCGCCGCCACCGCTAATACGGCTACCGAACTCATCCATCTCTTTTTACTCATCTTGAAATCCCCCTTTATCATTTATGACTTAATTATATTGGTTGCGCTTACAAAACTGTGAGTCCAAGTCTCTGCCACTTCTTGCGGCAAAAAAACGGGCGGACCAAAAAGCCCGGCCCCGCCTTCTTGTGGAAATCCCAATGTATCGGCCCAGCAGGAAGGGATAGAACCAGTTCGTGTGAAAATTCATATAAAACTAATGAATTAGGACGAACGAAGGGACTAGACACCGGCTGCGCCAGCTCTCTATGCCTCCAATTTCCTCCATTAACCGAAAAGGGAAATAAGCCGATTCGTCTGAACCCATCAAGACCGTCCGTTTCAGATGAAGACGAATACCTGATTTACAGAGATACACAAAAAGCGCTTCAATTTCGTTATCCCAAGGATTGGACGGTCGAGGAATTGAAAGAGGAAAACGTACTGCTGATTATGGCTCCCGATGCGGAAGCCAATTGGCAGACGAATGTTTTGATTGAAATCCGGGAACAAACAGAAGCAGCACTTCCGCTGGAAGAGGAGCTGGATGCGCTGCTGATCCACTTTCCCGATTATAAAGAGGGTTTTACATTCAAGAGCAGGGATGTCATTACTACAACAACGGGTTTAACAGCAGGGGTGCTTACGTACGAGCATGATCCCGAAATCGGGTTGTTTGAGAAGGAATATGTGATCCATGGAATAGACAATAAAATGCTGTATGCTACGGATTCGACCGTCATCGCATTGCGGGAGAAGTACGAATCCCCGGTCAACCGGATTCTGGACTCGATAGACAAGCTTTAGGATGGATTTTCTTTCGTAAAGAAAGAACGGGCTGGTCCCACCGTCGAAGTCTACACTATTAACGGGAAAACTTCCCGTTAATATACCGCTCTTGGCTCTTCGATCCGATTTAGCTGGAAAAGCTCCATCTATTTTGCGGCCCAATTGCTGATATACGCTATTTCAGGCGAATTAGCGGGAGGTTTTCCAGGTAATTCGCCTCTACAGCCGCCCACGCACCAAATTAACGGGAGGAATTCCCTTTGATCGAAACCAAACCATTAGTTGCAGTCCAAGCGTGTGCGTAAGAATCCTTTACACCGCTCGGGTGGCTTTCCCTTGCCCACAACCTGCTGAAAAAGCGCACAGCGGACCAAAACCGCAAAGCGGCCGTCCAAGGGTAAGCCCCTTGAACGGCCGCTATCCCAGCAACCAACCGAATAACTTATGGACCATCACACCGATGACCGAAAAGTCGCTATCGGCGAAGGTCGCCCGCAAATAACCGAGATTGGACAGCAGGGGAATCAGTAATGTCGGAAGCATGGTAATCGCAAACCCATGGCATAGCGAAGCGACGACCAAGCCCTTGCGGCCTCCCATCTTATAGGCGATAACGCCGGCCGTCCCCCCCGAGAAAAAGTGCGGAATTACCCCGGGGATGATCACCGTGTACTGAACCTGGAATAGCACGGCCATCGCCACAAGCCCCCCCGCGAAACTCAGAAGAAAGCCGACCATGGCCGAAAAAGGCGAAAACTTGAACATCACCGGGCAATCCAGAGCAGGGATAGCCCCCGGAACAACGCGGTCGGCAATCCCTTTGAAAGCGGGGACGATTTCGGACAGGAGCATGCGTACGCCCGCCAGGATAACGTAGCACCCTCCCGCGAACCAGGTTGCCTGAATCAGGGAAACGACCAGAAGATGGCGGCCGGAGAACATCTCGGCAATCCCTCCGGAAGAGGCGAACAGTCCCGAAAAAAGGAAGAGGACGAACGTGAACCCTGTGATCACGACCATATGATCCTGAAAAAAAGACCGAAGCCTTTGCAGTCCAGGCGACTCCGGCGGCTCGGGCCCCTTCTTGAACCACGAGGCGATAAACCCGCTTAGAACATATCCGACGCTATTGAAGTGCCCCAGCGCAAAGTCATCGTTTCCCGTCACCCGTCGAACATAAGGCTGGGCGATCAGCGGGGCAAACGACATGCACAAAGCCAAGACCAAACCGCCGCCCGCCATCACCTGCCATAACGGCATGGACATCGAAACCAGAACGCCCGCCAGCAGCGAGGCCATGAACAGCATATGATGCCCCGTCAGAAAGATGTATTTGACCGGAGTCAGGCGGGCAATCAAGAGATGGACGATCATCCCGGCCAGCATAATTAGCGCGATCTCTTCACCGTAATTAATCTGGGCCAAAGCGGTTATCGTCTCGTTATGCGGGATGATCCCGATAATTTGAAATCCTTTCTGGATGACCGCCGATAAATTGGATAAGGATGAGCCGGCGGCGTTGGCGCCGATTTGCAGCAAAGTGTACCCGAGCATGGTCTTGATCGTGCCATGAATGAGCCGTTGAAACGACTGCTTCTGCAGCAGCAGTCCGATAAACGCGATTAATCCGAGCAGCAGGGCAGGTTCCCCGAGTAGTCCCTTGCTGATGACTTGCGTCGCATTCATGGGGTAACCTCCCGTCTAGGTATTCATATCCTTCATTTTATTTCATTTGTCAGGCGAACCAGTCCCGGAGCGTTCCGGATCCCATAAGCCGGGCTTTCAGATGCTGCCGGTCCGTAATGTCCTCCAGTCCGATCAGTTCAGCCGTCCCGGCCAAGTGCAGGGATTCTATAACATAGCTGGAACCTATAATCAGATCCGCATCATAAGCATCCAACGAGGTGATATCCGTATGCTCGATTTGAGCCTGTACGCTCAACTCCTTCATAAGGGCCTCCACATTTAACCGGATCATCAGGCTGGTCCCCAGACCGCTGTTGCAAGCGATGACGATCTTCTTCATTTGCCCTCCTTCTCCCGCAGCCTTCGCCACAGGCCGTCCGCATCCGCGGTTTGCCTCAAATCGGCCATGAACGATTCGTCGTTCATAACCTCCAGCAATGTCCCGAGCGCAGCCACATGCCGCTCCTTATCGATGGCCGCCAGCGTAATAACGAGCCAAACCGGTTGAGCGGAGGGTCCGAACGCCAGCGCCTCGCGAAAGGTCATTAAGCTGAAGCCCGTTGCCGCCACACACTCCGGCATATATACATGGGGAAAGGCCACTCCGGATCGGATGATAAATGAATGCTTATTGGATTGGATGATTTCGACCAGGGCATCTCCGTATTTTGCGTCCGAAACCCCTTTTGCCATCAGAATCCGGTTCCCCTCCCGAACGGCTTCCTCCCACGGAACGGAGGCTAATCCAAGGCGGATGGAATCCGGCGGTAATAACGAAGTAAGGGTATACTCCCCGGCCGGCCGCTTGTCCCGACCGCTTCCGCCCTGGAACAAGTGCAGCAGTTCCTCCAGCAAGCCGTTGCGGTTATGGATATGGGCATTTCGCTCAACCGCCTCGAGAATGTCATTAACCGCTTGGACGGAAGCAGCAGCCGCCGCGGATTCCCCCGAAGGTGCGACACCCAAGAAGCTCGCGATTCGCTTCTGGTCCGATTCGTCGAGAAGCGGGGACACTTTGACCCAGGGCACCTGCAAAGCGTGGCTGATTTCCATCGTGCTGACGATGGCATCCACTTCGACGATCTTGATGCCTGCCGACTCTTTATACGAGTATGTCCCCACAGCATCAACCTGGGGAAAAACCACGGCCATCCGCCGCTTCAGCATGGCCGAAGTGCCGAGGCCCGAACCGCATACGATCGCCACGCGCTTGCGCAGAGGAGCCTGCGGAGGGATCAGCCCGCTCCCGATATGGAGCATAATATAACCGACCTCGTCCCGATCAAAAAGAACGGACCAGGGTTTCATCACGTCATTTACAACCCGCTCCACCAAATCGAGCAATGTTCCGTACTGGGCTTCCAATTGCCGCATCAAAGGATTTTTCGATTGCAGCCCGAACTTGGCCCGGTAAATGGCCGGCTTCAAATGAATGGCCAATCCCTGGACAATTTGGTCGGATAACTGCAGCTTTCGCCCCAAATCCCGCTCGATACGAACCACCATTTGCTCGGCCAGCTCGACGATCATTTGTTCCTCGGCCGGCAGACTTTGTTTTTGAGCCCCGAGAATATGCTGGGTGATATAACCGATTTCCGCCGCGGGAAGCTTCACCCCAAAATGCTCCTCAATCCGCGGGCCCGCCTCTGTCCTCACCAATTCATACGCATCATGGCCTTTTAGCTCGGACAGGGATTCGGGATCCATTTCGATCGAATGCGTCCCCCGCAATCGTTCCATCGCCATGAGGATGTGAAGAATTAGGGTGGAGTACCCGGCATCCGTAAATTGAACGCCCATTTTCTCCTCCAGGCGTTGCATCGTATCGAATAGCATAGCGGTATCTTCGGTGTTGAACCAATCTTTCCAAGGCGTGATCGGTAACCGCGGTTCCCCATATTCCCGTTGATCCAGAATATATCGGAACAACCGGTCGTCGGTCATCTCGGCGCGCAGCAAACTTAAATAAGCGCTTCGCTTGAGTTTCTCCGCACCCGTGACGCAAAGCACCCCCCGGTCCCGGACCAGGGTTAACTCCCAGCGCTCCAACCGCCGCTTAATTTCGCTTAAATCCTGCAAAAGCGTATTTTTGCTGATCCCGAACTCCTTCATGACCTCTTTGACGGGCAGCTTCGCCTCTTGCAGGAGCTGCTTGAGCAGCAGTCCGATCCGTTGCTTCGCATCCATATAGTCGGGACGCTGCTGCGTCTGCGCGGCAAGCCGTATCGACTGGTCGCTGCCGAGCCGAAGCCGGACACCGGCGGTACGATCGCGCTCCAGGCGCACCCCCCGCTCCATGAGCCAATCCTCCAGCCCCAACAAGTCGTTTCGTACCGTACGCAAAGAGATCCCATACTCCTCCGCCAAATTTTGCAAAGATATATAAGTGGCCCCGTCGTTCTCCATCAATTGTTTGAGCATTCGCTGTTGTCTGCTTGATACCATGTTCTCACCCGGCGGTCATCGTTTTGTATGCGCTATCATAGATTAATTATTGCATATTTAGCTAGCAAGATATAGGGTGTTCTCCGAAAAAAAAGGCCGACCCGCATCGACGGGTCAACCTTCCGCTAAATCAGGCGCTTATTCGTAGCTGAGTTCCGGATAAATCGGAAATTTATCGGTTAGTTCGACAACTTGCTGACGGGCTTTCTCCAGAGACGCCTCGTCTTTAGGGTTCTTCAGGACCAATGCGATCGTCCGACCGATGACTTTCATCGCTTCCTCGTCCATTCCCCGGGAGGTTACGGCCGGCGTTCCGATGCGGATGCCGCTGGTCACGAACGGGCTGGTCGGATCGAACGGAATCGCGTTTTTGTTGACCGTAATGCCGATCGAATCAAGCACATGCTCGGCGTCCTTGCCCGTGATGTTCAGGTTGCGCGTGTCCACCAGCATCAAGTGGTTGTCCGTGCCGCCTGAAACGATGTTCAGACCTTCCGCCATCAGCGTTTCCGCGAGGACTTTGGCATTCTTGACCACATTCTCCGCATAGGTCTTGAAGGAAGGCTGCAGCGCTTCGCCCAGCGCCACCGCTTTGGAGGCGATCACATGCATCAGAGGTCCGCCCTGCGTACCCGGGAATACCGCCTTGTCGATCGCAGCAGCCCATGGCTGGCGGCACAAAATCAGGCCGCCGCGCGGTCCGCGCAGCGTTTTGTGCGTCGTCGTCGTCACGAAGTGAGCATGCGGTACCGGATTCGGATGCAGCCCGGCAGCGACGAGACCGGCGATATGCGCCATGTCGACCATGAACAAAGCGCCGACATCATTGGCGATGGAAGCGAGCTTTTCAAAGTCGATGACGCGCGGGTACGCGCTCGCCCCCGCCACGATCAGGCGCGGACGGTGTTTGAACGCGGCTTTGCGCACTTCGTCGTAATCGATCAGGAAGGAATCTTCCTGTACGCCGTACGCCACGAAATTATAAAGAAGGCCGGATGCGTTGACCGGGCTGCCGTGCGTCAAGTGTCCGCCATGGGCCAGGTTCATCCCGAGTACGGTATCTCCCGGCTTCAGCGCGGCCAGATAGACCGCCATATTGGCCTGTGCGCCGGAATGCGGCTGAACGTTGGCATGCTCGGCGCCAAACAGCTCCTTGGCCCGGTCGCGGGCGATATTTTCCACGATATCGACGCGTTCGCAGCCGCCATAGTAGCGTTTCCCCGGATAACCTTCCGCGTATTTGTTGGTCAATACGGAACCCATCGCTTCCATGACCGCTTCACTGACGATGTTCTCCGAGGCGATCAGCTCAATGTTGTTCCGCTGACGCTTCAGTTCCAGATTCATCGCTTCCAATACCGCCGGGTCTTGCTTTCTCAATTGATCCATGTCCATAGTCCTCCTATGTTAAATAATAAACAACTTCAATCACACAACCGCGAATCCCCGTTTTTGGGCAACGCGTATACCGCACGCTCTCCTCCGATCAGCTTCGGACGCGTCCAGGCCGCGTTGACCCGGGCCTTCCCGACATACCGCAGGGTGGGGCGGAAAGGGACCGCGACGCGACGCAGATGCATGCCGATCAAGGTCTCTCCGATATCCAAACCGGCGTGGGCTTCAATGCTTTCGGCCAAACACGGTTCGAACAAGCTGCGGTATGCGACCGCCGCCATCGAGCCGCCGGCCTTCGCTACGGGAACCGCGGCTACCTCCGTAAGCCCGAGGCGCTCCAGCACGGCCCGTTCCACCACAAGCGAACGGTTCAGGTGCTCGCAGCATTGGAAGGCGACGTCAAATCCGTACTTGCGGCGAACCTCGTCGATACCGGCGAACAGCTCGGCCGCAATTTGCTCCGCGCCGCCCGTGCCGATTCGGGCTCCCGCCACCTCGCTCGTGCTCACGCCAAATACGACGACCCGCCCCGGCCGGAGTCCGGCGGCCTGCACCAGCTCCTCCAGGATTTCAGCAACCTGCTCCCGGATCTCTCCGGCGTTTGCCGTTTCCATCGTGATACCCCTTCTTTCCGAAAAATGTCGGTTCTCGTCATACAACTATCCTTATTATACCTAAAACGGCAAGGATATTGACGATAAAGAAGTCCCGCTTACGAAAAAAGAGCATGACGCTACCAACGCGTCTTGCTCTTTGCCCAGGCGACCGGCCGTATATTCCGATGCTCCACCGTGGTTTCATCCACTTTCGTCGCCAGTCACATCGGATCTTCATTTCTAGCTTAAGAATAAAGCATAACCCTCACAAATGCAACCGGCAATTCATCCCCATCCGGTATCGCCGGAATGATCCCGGTCGCTCGCCAGCCTGTCGGCCAACTTCTCCAAAGCCGCCCGGATTTCGGCCGCGGCCCGATCGTAATCTTCCCGCGAACCGCCGAAAGGATCGGAAATATCATATACCGGCAAGCGGTGAAGCAATTCGTTCAATCTGCGCCTAGCCGCGTCGTCCGGCTTTTTCCCAAGCGCCCGGTCCAGTTCCAGCTCGGCCGCCAAGCGCTGCAGCTCTTCCTTTTCAGCCAGTACGTCAGCATTATCCTCGACATATTCCTTCAGCGTATATGTTTTGTCCACCGCCGCCGGAAATGTATACACGATCTGCCGCTTATGCCCTTCCGTCAAGGCTAGAATCAAATCGGCCCATTCGACCAACTCCCCGTGGAGCGAGGTCGATACGATCCGGTCCATGATTCCCTGTTCCTTGAGAACCGATTCCGCATGACGAGACATCGATGATCCATCGCTTGCGGCTACCCCCGCCGAGCGCACCTCGACATCAAGCCCGCGCTCTTTGGCGATTTGGCGCATCATCCCTTCAGCCATCGGGCTCCGGCATGTATTTCCCGTACATACAAACAAAATCCGCATTCGCTAGTCACCTCCGTCAAAACGCCATAGCCCTTCATCTCTCTTCGGTTCGGATCAGTGTTATTGTATCAAAAGATAAACAGGAGTCCAAACGTGAATAGTATCGAGCCGCCGGCCGCCTCGCCATATTCTCCGAACTTCGGGCCGACGCTACGTCCGAGAGCCAGGCCCATCAGGGACATCAATCCGCCGCAGATCCCGAAGGCCAGCACCGTCAACAGCAAGTCGGAACGAAACATCCCCAAGGAGACCCCGACGGAGAAGGAATCGATGCTCACGCTCAGCGAGAAAAGTACGACTCCCCACAAAGTTCGGTGGTCGATGGATTGAAACCCGCTGCCCTTCACGGAACTGAAGATCATGTGAGCGCCCAAAAGCAGCAGCAATCCCCCCGAAGCATACCGCGCCAGATGACCGAGCAGGTCGCCGACATACTGGCCGGCGGAAATGCCGATTAAGGGCATGAGGATATGAAAAAGAGCCACCGTCGCGCCAATGCGGACCGCATCCTTTCTCCCTACCCCTTTCATTCCGATGCCGACGCCGAGCGAAAAAGCATCCATGCCCAAGGCTACGGCCATCAGCAGAACCGTCATCCATTCCCCCAATCGGGCAAAAGCCTCCGTCATACCTGCACTCCCCCATGTCCAAAAACTACTTGTACAACCATATGCGGACAATGGGCAAGTCATGATCGTTATTCGGTTTCGCCAAACAAATCAAGCTGCTGAGGCGGCAGGCCCGCCGTTTCCAACCCTAAGAGATCCATCATTTCGAGCGCGTTCGGAGCGGCGTCCCCGCCGGAATTATTGTTAAAAATCATACAGATCTCCCGGGTGCCCTTCTCTTCCAGCATCGCCAATTTATCGCGCCAGTCCGACAGCTCATCGCGATTGTACCGGTACAAATTGCGAACCTCCCGCCAATTGGGCGCGCCGCCCTGCAGCCAGCCGCCTTCGTTTCGGCCGTGAAGCCGGACGATCGTCAAGTTCGGGTCGGTCGGTTCCAAGACGGCGGGAACCGAACCCTGTCCCACCTGGGGTTCGTCGCAAATAATGTGAATCCAGCCCTCGTCCCGCATGAAGGAGATCGTGTTGTCGCGCACCCCGGCGGCATACCAGCTCTGATGGCGGAATTCCAGGCCCAAAGGAAGGTGCCCCATCCATTTTCGGACCGCGCGCAGGCGCCGGATATGGTCGGCGGTACAATCAAACCAGGGCGGAAATTGAAACATGACGGCTTTCAATCTGCCCGATTCCACCATCGGGCGAATCGAATCCAGGTAAGCCTGAAACATCTCACCCGGCCCGCCGTAGGGGCTTTTGCCGCGGTTGTGCCCGGTCATGCCCCGGTAAGCCTTCAAGATAAAGGTGAAATCGGCCGGCGTTTCGTCCAGCCATTTTTGGTAAGTGTGCTCGCCCAGAACGGCATAGAACGAACTGTCCACCTCGACGATCGGAAAATGCCTCGCATACAGCGACAATTTCATTCTGGCCGGAGTCCCCGGCGGATACAGCGCTTCGTGGTCTCCCCAGCCGGTCAGCCCGATCGATATCATTTCGCCTTCGACCTCCCTCCGTTAAGGATATCCGATATCTCCCTACACCTTTATTACCTTTCCGCCCGCCGCTTTAAGCAGGCGGTTCATCACGGCGGCGCCGAGTCCTTCCCGCGGGCAGGACTCGGCCAGAATGAAGGTGACGCCGCCGTCGTCGAAGCGGCGGAGCGCCGCGTAAAGACGATGCGCCGCCGTCTCCAGCGCCGTCAGGCTGCCGAGCGAAAGCACGCAGTCGGCGCGGTAGAGCGGAAGGTGCTCGTCAAAGGCGAGCACGCCCGTGACCTCCCCGCGCGCCTTGGCCGCGTCGAGCTCGGCCTGGATGGCGGCCGCCACCCGCTCCGGGGCGGCGCCGGTCACCACACGCAGCGCCCCGCGGGGGGCGTAGTGCGTGTACTTCATGCCCGGCGAGCGCGGCGCCGGCATGTCCTCGTCGCGTCCGCCCGCCTCCGCGGCGCTTTGCAGGGCGGCGTCCAGCCGCACGTCCGCCGCATGGCGGGCGAGCTGCTCCGCCGTGATCCCGCCGGGGCGGAGCACGGTCACGATGCCGTCGTCGCCGGCCACCACCACCGTCGACTCGAGGCCCACCCCCGTGGGCCCGCCGTCGACGATACCGTCGATACGGCCGGCGAGATCGTCCCCGACGTGGCTGGCCAGCGTCGGGCTCGGACGCCCGGACCGGTTGGCGCTGGGCGCCGCCACCGGGCACCCCGCTGCGGCGATCAGCCGCAGCGCGATGTCGTGGGCCGGCATCCGCACGGCCACGGTGTCCAGCCCCGCCGTCACGCGGGGCGAGACGGCGCCGGGGGCCGCGGGCAGCACCAGCGTCAGCGGCCCCGGCCAAAACGCATCCATCAGCCGCCGCGCCGTCCCGTTCACCTCCGTGACGAGGCCTTCCAGCTGGCTGAGGTCCGCGATATGCACGATCAGCGGATTGTCGGACGGCCGCCCTTTAGCGGCAAAGACCGCCTCCACCGCCGCCGTGTTCCGCGCATCCGCACCGAGCCCGTAAACCGTCTCGGTCGGAAAGGCCACCGTTCCGCCCGCCGCCAGCACCCCGCCCGCTTCCGCCAAGCCCTGCTCCGCTTCCAGGCGCGCCTGTACCTCCGGGGTTGCCCCATCTATTAAAACGGACACATCCCACCAGCGCGTGCGCCGGGATTGCCCCGCTTCCTCATTCGGTAAAAACTGATGATGTTCCATAAGCAAACCGTCCCAACTTTTTATAATATACGAACCCTTCTATTATAACCGAAACAAAAACCGCGCAGAGCCTCCATCTGCACGGTTTGCTTTGATACCCGTATATTTTTATCGAAACAGCCCGGCGATCCAATCCCACAAGCGCACCAGCATATCCCACAAAAAGAAACGCACCTTCGTCTCCCCAGGCTCGGCCTGAACTGGCTTATCCGCTCCTCCCTTGGCAGAGACCGCCTGGCTTCCCTGACCGTTCTGCAGCGCATCCCCGCTTCCCGCATCGACAAAACACAACGGCGGAAACAAAACGCACCACCAGTTCTTGCCGTTCCCCTCTCCCAAAGTAACGCGAAGCGCCTCATAGTCCCCCGCGGGATAAACCGCGCCCCCGTACATTTTCGTCGGAAAAGGAACCATCCCCAGTTCCACCTTATAGCCGTACTTTTTTCCGCTTTCCGCCAACGTTTCCCCGACCCGCTCCCCGATTTCGTCCAGATGCTCCCGGATCACGCCGCGGGCGGCTTCCAGGCTTTGCGGGTCCTCAAGCTCGCCGACCCAGGCGTTCATCTGCTCGACCACCGCGTCGCGTACCCGGCGTTTGACGATTTGATCGCCCACGCCGTCCGAATGGGCCAAAATCCGCAGCCGGATCGATTGCTGGGGAATCGCCCCTTCGGCCGCCGCCGAATCTATTTTTTGCCCCTCCCAGGACATCAATAAAATCATCAAACTGAAGATAATAAGTCCGTATTTTTTTCCCCGCCGCATAGCCCTTCCACTCCCTGCACTCTATGATGTCTATCAGTATGTCCGTTCAAGAGAGAAGTAAACCTATGAATCTATGAAATCGCAAGGCGATGCGAGGCCGTGGGAAAAACGTCCACCAGTCAAAGACAAAACCTAAATCTGTCTTTTCAAAAGTGGACAAAGATACATCCCCCATCCCGTACCCGTAAAAAGAATTTTTGCGACGAGGACGAGTTAAAAGGTTCCATAGTTACCCTGCATCTCGGGGCGTGACGCTGTCACTATACGAAAAGAGGGCATCCCTCGTCATTCAAGATGACTTACGGGACACCCTCCGGACAAACCTTCGTTCTCGGACTTCCGAACAGCACGGGTCTCTGAGCATTTACCGGTTTCCGAGCATTTTACTGGTTTTGCGATTTGACCCGCGTGTAACGCGTTGTCGTAAGCGGCTGATCTTCTTCCGCCTCATGTCCATGGATCCGAATACTCATCGCTACGCCAATGCAGGCCATGTTGATCAGCAGCGAGGTTCCTCCGTAACTGACGAACGGGAGCGTGATCCCGGTCAAAGGCATCAGGCCGATAAACATGCCGATATTTTCAAACACCTGGTACAGGAACATCGCAACGATCCCTACGATGACATAAGGTCCGCTTCGGTCCCGACAATCCAGGGATATTAAAATGAGCCGATGAATCAGTACAAAATAGAGCAGCAGGAGCACCGAACTCCCGATAAATCCAAATTCCTCGGCAATCACCACGAAGATGGAGTCGGAATACGTCAGCGGAACCCGTTCCGACTGGACGGTCTCCCCTTGCAGGTATCCCTCGCCGGTCATTCCCCCGGAGGCGATCGCCAACTTGGCGTTTTGCGTATGGTAGATCGCGTCCCTTGAAGCTTTCTCCGGCATCAGCCAGGGATCGATCCGCGCCATCCAGTGGGCCCGCCCGATCTCTTCGAAAAATTTGTAAACTTGTTCGTGATACACCTTATAAGCGGTGATCCCCCCGAATACCGAGCCGGCAAAGAGCACCAGGGCGATCAAGGCGTGGGTATATTTGATGTTGCCGATCCACAGCATCCCGGCCAAAATGACGAGGTAGCTGAGCGCATTCCCCAGATCGTTTTGAGCCATGACGAGCACAAACGGAATAAAGGTCACCAGCAGGATCGGCACCACATCGCGCCAAAACATCAGCTTCGGTTTTCTTTTTCGGAGGAGCATGAAGCCCAGAAACAGGACGAGCAGCAGTTTGAAAAATTCCGCCGGCTGGAAACTGAGCCCCCCGGGCAGCGTAAGCCAACCGGTCGCATTGTGGTACGTATTACCGGCAAACATCACGACGATGAGCAGGCCGATACCGAACGAGTAAATATAAACCGCATATTTGATAAGCAGTCTGAAATCTATCAGGGACACGGAAAAGAACACCGCAAACCCCAGTAAATAATAGACGAACATCCGGATATGATAGCCGTCGTATTTTGTTCCCGAAGTGGCGCTGTAGAGCACCGCAATACTGATTCCCATCAGAAGCAGCAGGATGAACACGATTGTAAAGTCGATTTTTTTAAATTTGGTCAGCATTTCCTCTGTCCTCCGCCATCCTGATTTTATCCTCTTCCCATTGTATAGGAATTCTCCGGTTAAAGTCTATTGGGCGTTCTGCCCAATCCTTCCGCGGAAAATTTGGATACGGGAGTATGGTGAGGCCGCTTTTTACGGTCCGGTGAACGAAAAAGCACCGCCCTTTAGGCGATGCCCAATACGTGCCGGTCGATACCGGCCAGATCCGGGATCGTCACGATCTCGCTCCAGCAGCCGGCTTGGCGCAGCAGCTCGGCGACCTCGCCGGCCTGCCCCATCCCGAGCTCGAAGCCGATCAGCCGGGGCGGACGGGGCAGCAGCGGCAGCTGCGCCATCATGGTCCGGTAGGGCGCCAGCCCGTCCGGACCGCCGTCGAGCGCGCCGCGCGGCTCGTGGTCGCGCACTTCCGGCTGCAGGTGCGCGATCGTATCCGCCGGAATATAAGGCGGATTGCTGACCACGATGTCCAGCGGCTCGCCCGCGAACGGTTCAAGCAGGTTGCCCTGCTTGAAAGCGACGTCCAGGCCGAGCCGCCGGACATTCTCCTGCGCCACCGCGAGCGCTTCCGGCGAGATATCGCTCGCCGAAATGCGCCAGGACGGGCGCAGGTGGGCCAGGGCGGCAGCGATCGCGCCGCTGCCGGTGCCGATGTCGGCGGCCTGCGGAGCGCCGCCGGGCCACAGGCGATCGGCCGCCTGGACGATCGCCTCCACGAGCAGCTCCGTTTCCGGACGGGGAATCAGGACGGCCGGCGTGACCTTGAAGGTCAGGCCGTAAAAATCCTGTTCCCCGATAATATACTGCGCCGGCTCGCCCGCCGCTTTGCGGCGGATGACCTCCTCCCACTCGGCTTTGCGCTCAAGCGGGAACGGATCGCGCAGGGCGGCCAAATACGCCGCGCCCTCCAAACCGAGCACATGCCGCAGCAGCAGCTCGGCATTCGACTCCGGCTCGGCCACGCCGCGCGCCGCTAAAAAAGAGGAAGCCTCTCTGCGGGCTTCCGAAATATTCAGGTCTCCAGATAACACATATCCGTTACCGTTCAACATTATTCTCCTTTATCCATCAGTTCGGCCTGTTCCGCCAGCGTCAACGCCGAGACGATTTCCTCGATCTCTCCGTTCATGACTTGATCCAGCTTGTGCAGAGTCAGTCCGATCCGGTGATCCGTCACCCGGCTCTGCGGGAAGTTATATGTCCGGATCCGCTCGCTGCGGTCCCCGGTTCCCACTTTACTCTTGCGTTCACCGGCATATTTCGCTTCCTCTTCCTGACGCTTCATATCGGAAATCCGCGCCCGCAGTACCTGGAGCGCCTTTTCCTTATTGGAGTTCTGCGATTTGCCGTCCTGACACGTCGCTACAATGCCAGTAGGAATGTGCGTAACCCGGACCGCCGATTTCGTCGTGTTGACGGATTGGCCGCCCGCGCCGCTCGAGCAGAACGTGTCGACGCGAATATCCTTGTCGAGAATTTCCACGTCGACTTCCTCGGCTTCCGGCATGACCGCCACCGTCGAAGTCGAAGTGTGAATCCGCCCGCCGGACTCCGTGGACGGAATCCGCTGCACGCGGTGAGCGCCGCTCTCATACTTCATCTTGCTGTACGCGCCGCGGCCGTTGATCATGAAAATAACCTCTTTAAAGCCGCCGAGGTCGCTTTCATTGACGTCCATGACTTCCACTTTCCACCCCTGCGTATCCGCATAACGGGTGTACATGCGATAAAGATCGGCCGCAAACAGCGCCGCCTCATCGCCTCCGGCCGCCCCGCGGATTTCGACGATGACATTCTTGTCGTCGTTCGGATCTTTCGGCAGCAGCAGAACGCGGATTTTTTCCTCCAACTCCTGTTGGCGCCCCGTAAGGTCTTCGATTTCCATCTTGACCATTTCGCGCATTTCGTCATCCAGTTTCTCGGCCTGCATCGCTTTTGCGGCTTCCAGTTCTTCGATGACCTGCTTGTATTCGGTATACGCCTCATAGGCCGGCTGTAAATCGGATTGTTCTTTGGATAAATCCCGAAGCTTCTTGGTATCATTGGCCACATCCGGGTCGCAGAGCAGCTCGCTCAGCTTCTCGTACCGGTCAGCCAGGGATTGCAGACGGTCCAACAAAGGAAGTCACCTCTCTCTATGACAATTTTCGCGAAGAAAATAATCGATGATTTGTAAAAACGATTTTTAGGTAAACAACATAACATTATACCATATAGCCATACGATTGAACAGAGGGGATGCGCCCCGTGAAATCATGGCCAGGAGGTCTCCGGGTCCGTATAAAAAAAGCCTGCCGCAACAGCGGCAGACTTGTGATCGGCGGCGCCCGCTTGCTTGAAAACGAAGTTGCAAGGGGCCCGCTTGCCCATCTTTGCCCTACACGTTAAACCGGAAATGCATGACATCGCCGTCCTGTACGACGTACTCCTTGCCTTCCAGGCGAAGTTGTCCGCGTTCCTTGGCGGCATTCATCGAACCGGCGGCAACGAGATCGTCATAGGATACGACCTCCGCGCGGATAAAGCCGCGCTCAAAGTCGGAGTGAATGACGCCCGCCGCGGCCGGCGCTTTCGTCCCCTTGCGGATCGTCCAAGCGCGGACCTCCTGAACCCCGGCGGTAAAATACGTATAAAGACCAAGCAAACGGTATGCCGCTTGAATCAACCGGTCCAGGCCGGACGCCTGCAATCCCAGCTCTTCCAGGAACATCGCCTTGTCCTCGCCTTCCAGCTCGGCGATTTCCGCCTCCACCTTGGCGCTGATCGGCACGACCTCGGCATTTTCCGCGGCCGCGAAATCCCGGACCTGCTGCACGTAAGGATTGCTGTCCGCATCGGCCACGCCGTCCTCGCTGACGTTAGCCGCGTATAGTACCGGCTTCAGCGTCAACAGATGCAGATCGCGGATGATCAGCTTCTCATCGTCGGTCAGTTCCACGCTGCGCGCCGGTTGATCGTTGTAGAGCGCTTCTTTGATGCGTTCCAGCAATTCCACTTCCTGCGCGTATTGCTTGTTGCCGCCCTTCATATTTTTGCGGGAGCGCTCGATCCGCTTCTCGACGCTGTCGAGGTCCGCCAGGATCAGCTCCAGATTGATCGTCTGAATATCGCTGATCGGGTTGATCTTGCCGTCCACATGCGTGATGTTCTCGTCTTCAAAGCAGCGGACCACATGAACGATGGCATCGACCTCCCGGATATGGGCCAAAAACTTGTTGCCCAGCCCTTCGCCCTTGCTCGCGCCGCGCACCAGTCCGGCGATGTCCACGAACTCAAACGCCGTAGGCACGGTGCGGTTCGGCACGACCAATTCGGTCAATTTGTCCAGGCGCGGGTCGGGGACTTCCACAACCCCTACGTTCGGATCGATCGTACAGAAGGGATAGTTCGCGGATTCCGCACCCGCCTGCGTAATTGCGTTAAACAACGTGGATTTTCCGACGTTCGGAAGGCCCACGATTCCAGCCTTTAAAGCCATATCTATGACAACTCCTCATTCTTGTAATTGCTCATCTTCTTCAACCATAGTACCTATCCCCCGGGCAGATTTCAAGAAGACCCCGAAAATTACGGTAAAATCCGGCCAACTCCGCATTCGGCAACACATCATTCAGCCACAGCATTCAGTCACACAGCATTCAGTCACACAGCATTCAGTCACACAGCATTCAGTCACACAGCATTCAGTCACACAGCATTGGGCAACCCACAATTCGCCCCCCCCCCAATTTGACGCCCCCAATTCGGCTGCGCCTGCCATTCGGGAAAAGGGAGGCCCCTACCTAAACCTGCAACTAAGGGGTTGGTTCGAAATAAAGGGAATTCTTCCCGTTAATTTGGTACGTATGCGGCTGCAGAGGCGAATTAGCTGGAAAATCTCCCGTTAATTCGCCTGAAATTGTGTATTTTGGCAATAGGGCCGCAAAATAGATGGAGCTTTTCCAGCTAAATCCGATCGAGAGGCCAAGAGCGGGACATTAACGGGAGATTTTCCCGTTAATTTAAGCGCAGCCCGGAAGGAGCCGCCAGCCGCCCCACGTTCAAAACGCCGCGGACTTGTGCCGGTTGCCGTACGCCCAGACCGCCGGGAGACCCAGGACGATAAAGACGAAGACGTTGGCGATTCCGGCCGAAATCACCTGAGTAATAGCGATTTCATCGGGAAATTTCATCACATAGATATCGAACCAGCCCGTAAAGGCGAGCGCCCCGAAAATGCCAATCACCCCGAAGATAAGCAATATTAACATATGGCCTTTACGGATCCTCCCGGCTTCCGGATCGAAATCCCTCGCGAAATAGACAAGGCCCATGCAGGCGCCCGTGATGCCCGAGGCCAGGGCCCAGCCCCAGGACACCTCGCTGGCGAAGATCAAATCGTTGATGACGTGTCCGGTAAACCCGGCAATCAGACCGGAAAACGGCCCGAAAATCGCGCCGAATATCGCCAACAAAGCGATGGCCGGCCTGAGATCGGTATCCGGCACGATCGGGATGCCGATCCAGCTCGTTAATCCGTACATCACCGCTCCGATCGCCGTACCCGCGGCCATACGCCGGTTCCATTTCCAAACGGATGCTTTCACTGGCTTGTCCCCCTACTCGCGCCGGACCAGGCGCGGCGTATTCCGCAGCGCCGCCACCGTCCCGGCGCCGACCCCGAACATGGCGGTGCGAAGCTCCAGCTCAACGCGCTCCAAGAGCGCGTCGAGCCGCTCCTCCGAATGCACCGCCGGTTCCAGCAGCGCCCGGCCGAACCCGGCCAGGTCCGCGCCAAGCGCCAGCGCTTTGGCGGCGTCCACGCCGGTGTTCAGGCCCCCGCTGCCGATCAGGGCTGCGTCCGGCACCGCCGCCCTTACCTCGCGGATGCATTCGGCGGTGGGGATGCCCCAATCCGCGAACGCTTCCGCGGCCGCGCGGCGCACCGGATCGGCGCTGCGGAACTTCTCGACCTGGCTCCAGGAGGTGCCTCCGGCGCCAGCTACATCGATGAAGGCAACGCCGGCTTCCCGAAGCCGTTTGGCCGTCCCCCCGTCGATGCCCCAGCCGACCTCCTTGACGCCGACCGGGACAGGCAGCGTCCGGCAGACCGCCTCGATCCGGGCGAGCAGCCCGCCGAAAGCGGTGTTCCCCTCCGGCTGGAACACTTCCTGCAAGCTGTTCAAATGCAGGACCAACATGTCCGCTTCGGCGATCTCCACGGCGCGCCGGCATTCGTCCGCGCCGAAGCCGTAGGCCAGCTGGACCGCGCCCAGATTGGCGATGATCGGGATGCTCGGCGCCTTGCGCCGGACCGCGAACGTGGGAGCGAGCTCCCCGCGTTCCACCGCCGCGCGCACCGAGCCGACGCCCATCGCCCAGCCCCGCCGCTCCGCCGCTTCCGCCAGGCGGTCGTTGATTTGCCCGGCGAGCTCGCTCCCGCCGGTCATGGAGCTGATGAGCAGCGGCGTCCGTACCGGAGCGCCGAGGAACGTCGTCTTCAGGCTGACCTCCTCGAAATTCAGCTCGGGCAGCGCATTATGCCGAAACCGGTATTTTTCGAAACCGGTCCGGATTCCTTCGCCCTCGACCCGCTCCTCCAGGCAAATACGGATATGTTCGGACTTGCGCCCGGATGTGTCCGCCATCTTTTTTCCTCCTTAAAATTACGCTCTTCCGCCGAAAACGGCCGCTTGCCCCTCTTACAACAAGGGGGACATCAGCCTTGCGGCCGATTCCATCAACCGGACGACGATTTTCTTCTTCATAAAGGCCTTCCTTTTAATTCGGGTCGTCGACAGCAAATCGCGCTCGAAATCTTGGACGATTTTGGAAATACTGTCGGCCTGGACGAGCAGGACGTTGACCTCGAAATTCAAGTGAAAGCTGCGCATGTCCATATTGGCCGTTCCCACCGTCGCCACCTCGCCGTCCACAATCAGCAATTTGGAGTGCAGAAAACCCTTCTCATACTCAAAAATCTTCACCCCGGCCTCCAAAAGCGACGGAAAATAGGAGTGGGAAGCGAGAAACGGCAGCCACTTGTCCGGCTTGGCCGGAAACAGGATCCGCACGTCGATGCCAGATAATGCGGCTACCCGTAATGCCGTCTGAATATCCTCATCCGGGATAAAATACGGCGTTGCCAGCCAGACCGACTTTTTGGCCGAAGTAATCATGGCGAAGAAAATGTTCTTCAGCGCCTTGCTCTCGTTGTCCGGGCCGCTCGGTATAACCTGTACCGCACCGCTGCAGCCCTGCTCCATCTCCGGGGACAAATATTCGACGTCCATGATCCTTTCGCCGGTCACATACTGCCAGTCCTGCAGAAAGATGACCTGCATCGACCGCACGGCCTCCCCTTTGACGAGCATATGGGTATCGCGCCAAAAGCCGTAGGTTTTGCTGCGGCTCAAATATTCGTCCCCCACATTCAGCCCGCCGATGAAGCCCGTATTTCCGTCGATCACGACGATCTTCCTATGGTTGCGGTAATTCACCCGGCTGGACAAGGCCAGAAAGCGCACCTCGCCGAAAATGCCCACCTTGACCCCGGCCTCCCGCAATTCGTTCACAAACGATTTCGGCAGCCCCAGGCTTCCGACCGCATCGAACATAAAGCGGACTTCCACCCCGGCTTTCGCCTTTTCGATCAGCGTCTTCTGGATTTCCCGGCCGATGTCGTCCGCTCGATAAATATAGTATTCCATATGAATGTGATGCTGCGCTTTTTTCAATTCCTTCAGCAGCGTCGAGAACGTTTCTTCCCCGTTGGTCAGAACCCGCGTACGGGTAGCCATGGAAAACGGAGTCCTGGCGATCCGCTGCGACATTTGCAGCAGCCGCTGCTGTCCCGGCGTAAATTGCGACAAATCCCGGGGCAGCATGCTTCCGTTATGATCGATACGTTCGTAGCTTTTCCGGTCCTCCTCCGCTTTCTTATCGAATTTCCGCCGTTTGAAATAGTTTTGCCCCAGTAAAAAATACAGGATCAGACCGACGACCGGCAGCAAGGCCAGCACCAAAATCCAGGCCATCGTGCTGGAAGGATTGCGGTTTTCCATAAATATGGCGAGACCGATGGTAACAACGGTCAAGGTTTGAAATATACTGACGAGCATCCCTCCGAACTTTCCGAACACCCCGAAGCCGAAAAAATAGAAAGCAAAGAGGATTGCCGCGATTAAAATAATTTGTAGTCCCCGCCTCATCGTTGTACTCCTTTTCTATTCTGCACGTTTCTCCCTTCCATTTTACATGAAGCTTGAGTTTCTTCCTACTGTAAGACAAAAAAAGGCCGGGCGAGTTAAGTCCCGCCCTGCCTTTCTCTTCCCCGTCTTCCTATTCCAGTCTGCTCCGCCACAGGTGAAGCTGCTCCAAATCCATTTCCAGAAACTCCACGAGCAACTCGGCCAGCCCCGTATATAGCGGGCTCTCCGTCGCCTCGGCCAATTCGGCGGCAAAGCGGGGAGCCCAGCGCATGAGATGCGACTCCAAAAAGGAAATCTGCACCCGAATCAAGTCCCGGTCATGTCCGGGCAGGCTTGATCTGTCCAGCATTTCCTCGCTAAGCACAGCCATAAACTCCAGCTCCAAAGCGATATGATCGTCGCTCTCCCCCGAGAGCTTGTTAAATACCACACTGTTCTCCAAATAGAATTCCCGAATCTCGGCCAAGCAGGAAAAGGCGCTGACGCCTTCTACTTTGGCGCGAAACAGACTCTCGCGGGCGGTCATCACCGCCTGATGTCCCACGAACAACCGCCTGTATTCTTCCGCTTCATCGGCAAACACCGAACGCAGCTCTTCCTCGCGGATTTGCCCCAGATACTCCTTCAGCCTCTTCCCGCCCCGGCTCATAGGAATCACCGGGCTCTTCCGCTCCACCCGATTCCGCCATTGAGCGATCAAGGACATGCGCGGGGGACGGCTCAAAAAATCCATCAGCAACTGATATACCCAACCTCGGAGTTCCAACCAGCGCGCCTGTTCTTCCGGAATGTCCATCGGCTTCTTGTACAGTGTGGTCATATCGTCATCTCCCTGCTTATATAGCTTGACACAACAAATGTATTCGACTGTTAAAAAAAGATGACTTCCTGTCAACGGAAATCATCTCTCATTAATCAAACCGACACATGATTAAGGGGGATCATGCATCTTCCAACCTTATTATACCTCAAAATGTAAGCGCTTCATGCGTTATTTTTGACAATCTCTCAACATCTTCCTTCTAAACCTCTTCGCCAGGCGGGGATTCCGCCCATGCCAAAGCTTGCCGATAGTCTTCGGGCCGGTTCATGTTGAAAGGAATCCGCTCCGCGGGAATGCCCGCCGCTCGGGCCATGGCCGCCCCGTCCGGATAGTCGGCCTTCAGGCCTTCGGTCCAGCGGGTTAGCTTGAGCTGCCCCTCCTTCAGCGTCCGTTCCAATCCCGGGAGTACGCTTCGGCGATAAGCCGCAAGCAGCGGCTGTTCCCTTCCTTCCACGACCGGAATCACGGCCTCTTTGCCTTCCTTCTCCGCCTGTAGGGTCCGTTCGGCCAGCCAGCGGACGGCTTCCCGGCCGGCAAACGGCATATCGCACGCCACGACTACGGACCAGGTCGTCGCTGCCGCCTTTAACCCCGCGTGCAGTCCGGCCAACGGACCCGCGCCGGGGAACGTGTCGGAAATCATCTCCGCCTCCAAATAGGAGTATGTCTCTTTGGGCCCTCCTGCGATCAAGACCGTTTCCGTTACTTGGCTTAATTCCTTAACGAGCTTTTCGATGACCGGGATACCCCCGATCGGCAGCAACGCCTTGTTTCGGCCCATTCGACTTGATCGCCCTCCGGCAAGAATAACCGCTGTTATCGCCATTATACAGCCTCCCCAAAATCTAAAAACTGGCAAAACAAAAAGAAGTTGGTTTGTATCCCCTTTCAGGTGTATGTTACATTGAGGACATAGTCATTTTTGCGCTTCACACCAAACTGGAGTCGGACAGAAAGGAATGGCACTCTTGCGGGACAAAACCCAACCCTATTCCACAATAAAACTGCCACTCGGGCTGCTTAACTTTTTCACTTACGGCACCATGGTCATCTTTGCCGCGTTCTTTCAATTATATTTGCTGGACATCGGCATGGACAAGCTCGAAATCGGCAGTCTGATGGCGGCCGGGCCGCTCGTTTCCCTGCTGGCTCACCCCTTTTGGAGATCTTTGAGCGATCGCGGGCGAAATATCCGCGTGATGCTCTTAATGATGATGGTTGGCCTGCTGATCGTCGGCCATCTTGTTTTTAAAGTGAACACCTACCCGATGCTGTATTTATCGATGATACTGCTGTTCTTTTTCCAGACCCCTCTGCTGGCTCATACGAACAGTCTCACCTTGGGGTATATCGAGGACATGGGGCAGAAATTCGGAGCCTACCGGTTATGGGGCTCTCTGGGATGGACCTTCGTCGCCCTTACGGCCGGACCGATCATCGACAGCGTCGGGCAAAACGGGATCTCCCTCCTGTTCAGCGTAACTTTGATGCTGGCGATCGGGTCCGCGCTTTTGCTGCCGACGATCCGCAAGACGACGAACACGCCGATCGTGACGCCCGTCCAAATTCGCCGGACGCTGCAAAACAAATACTTTGTCGCATTCGTGCTGTTCGGAGCGCTCGTCTCTTTGCCGAATGCCGTCAACAGCATTTTTTTGCCGCTGTTTATCAGCGATCTCGGAGGAACCCGGTTTCAAATCGGCGTTGCGTTCTTTCTTTCCACCCTATTCGAGGTGGGCGCTTTCGTTCTGCTGAATCTATTTTTGAAGAAAAAGCTGACTTACCTCATGGGCTGCCTTACCGTGGTAAGCCTGCTGTTTGCGCTGCGCTGGGATCTGATGGCCGGGGCGACAAGCCCGGTGCAGGTCATCCTGATCCAGGTGCTGCATGCCGTGACCTTCGGCGGCTTCTTTCACGTCGGCACCCGGCTGACCGCCTTGCTGCTCCCGAGGCCGCTTCGCTCCGCCGGACAGGCGGTCTACACGGTGGCTCTCAGCGGCATCACGGGTATCGTCGCGGGGCTGCTCGGCGGCTGGATTTTTCAAAACTTCGGGCCTGTGGTGATGTATAAGATGGGGGTCATTCTTACGGTCATCGGAGCCATCGGCTTTGGCCTGATGTGGAACCGTCTCGGTAAAAACGGATACGCCCCGGCCTTACCGCAGCCCGAAGAAGATTAACCTGAACTTGCCCGGTACCACCGCCATAAAAAAACAGGCCGGATCGCGTTACGCCCGCCCTAAGTGGACGGTTACGCCGCTGATTCCGAGCCTTTAATTTAAGTCTATATTATGAAATGCTTTTCAGATCAAGCGTTTCTTCCATTTTGTCATGTTTTGTTGAAGGAGGCGTCCCGCATTGGCCAATATCAAACAAATCGCCAAAGCCGCCGGTGTGTCCGTCACCACCGTGTCCCGGGTGCTGAACGCGCATCCTTATGTCAGCGAAAGCAAGCGGAAAGCGGTCGAAGAAGCCATCGAACGGCTGCATTACGCCCGAAATATGAATGCCGTGCATCTCGTCAAAGGCATGACGCAGACGATCGGCGTCATTCTTCCCCAGATCCAGACCGCCTATTTTTCCAAACTGATCGAAGGAATCGCCGCGGAGGCGCTTAAACATAACTATCAGTTAATGCTGTGCCAGACCGGTTACCGGCCCGAGGAAGAAATCAAAGTGCTCGATCTGCTGCGCAATAAACGGATCGACGGCGTCATCATCTGCTCGCGGTCTCTGTCGCTCGACCAAGTGGAGGACTATGCCGGATACGGCCCGATCGTCCTCTGCGAAGACGTTCGGCAGCGCAAGCTTTCCTCGGTCTACTACGATCACTATGCCAGCTTCCGAAACGCTATCCGCTACCTCTGGGACCGGGGACACCGCCGGATCGGTTTCACCCTGAACCGCCGGAACAGCCAAAACAGCCTGCGGCGCCGTCAGGCCTACGCCGATATTCTGCGGGAGCTTGGCGGCGAAGCGCGCGACGAATGGCTGCTGGACGGCTGCAGCGAAATCCGCGACGGCCGTCTCGTGGCCGATTGGCTGCTGCGCATGAAGGAACGGCCCACCGCCCTGCTGCTCACCGGAGATGAAATCGCAGCCGGATTCCTCGTCGCCATCAAGGAACACGGATTCGGCATACCGGAGGATGTCGCCATCGTCGGGTTCGATAACCAGCCGATCTCCGAAGTGTTCGGAATCACCACGATCGACAACCGCCTCATGGATATCGGCAAACAGGCTTTTCACATCGCTTATAGTCGAATCCAGGACCCGGCCCTGCCTCCGGTAACCGAGGAGCTTCAGTTCCGCCTGATTGAGCGCAGCAGCGTCTGACCCCGGGCCAACCCGATTTTCCTGGCGAGGATCGGCGGGCTAGCGATCTTTTTGTTGGGCGGCGTGCCGTCCCAGGGTTTGTTTTAGCAGAAACGGGGTGACTAATGTGGTCAAAATGACCACGATGACGAGGACCGTAAAGTACTTTTGCTGCAATAGTCCGCTCTCCAGCCCGATGGTAGCAATAATTAGCGCCACCTCCCCGCGCGACACCATCCCAGAGCCGATCCCGGCCGAAGATGACCACGAAAACCCGGTCAACTTGGCCCCGAGTCCGGAGCCGACCAGCTTGGTCAGCAGGGCCACCATGAAAAGAACGATCAGCAAGCCCCATTGCGATCCCAATCCTTCGAACGAAACGGAGAAGCCCACGCTTACGAAGAAAACCGGCACGAATATCGTATAAGCGATCGGCTCGAGTTTATGCTCCACTTCTTTTTTATAGTCGGTTTGCGAGATGGCCAAACCCGCCGCAAACGCCCCGATAATGCCCGCCACACCAAGCTCTTCGGCGACAAAAGCCAGAAAAAAGCAAAGGATCAGCCCGCCGCTGATGATCGACTCGGAAACCCGCAGCGGAGCCAGCCACTTCATGACCCATTTGCCTCCCTTCCAAATGAAGAATCCGGCGATGAGGAAAAAGATCAATTTCTTGCCGATGACGAGCGTCAAGTTGACTTCCTCCCCACCGAACAGGCTCATTACGAAGGCCAGCAGCACGACGACCAGAATATCGTCGATGATGGCCGCTCCGAGAAGCGTCGTACTTTCCCTGCTGTTCAACAAATTCAGATCTTTCAACGACTGGACGGAGATACTGACCGATGTGGCCGACAGCAACAGCCCCATAAATATCGCCTGGGAAACCGTCAGCCCAATCACAGCCCCCGTAATATAACCGCCGACAAAAGGTACGATGATTCCGCCCACAGCGACCGCCGTCGCCGACTTATAAGCTCGCTTTAAATCGTCCAGATCGGTCTCCAACCCGGCCATGAACATCAGTAAAAGCACGCCGATTTCGCTCAATTCCTCAATGATATGCGAATTTTCCACCCATCCGAGCAAAGCCGGACCAATCACAATCCCGACCAGCAGCTTCCCCACGACCGCGGGCTGGCCTAAGCGGGCACTCAGGTCCCCCGCCAGTTTCGTCGCCAATAAAATAATAAGAATCGTAAAAAAGAACATCCGCATCCCTCCACTATTTTTGTTTATCATGCCTAAAAAAGACAAAAAGGAGCCTGGTTTGACCAGGCTCCTCCATAAAAAACGAAATATTTGATTATTTAAATTCAAGCTAGCTACATTATACCATCTTACTTCGGAAGTTGAAACGAACTTTTCAGCGAAACGATCAAATTGAACACCGGATGCCCGGGTTTCGAGTATTTCGGGTCGACATTGAAATAACCGTGCCGGAAAAATTGGAACTTGTCATGCGGCTTCGCGTCCTTCATTCCCGGCTCTACGAAGCCATGCTTGATCGTCAGGGAGTTCGGATTGATCCGTTCCAGGAACGGCTTCTCCTCCGCCCCTTCATCCTCGGGCTCCTCATCCAGAATCAGCGGCTCATACAAGCGGAATTCCGCAGGCACGGCGGCGCTGGCGTCCACCCAATGGATCGTCCCCTTCACCTTTCGACCGGTAAACCCGCTGCCGCTCTTGGTTTCCGGATCATAGGTGCAGTGAATTTCCGTAACCTCGCCGTTCTCGTCCTTGATCACGTCATGGCATTTGATAAAGTAAGCGTGCTTCAAACGCACTTCGTTTCCGGGGAACAACCGGAAGTATTTACTTGGCGGATCCTCCATGAAATCATCGCGTTCAATATAGATCTCACGGGAGAACGGAATTTGCCGGTGACCCATCTCTTCGTTCTCGCTGTTGTTCTCGGCGTCGAGCAGCTCCGTTTGCCCTTCGGGATAATTCGTGATAACCACCTTCAGCGGATCGACGACCGCCATCGTACGCGGCGCCTTCAGCTTCAGATCCTCGCGGACAAAATGCTCCAGCATTTTAACATCGATCGCACCGTAGGCTTTGGAGATACCCGCTTCGTAAACGAATGCCTTGATCGCCTCCGGCGTATAGCCCCGGCGGCGAAGCCCCGAAATCGTCGGCATGCGCGGATCGTCCCAGCCGTCGACGATCCCTTCGTCGACCAGCATTTTGAGCTTCCGCTTGCTCGTGACGGTTTGCTCCAGGTTCAACCGGCCGAACTCATATTGACGCGGAACGTTCGGCATTTCCGTTTCGGCGATCACCCAGTCATAAAACGGACGTTGATCCTCGAACTCCGTGGTGCACAGGGAATGGGTCACGCCTTCGATCGCGTCCTCCAGCGGATGGGCATAGGAATACATCGGGTAAATGCACCATTGATCCCCCGTATTGTGATGGGTCGCATGCACAATCCGGTAAATGACGGGATCCCGGAGGTTGATGTTCGGCGACGCCATATCGATCTTGGCCCGTAGCACTTTCTCTCCGTCCTTGAATTCCCCGGCGCGCATCCGGGCGAACAGGTCGAGGTTCTCCTCGACCGACCGGTCCCGGTAAGGGCTGTTTTGCCCCGGCTCGGTCAGGGTTCCGCGGGTTTCGCGGATTTGGTCGGCGCTGAGGTCGTCCACATAAGCCTTGCCTTTTTTGATCAGCAGCACGGCCCGGTTGTACATCTCCTCAAAATAATTCGAGGCGAAATGGAGTTCTTCCCACTCGAAGCCGAGCCACTTCACGTCCTCTTTAATGGAGTTGACGTATTCGATATCTTCCTTGACCGGGTTCGTATCGTCAAACCGCAGATGGGTGCGGCCTCCGAATTCATCGGCCAGCGTGAAATTGATCCAGATGGCTTTCGCATGCCCGATATGCAAATAACCGTTCGGTTCGGGCGGAAAGCGGGTCACGATCTTGTCCACTTTGCCGTTCTTTAAATCTTCGGTAATGATATTTTTAATAAAATTGGGAGGGGTTAAATTGTTGTTCTCCACGGTGATCAACCTTTCCATTCATGGAATCTCTGCCAAAAGTTTCTCCGATTTTTCTTCTTCTAAATATACCGATATCTCGCCAAATGATCAATGGCCGGCCACGGGGCACCACATCAGGATATCATCCACGTAACGGCCGCCGATCCAAAACTCCTCGACCAGCCGCCCCTGTTCCACAAATCCGCACTTTTTATAAAAAGCCAGCCCTCCGGGATTGGACGCCAGCACGCGCAGGCACAACTTCCGGACGCCTCTTTCCGCGGCCATTTCCTTGATGGCCTCCATTAACGTCCGCCCTATCCCGCGTCCCTGGTAATCGGGGTGAACCGCGATATTGAGTTCGTACACGTGGCGGTTGCTCTCCAAAGGCGTGGGATAATCAAATCCCACATACCCGCATATCCGGTCTCCGACGCCGGCAATCAACTGGGTTCCTGGCGGGCATTTCTGGAGGTAGTGTTCTCGCGACTTCCAAACGATGGGGGTAGGGGAAGTGTTCTCCTCCCATACGAGCTTGTCCAGCTCCATCAAAGCCTCGGCATCCCGCATTTGCGACAGGCGGGTCCATATTATATCAGACATATATAGTAACTCCTTCCTAAGCTTATATATGCGTACCTTATGCTTACCTTTAAATGCTGTCCGCCAATTTGCCCCGGGCGCTTTTGTTAAGTGAGGAATGTACCACAAACGCGCTTACGGATAAGACGGAGATAATAACGGCCAGCCAGGCCACCGGCACAAAACCGTTCCAGTCAAACAGCACGCCCATGGCGTAAGGACCGACCACTTTTCCGGCCGCTCCCATCCCGCCGACGACGCCCAGATAGAAGGGCGCGGCCTTCCCCGTCCGGTCGGAAATAAACGAAGGAATGGCCGGTGAGATCAACATCTCGCCAAAGGTGGTCAGAATCATCGCCGCCACCATGCTGGGGTAAGTGGGGAAACACAGCATCGTGACATAGCCGAGAAAATAAAAGATGGCGCTGGCCGTAAGCTGCGCTTCCGACGAGCCTGCGAACGTCCGTTTAATCCATAAAATAAACGGTTGGCCGACAAAGATCAAGATCCCGTTCAGCGTCCAGAGTATACTGTAATTCCATTCCGGCATCCCCCGTGACATCGTAAAGGGCGAAACCCCGTTATTCCAGATACAATTGCCGAGCCACAGGAAAAAGGAGCCGATCCCCATAAACAGATAGACATTGTAGCGGCCCAGCAGCCTCCAGGTGTCTTGTCCCTCCGGGGTGGTCTTGCGTTTCGCGAGTTGGACCTCTCCCTCGCTTTTTTGAACTTTGTTCAAATAAAACCAGAAAAACAGCGCAAAACCGGCGGAGACCAGCCCGTTCAAAGTAAAGCTCATATTGTAAGAAATCTGCGCCAAAAAGCCGCTAAGCGCGGTCCCCAGCGCAACGCCGATATTGTTCGCCACATAGATGACATTGAACAATTCCCCCCGCCGCTCCGCAAATCGGAAGCCGATAAAGGCCTGGATCGCAGGCATGGACATCGCGTTGAAGAAACCGACGAGCCCCATCAACACGATAAACAGGGACCAGTTGCCGCTCCCGTACGGCAGCAGCAGGAGGAACATCGCGTACAGCCCCACTCCGCCGACGATCAGCTTTTTCACGCCCAGTTTATGATACAAGGAGCCGCCGAGAACTTGCCCGGCAATCCCTCCGAGGGACATAACCAAGATAACCAGACCGGCGTCCGTCACCGTGCGTCCCAGTACCTTGAATACGAACATCGTGATCAGTGGCCACATTAAAGAGCCCCCGGCCGAGCTGATCAGACTCGCCACCAGAAAAATTTTGACCTCCCGCGGATACGACTGCAACCATTTCATAGGCTTCTCTCCTCCTTTGCCCGCGCCACGCTTAACCCATAAAGTCATCCTTAAAAACACAAAAAGAAGCCCCTAAGGGCTTCTCCATACCATATACCATCACAGTGAATGTAACTATAATTACGCCCAGATTATCATAGTATCGCCGAAAAGGAGAAAGTCGGCAAGTACATCTATTGCCGCTTTACATCGACAGCGGTCGAGAAGAAGACGGCCCCTCCGCCCATATCGGCCAGCCGATCCGGCGTCAACGCATTGGCCCGGCTCCGTTTGCCGTCCCGATCCCACCATAGCCCCTGGCTGATGACGACGCCCGGCAGCATTTTGTCGGTCACGGCCGCGAGGGCTTCATAACTTCCCCGCTCATTCCATACGACGACCCGTTCCCCGTCCGCAATGCTCCGGGCCTCCGCGTCCTCCGGATGGATCTGCAGCGTAGGCTGCTTTTCCAGCGCGGTGAGCTTCTCCACATTGCCGAACGTGGAATTCAGGAAGCTGTGGTTCGGCGGCGAAATGAACATCAGCGGATACGCCTCCTGCGTTCCCGGCCGGTTCTCCCCGTCGTACCCTTCGCGCAGCGGCGTATAAGTCGGCAGCGGCGGCAGGCCCTCCTCCGCCATTTGGGCCGAATACAATTCGATCTTGCCCGAAGGTGTCGCCAAGTTGTCCAGATACCGCTCCTTGTGTGTCATGTCCAGCTTGATCATGCGCCGCTCTTTCAGACCTTCCAGCGTAACGGTCCGCAAATACGGGTTGGCCGGATAATCGAGCGCCTGGCGGATCAGATCCTCTTCCGTATCGCGGAACGCCGCCCCTTCAAAACCCATAGCGGCCGCCAGAAGACGAAATACTTCCACATTGCTTTTGCTCTCGCCCTGCGCAGGGATGACCGGCTCTTGAATTTGTACGTAGTGATGCCAATAAGAGGCGTAAAGGTCCGTATTTTCAAAGGTGGATGTGGCCGGCAGGACAATATCCGCATACTTGGCCGTATCCGTCAGGAACAGATCGTGCACAACGGTAAACAAGTCCTCGCGGCTTAAGCCGCGTTCCACCTTCCCGGTGTCCGGAGCGACGACCGCCGGGTTCGCACAGTACACGAACAGCCCATATATCGGCGGGTCCAGCGTCAGCAGCGCCTCGCCGATACGGTTCATGCTTATCGTCCGGGCCGCCGGATTCGGCCGCAGATCCGGGCGTTCCAACGCCTCCGCGTTCATTTTGTTATAACCCCCGTTAGACTTGTACGCTCCGCCGCCGGGAACGAGCCACTGCCCGGTCAGCGCCGGCAAGCAACTGATGGTCCGTACCGTCATTCCGCCGTTGTCATGGTGCTGGAGGCCGTTGCCGATATGGATGTACGCCGGAGAGGTTTCGCCGTACATGACGGCCAGTTGGACGATGTCATCCGCCGGCACGCCGGTGATCGCCGAAACGCGCTCCGGCGTGTACTGCTTCACATGCTCGCGCAGTTCGGCATAGCCGGTTGTGTAGCGCTCCATGAACGGTTCGTTGACGAGACCGCGTTCGAACAGAACATGCATCATACCGAGCGCAAGCGCGCTGTCCGTCCCCGGGTACAGCGGGATAAACCAGTCCGCCCGCTGCCCTGTGCGATTGCGGTGCACGTCGATGACCACAAGCTGCGCTCCCTGCTTGCGGGCCTTTTCGATCAAGGCGATCTGGTGCATGTTCGTACTGACCAAATTGCCGCCCCAAATGATAATCAGCTTCGCCTTAACCGTATCCTCCGGACTGGTGCCCCCGCCGAAGCCCATCGTATACTTCCAGCCGGCGCTTCCCGCGGAATTGCAAATCCCCTGCTGCAATTGGGACGACCCCAGCCGGTTGAAAAAGCGCCGGTCCATGCCGTCCACACTAAGAATCCCCATGTTGCCGTAGAAGCTGTACGGAAGAATGCTCTCCGGACCATGCTCTTTAATCAGCTTGCGATATCTATCGGCGATTTCGGCCAACGCCTCATCCCAACTGATCCGCTCGAACTTCCCCTCGCCTTTGCGCCCCACCCGTCTCAGCGGATAGAGCACGCGCTCCGGATGGTAGACCCGCTCGGTCATGTTCCGCACCTTGTTGCAGATGGCCCCCTGGGTAATCGGGTGGTCGGGGTTTCCCGTCACCTTGACGATTTTTCCGTTCTCTTTATGCAGCAGCAAACCGCAGGTGTCCGGGCAATCCAGTGGACACACCGCGGGAAAAATTCCGTTCTCCTCACGAATCATAACTTCGTCCCCCATCTCAAACTAGCAGATTCTATAATCTTAGAAAAAAGACGGAACGATGTCTACTGGTTCCCCGTAAGACATTATAGAAAGAGAGCATGAGAATACGCGCTCTCGCTCGAAAAGTACACATTCTCAAGCCCGCGGACCTCCAAATCGTATTGGGCCTATGGCGGTCAAGGTGTCGGTGCACTCCAATATCTCCAGCAACTCCAACCGATCCCGCTCCTTCAACTCCAAAAAGATGCAAATCTGCAGGTATTTTAGGCCGATTCCCGAGGGGATACGGAAAAAGATGCAAATCTGCAGGTTTTTCTAGCGATATGAGAGAAACGGGCCTACTTCGTCGAAAATTCCTGCAGATTTGCAGGAATTTTGAAATTGAGGTTCATAATAGGAATAAAACATGCAGATTTGCAGGAATTTTATGTTTAACCAAGGTTGCCTTCAGAGGGCACTGATAATAAGGAGGATTTCGGCGCTTTGTCCCTCGCATGCCCCTCTCGAACAGACACAGGAGGAGTAAGCGGGACCGGGTCTATAAAGGCATTACGCGCCGCTAATTTGTCGAATTCGCTTCATAAAGGTGAAATAGCGGTCTTTCAGCGTCTTATTTTTGGGAAAAACGGACCAAAACCCGATTTTGGGGTCCGGTGCCGGGAAATAGGCCCTTTTAGACCGCTATCTAACCGCGGAGCCGAGTCAGCCCGAAATAGCGCCTCTAAAGGCCGCTAATCCGAAAACTACATCAAAAAGACGGCCTCCCGCAGGAGACCGTCTCTCAATCGAGCCACAGCGGCAACCGGCTTCTTACGCGTGCTTGCTCACCGGCGCGGTCACGGCATCGCCGGCCGCCTCCGCTTTCTTTCCTCCGTCTTTCAGGTAAGCAGTCCAATAGGCTCCGGCGACGAACAGCGCGCCCCCCGTCAAGTTGCCGAGCCAAACCGGCACAAAGTTCTTGAGATATTCCCCCCAGGAGAAATATCCCTCGAAGATCGCTGCGGGAATCAGGAACATATTGGCCACGACGTGCTGAAATCCGATCGCGACAAAGGCCATCGTCGGGAACCAGATGCCGAGGATTTTACCGCTCATATTATCCGCTCCGTATGAAAGCCAAACGGCTAGCGCCACCAACCAGTTGCAGCCGATTCCGGACACAAAAGCCTGCAGGAAGCCGGCCTCCAGCTTATGCCCGGCCATCTCCACAAGCTTCTCCAAGTACACGCCATCCGAAGTCAAGCCGACGATATGACCGAAGAAGTAAGCGACAAACAGGGCGCCCACAAAATTGCTCAAGGTAATGAGTACCAGATTTTTGCACATCTCCCCGGTCGAAATCCTCCGGGCCATCCGCGACAACGGCACGGCCATCATATTTCCGGTCAACAGCTCTCCTCCGGCCAGCAGCACAAGGATCAGGCCGATCGGAAACACCGAGGCCCCGATAAAATTGGCGAAGCTGCCCCATTCTTTCGGCGCGCCGGCGATGACGCGAATATCCAGCAGGAACCCGAGCGCGATAAAGGCTCCGCCCAAAAAGCCGAGCACCAGCACCGTCAGCAGAGGATTGTGGGCTTTTTTCACCCCCATGTCAACCGTCACTTTCGCAATTTGATCCGGTTTGTTGTATGCCATTCTCTCCATTCTCCTTTAGAAGCAGTCCATGAACTGCGGTCTTTACGTTCATTGTATCTTGGCCCCTGGTACGGATAAGTAACATTAGTCACGTTACCGCTTTCAATAGTGAAATATTTCACGTAATATCCCTGCAAAAAAATGCTTTGTGCGACGTAATGCAATGAAGTATCTTGGACTTAGGAAAAAAACGGTAATACGGAAGGAAGGTGCAGGCATATGGATTCTCAACAAAACAGGTTGATGGAGCAACCCGACACGGAAACGCTGCTGCGAATGATTTTCCAATATGCGGCCAGGATCGCCAACGAGCGTCACCTTGACCGGATTCTGATGCATATGGCCGACCTGGGGCGGGGGATGATCGGGGCCGACCGCTGTACCGTCTGGCTGCTCGACCGTCAGAGAAATGAACTGTGGACCACGGCCGCTCACGGGGTTCGGGAGCTTCGGATCCCTGCCGATGCCGGGCTCGTCGGGCTCGCGGTCGCCACGGGCCAACCGTTGTTCATCGATGACGCCTACACGAATGAGCCCTACGGCCACCTTCTGAAACACGGTGCGCTCCGAACCGACAAAGAGACCGGGTACCGTACAAAAGCGCTGCTGGTCATTCCGTTCGGCAACAGCGAAGGCGAGATCATCGGCTGCTTCCAGGCGGTCAACAAATTGACCCCGCCGGGCGTTTTCACCGAAAAAGATTTGGAGTACCTTACGCTCGCCGCATCCTATTCCGGCAAATCCCTGGAATCGGCCATGCTTTTAAACGAAATCGAAGAGACGCAAAAAGAAATTATCCTCTCCATGGGCGAGATCGGTGAAATGCGCAGCCGGGAAACCGGGCACCATGTCAGAAGAGTCGCGGAATATTCCCATATCCTTGCGCTCGGCTACGGACTCCCGCCCGATCAGGCGGAGATGCTGCGCATCGCCTCTCCGATGCATGATATCGGAAAGGTCGCCATTCCCGACGCCATCCTCAACAAACCCGGCAAATTGACGCCGGAAGAGTTCTCCGTCATGCAGACCCATACCGAGATCGGTTATCGGATGCTGAAAAAATCCCCCCGCCCCCTGATGCAGACCGCGGCCATTGTCGCCCACCAGCACCACGAAAAATGGGACGGCAGCGGATATCCGCAAGGCTTGTCCGGCGAAAGCATCCACATCTTCGGTCGCATTACGGCGATCGCCGACGTTTTTGATGCGCTGGGCAGCGAACGTACTTACAAAAAAGCATGGCCTTTGGACAAAATTATTGCCCTGCTGCGCGAAGAACGCGGACATCATTTCGACCCGGCCCTCGTGGATGTCTTCCTCGATCGGTTGCCCGAATTGCTGGAGATTCGGCGGGCTTATACCGAAGACTAAAACAGCCGCCCCTGAATGCACCCGGGACGGCTGTTCGAAAACCATGGGAGGTAAAGTTAAAGTTAAACGGTAACGGCCTCGCGTGCCGGCACTTCCGGCAGCGCGGCCAAGCCGGCGCTGTTAAGGAAGTTCCACGGTTTGTTGTAATGCGGCTGGAAGAAGAAGTCGACGAAGGCCAGCTCCTCCATTTTCATGCCGTTTTGGATACAGACCGAAATGGTATTGATCGATTGGGTCAGATCGACTTTCGACATGATTTGAGCTCCGAGAATCCGGCGCGTGTCTTTTTCGTAAACAACCTTCAGCATGACCGGTTCATGCGTCGGCATAAACTCCGGACGGTAGTTGTCGGTAATCATGACCGCCTCCGCGTCGATGCCCGCTTCCTTCGCCGAGGCTTCCGTCATCCCGGTACCGGCAATATTGTCCTCATAAATTTTGATCCCTGATGTGCCTTGCGTTCCCATATATTTGACGGTCGGGGCAACCAGGTTGCGGGCAACCAGCGTTCCCATCCGAACCGCGTTGGTGGCCAGCGGAATGTAGGCGTGCTCCCGGGTCGGATTGTAAAAGACCGCGCAGCTGTCGCCCGCCGCATAAACATCCGGTTTGCTGGTCCGCATGTACTCGTCGACGATAATCGCGCCGTTGCCGAGCATATCCACTTGACCCTTCAACAGCTCGGTATTCGGGCGGAAGCCGATGCAGAGAATCACCAGGTCGGCTTTATATTCCCCGCGGTCCGTGACCACCGTGCTTACTTTTCCTTCACCGACAAACTTGGTCACCTTTTGGTTCAAAGCCAGCGTAATCCCGTGATCGCTCAACGATTGCTCGATTTTGTCCGTATATTCGGCATCGAGGTATTTGCTCAGGATGCGCTCTTCCGCATCGATCAGCGTCACTTGTTTACCGTTCAATTGGAAAGCTTCCACCAGCTCGACGCCGATGTAACCCGCGCCAACCACAACGATATTATTGGCTTGTTTCGACTTTTCTATAATGGTGTTCGAGTGATTGAAATTTTTCGAGAGCAGGATGTTTTCGAGCTCAATGCCTTCAAATTTAGGGACGACCGGCCACGATCCCGTCGTCACGATCAACTTGTCGAACGTATCTTCAAACTCGGTTCCGTTCTCCAGATTGCGGGCGCGCAGCGTCTTGCTCTCCGTATCGACCGCGATGACTTCATGCCGCATGTTCGTTTTGACGCCCAATTCCGCGAGTTGGGCCGGCGACGAATAAAACAGACCCTGCGGGTCCTTAACCATTCCCCCTACATAGAGGGCAATCCCGCACGAAAGGAAAGAAATATTATCATTGCGTTCGTAAACGGTGATCTCGGCTTCGGGATAAAGCTTGGCGGTATTTACAATAGCTGCGGTTCCTGCGTGGGTACATCCGATCACGGCGACTTTCATGGTTTCTTCCTCCTCAATTTCCCATCGTCCTTAAAATCGTAACGATCAGGGTTATCTCTTGTGAAATATGTCACTTATAACATAACGACTTTGTGATTTCGTTCACCTTATGACTCTATTATAGTGTGACATTTTTCACATTGCAAGTGGCAAACGGGATATTCTTGAAATATTAACAATTTAAAATAAAATTTTAAGCACTAAGAGTCGGCGGCTTTGTAGCTTCATCTTCCGGGGTCTGTCTTCTCGGGGCAAAATACCGCTATCTCTATTGTTCCAGCTCCCGCACAAAATTACCCGCCGAATAACAGAAAAACCGGCCGGTGATTTCCGGTCGGTTTTCCTTTTCTTATTTGGCGCCGGCGCGGCTCCCTGCCGAGCGCATCAACCATAGGAAGTACGGCGCGCCGAGCAGGGCCACAACCAGGCCGGACGGTATTTCCTTGGGCGCGAGCAGCACCCGCCCCACCAGATCCGCAAGCACCAGGAATACGGCCCCCAGCAGGGCCGAGAGCAGAATCAGCTTGCGGTTCGCGTTCGGCACGAGCAAGCGGGCCGCGTGCGGCGCCAGCAGGCCGACGAAGCCGACGGTGCCGACCGTCGCGACGGCCGACGCCGCCAGCGCCGCGCCCAGCAGGCCGCCGAGCAGACGCGTCCGCTCCGCGGAGACGCCGAGGTTGATCGCGGGGGCGTCCCCGAGCGCGAGCAGGTCCAGCCGGCGGGCCAGCACCCAGGCGAGCGGCAGCAGCGCCAGCGGCCAGGCGAACAGCCAGGCCAGCTCCTCCCAACCGCGGGCATAGGTACTGCCCGAAAGCCAGGTGAGCGCCGAGGCCACCCGCAGCTGGGCCTTGACCACCAGCGCCTGAATGCCGGCGGAAGCGAAGGCGGACACCGCCATGCCGATCAGCGCCACTTTGGCCGGCTGCAGCCCGCCTTTGCGGCTGATCGCGAAGATCACCAGCGCCGCGCCCACCGCGCCGGTGAAAGCCGCCGCCGGCACGAGCGCGCCCGGCAGCTGGGGCAGCGCAATCAGGAAGACGAGCGCGCCCAGGCCGGCGCCGGACGTCACGCCGATCACCGAAGGATCGGCGAGCGGATTGCGCACGACGCCCTGCAGCAGCGTCCCGCTCCCGGCCAGCGAGGCCCCGGCGAGGGCCGCGATCAGCAGGCGAGGCAGCCTCGTTTCGATCACCATGTAATGGGTGATCTTGCTCGCCTCGCCGCGAAACGCGGCCCACACTTCCGGCAGCGGCACGGTCTTGCCGCCGAAGACGAGGCCGGCGCCCAGCGCGAGCAGCAGCAGAAGCCCCGCCCCCGCCAGCAGGGCGGGGTAGGGCAGGGAGCGGCGGAAGCCCGCTCCCATGCCGGAGGAGGCGCCCTGCACGTCGCCGCGCGTCGGCTTCATGCGGTACACGAGCCAAACCAGCCACGGCGCGCCGAGCGCCGCCGTCGCGGAGCCGGCCGGCAGCAGGCCGAAGGCCGGCTCCAGCAGCAGCACGGCCAGATCGGCCGCCACCAGCACGATCGCCCCCCAGATCGCTGCGCCCGGGATCAGCAGCCTATGGCGGTGCAGTCCCATCAGGCGCAGCAAATGCGGTGCGATCAGGCCGACGAAGCCGATCGGCCCCACTGCGCTGACCGTGACCGCAGCCAGCAGTACGGCGGTCAACACGCTGATGGTACGCGTCGCGGCGATACGCTGGCCCAGCGATTTGCCGACCTCCTCGTCCATCAGAAGGACGTCGAGGTTGCGGCTGAACAGCGCGGCAAGCAGCAGCCCGCCCGCAACCCACGGCCAGATCGCCGTAACGTTCTGCCAGTCGTTCTGAATGAGCGAGCCGGATCCCCACAGGAACAGGCCCGCCGTTTCATTCTCAAACAGCAATTGCAGCGTTCCGGTCAACGACGAAAGCACTAGCGTCAGGGACATGCCCCCCAAGGCCAAGCGAACGGGTCCGCTCTGCCCCCTTCCGGCCAGCAGGAACACGATCGCCCCGGCAAACAGCCCGCCGGCCATAGCGGTCAACAGCGGAAATCCGCCCATCAGCGAAGGAAAGAATATCGTCGCCACCACGACCGCCAAATAGGCGCCCGCATTAATGCCCAGCGTTCCGGCGGAGGCGAGCGGATTGCGCGTTAATGTCTGAAGCAGGACGCCGGCTACGGAAAGCGCGGCTCCCGCCAGAGCCCCCATCACGGCCCGGGGAAGGCGGACCCCCCGGACGATTTGATGAAGCGGATCCTCCGCGGCCGGGTGAAACAGCGCATCCCCGATCAGGGCGAGGGAAATGCCCGCGGTGCCCTGCGTAATTTGCAAACATAGCAGCAGCGCCAGAATCAGCGGGCCCGCCGCAAACACAAGAAAAAGCGAACCCCGGGGGGTCCGCTTCTGAGGGGCTGCCGGTACCGATTTTTGCGAAGTTACCCCGGTCACCGTCCTCATGGCGCGATCACAGAGACGGCTTTATCGACGAGCGTTTTTGCCGACAACGGTCCGCCGAACACCCATGAGTCTCCCCCCAGCGGATAGGTGCGGTTCTCCTTGACAAAGTTCAGGTTTTTCCAAACCTGGTTCTCCTTCATATACGTTTCAAACACATTATCGTCCTGCTGCACGATATACAAAAAGTCGGAGTCCTGCACGGCGGGAAACGCTTCGACCGATTTCTCGGCATAACCGTACACTTCAAACGCCGGATCCTTAAACGCGTTTTGCAGGCCGATTTTATTCAGGATCTGGATCGCCATCGAGTTGTCGGTAAAGATGCGGAACACCGGAGAATTCTGATTACTGAAGGCTTGAACGAGAGTAACCTCGGCATTCTCTTTGCCCGCCGCCTTGATTTTCTCAGCGGCTTCTTGATAGGTTTTGTCCAAATCTGCCAGCACCTGTTTGGCTTCCTCCTGCTTGCCCACCACATTGGCGATCGTATTGAACGTATCGATCATTTCCTGATACTGATCCACGCCGTTCTTCTCATCTTGATAAGGGCTAAATGCCAACGTTGGCGCAATTCCCTCCAGCTTGTCGTAAATATCCTTCGACCGGAAATCCGTGGTGATAATCAAATCGGGCTCCAGGGCCATGATCGCTTCCAGGCTTGGCTCCTGACGCGTCCCTACATCCTGAACGCTGTCATCCAGTCCCGGGGTCGTATTGACCCAGGTTTGATATCCCTTCACGTCCGCCACCCCAACGGGCTGAATGCCCAAGGCGAGCAAATCCTCGGCATACGTATATTCCAGCGCGACGATCCTTGTCGGAGTCCCTTCGATATGGGCCGTTCCCAAGGCATGCTTGATCTCCAGGCCTCTCCCGATATCCACTTTGGCATCCGCGCCTTTGGGTTCGGCGGAATTCACCGGGGATGTCCCCTTCCCGGCCGAATTCGCGGCCCCCGCGTCCTGGTTGGCGTTTCCGCAGCCCGCCATCATGAATACCAGCATCAGCACGGCCATCCACCCTATGATTCCATTTCGTTTCCCTATTTGTAACGGCATATTAACGACATCCCTTCCGATTTCCATTATGTAAAAAGAGCCGCTACCCCTTAGAGGCCGCAGCCACCAAAATTTCTTGACGCTTGGCTTCCCGTTCTTCCTTCGAAAGTTTGGGGCAGCCGTAACAATAGCCATGGCCGGAGTCCGTCCGGTACGCCAGACAGCAGGTCGGTTTCATCCGGGTCTGTTCCCCGGGCCGGTAAGGATCGTCAAGCCAGACGGCCTTCACGTCGAACGGATTCCGTTTCAGACCGAACCATTCCGCCCCCAACCGCTTACTGAAAAAAACATACTGCTCGCCGAGCCGTTCCTTCAGCGGTAAATCGCTCGATTGGTCCGCCAAGTAGTTCAAATAAAACTCGACCCCGAGCGGCATCTGCCCCCAGACTTGACCGAGCGGCAGACCGGAGAGCGATGCGGCCGTCTCCAAAACCGGACGGAGGGTATCCTTCACGAATTCGCCCAATACGCGCTCGCGCCAGGTCTCCTTCGGTCCGGCCGGCCAAGGAAGCGTGTCGCTTCGCTTCAGCACGAAAAAAAACCGCGGATAATCATTTACTATGTCAATCTGAATAGTAAGGTTAGATAGCGAAAAATCCACTCTGCCGTCGCATGCCTCGAGCATGTACAGCAGAGCGGCGGGAACCACGCGCCAACAGGCGGCGTAATAGGTCGAAGCGACCTGGATATCCCGTCCTTTAATCTGTTCCTGGTAAACGGTGAGCAGTCGCAGAGCTTGCTCGGGCTCGGACAGCCGTTCCGCCGAAACCGTGACAAGCGCGTTCTCCCTCTCTTCCGTCACGATGGAGAGCGCGCGGTCCAGCAGCTCAAAATTGATCGTCATCTTGAATACCCTCCCGATCTTTAAACCGCCATCCCTAAAGGATGGATGCTACTTTACCGTCCAGAATCCCCTTCTTCCCGGCCCGTACCCGGCCCTCCGTCGCCGCGCGGTAGAGCTCATAAGGCAGACACAGCGGCACCCCGCTGCGAGGGTCGGTGACAATATCCGCTTCGATACCGAACACTTCACGCAGCACCTCGGAGGTCACCACTTCTTCGGGAGCTCCCACCGCGATCGCCTGGCCTTTCTTAATGGCGATCATGTGATGCGCGTATCTCGCGGCATGGTTCAAGTCGTGCACCACCATCACGATGGTTCGCCCCGATTCCGCGTTCAATTCCTCCAGCAGCTGCAGCACTTCCAGTTGATGCGCCATATCGAGGAACGTGGTCGGCTCATCCAGGAACAAAATATCCGTCTCTTGAGCCAGGGCCATGGCAATCCAGGCCCGTTGACGCTGTCCGCCGGACAGATGCTCCAATGCCCGGTCGCTGAATTCATTCATGCCCGTTGCCTCGATTGCCCAGTTGATGACGTCCCGGTCCTCCGACTTCAAACCCCCGAAGCCTTTTTGATGCGGAAACCGCCCATAGGATACCAGTTCATAAACCGTCAACCCTTCGGGCGCCGTTGGGTTTTGCGGCAGTATCGCCAATTGTTTGGCGACTTCACGGGTGGACTGCTTGTGAATCGACTTTCCGTCCAGCAGTACACTGCCGCCTTTAGGATGCAAAATGCGGGCCATCGTCTTCAAAATCGTCGATTTCCCCGAGCCGTTGGCTCCGACCAAAGCCGTTATTTTCCCTTGCGGGATGGATATATTCAGGTCCTGAACGATCAACCGGTCCTCATAAGCGATATCCAAATGCGAGGTGTTCAACGTCGCCATCATTCATCTTCCTTTCGTGTCTATGACCTGAAATCGGGATAACGCACCGAACCCGACCTTTATCTTTAATGTCTTTATCTTCTTCATCGGATCTTCATCATCTCTTCTTTTTAAAGATACTGATAATCATTATCATTTGTCAATAAGAACTTCTTCCTCAAACGCAAAAAGGACGCCCAAAAGGCGCCCGGATCGTACTTTGCCTATATTCCGCACATTTATTTGCCTAAGCGGGCTTAAAAGTCACTTAATAGCCGCTTATGCTGTTTAATGTGCTTTTTGTGCCAGTCTGACCAGCATATGGGCCAGCGCATGGCGATGCTCCTGATCGCCGGCATTCCACAACTCCTGCAGCAGCTTCTCCTCGCGGTTGCGCGGATCTTCCTTGGCGGCCAGGTAGTTGCCGACCTTCTCGGCGGCCTGCGCCATCGTTTCTTCGCTCATCCCCATGCTTTGGGCGAGTTTGACCCGCTCTCCCAGGTATTTTTTAAACGATTCGAAACTCTGCAAAATCTCTTCCTGCCGCTCATCATCAATCCGGTTGAGGGCATCATCCACTTTTCCCAGCGCCACTTCGCCGTCTTTGTTCACCACATGGTTGTGTTCGGACATGCTGATCGCCTCCTTGAATGAGTTATGCGGTTCGTTACTACATAACCCGTTCACGGAACGATGAACCAGAATAGCGCGTTGGAATTGCCGCCCGTCAAGTTAAGGGTTCGCGGAAACCGGCACGGCGTCGTAATACTCTTCCAGCGTGATCTCGCGCTCAACGATATCCGCGGCGATCTCCTTGCCTACATAACGCAGATGCCAAGGTTCGTATTTATATCCGGTGATATTTTCTTTTCCTTCCGGATAGCGAATGATAAACCCGTATTTATGCGCGTACTTTGCCAGCCAATCGGCTTCCTTGGTACCGCCGAAACAATCTTCGGCCGCACATTTTCCGTCGCTGCCGCTCACATCGATCGCCAATCCGGTCTCATGTTCGCTGTGCCCGGGAACGGCGCTGTAGGTTTTGGCTTTCTCCAGCCCGTCCTTTTTCACATATCGGTTAAAAAGCGATGTCTGCGTGCTGTGCGACCGATAAGCCGAAACGCCGGCCAGGTAAATGTTGTCTTTCTCGGCTCCCGCAAACAGCTCCTCCAGCGCGGAGGCCGCTTCTTTGCGCATTTTTCGCTTCTCGATCTTCTCCTTAAACGTAAAACGGACATCCGGATAGACCAGGTCCTCCGGCTTGTAATCCTCCGGCAGCGCATACTCCTTGTTAACCAGCACCGCAACACTCTCCGGGTCCGCTGCAGTGGCTTTGCTTCCGCCCTTCGCATCGTCCGCCGAGCCCTGCAGCTCAGAATGGCTTTGGTTCTTCGTCCCGCTACCCGCTTTACTTCCGGCCTTTACGGTGTCCGCGTCAGTAGAATTGGCGGCGGAATTCCCTGCGGCTTCATCGCCGGTGCCGTTGCCCGTATTTCCGGCGTTTCCAGCGTTTCCAGCATTTCCGGTATTCCCCGCATTTCCGGCATCTTCCGTAACGCCCGAGTTCGACGTTTTAGCCGTGTTCGGAATGTCGCTGGCGCAAGCGCCAAGAAGCATAGTCATTAGAACAAAGACAAGAGCGTATCCCACTCCCTTGCCCGTCCGGTTTCTCATCTCGATTCCTCCCATATAAGTTTGCGGTTTCTCTCTATACAGACGTGCCGATGTTTTAATAAGTTACCGCTGCCCGTTTTTTTCCACAATACCTCGTGCTTCATCAGACAAACTTGATTACATATAAACCCTGCTTGTCCGCCATTTTTCTGTTCGGAGCAAAAATGGTTATGACTCCTGCAATTCCAGGATAACAGCCATCTATTACGCCGCGAATTTGCCGAATTTGGCTCATTGAAGCACTGACGTTGCATTAAACCTGACATAGTGCTGCCGGTCCGCAACTTTTTCTGGCCGTCCGTTATAATAGCGGCGGTTTGGGCCGCTATTTCGCCCAGATTCGCTTTTTCGGGAAGAATAGCGGCCAAAAGGGGCCCTATTTCTCTAGTACGAGCCCAAAAATCCGGTTTTTGCCCGACTTTCTCTAAAATAAGGCCCCAAATGACCTCTATTTCACCTCGAAGAGCCAAATTCGACAAAATAGCGCCGCAAAAGGCCCTTATCCACCGGCCTGGCTTCAAAGGGAGGCGGTTACGGCCATTGGCCCCCACGCCCCACGAGCTCAGGCGAACTTCGCAAAAGCTCCTAGCGTCCCCGGCGGCCGCCGTCATTCCGGCCGCGCCGCCCGCCCTGCTGCTCCCGGCCGCCACCGCGTCGGCCGCGCCCGGATGCCGCGCTGCCATCGCTCCCGCGCTTGGCGCCGCCTCCGCCGCGGCTGCCGCCTTGGCCGCGCGAGCCGCCCTTGGCGGGCGCCGTGTCCGGCTTCCGCCGGCCGGCGGAAGCCCCTTCCCCGCGGCGCTCGCCTTGCGCGCGGCCGCGCTCCGCCGCTTCGTCGGCGCCGCGGCGGTTCTGGGCGACGTTGCCGACGGCCTCCACGCCGCCCTTCTCATACCGCCGCCGCTCCAGGCGGCGGGAAATGCCGCGCTCGATGTTGCGGAGCGCTTCCACATCCTTCGGGGCCGCGAAGGTCACCGCGATCCCTTTCTCCCCGGCCCGGCCCGTCCGGCCGATCCGGTGAATGTAACTTTCGACGTCCTGCGGGATGTCGTAGTTGAACACATGCGTCACGCCCTCGACATCGATGCCCCGGGCGGCGACGTCCGTCGCCACCAGCAGCTCGAGCTTGGCCTCGCGGAAGGCGCGCATCACTTGCTCGCGCTTGGACTGCGACAAGTCCCCGTGCAGCTCATCCGAAGCGAATCCGGCTGCTTGGAGCGCCTCATTCAGCGTGCTTGCCCGCCGCTTCGTCCGGCAAAAGATCACCGCCAGATACGGCCGGTGCTGGCGGATCATCGCGATCAGCGCCTCCTGCTTGGTGCGGTCGGTGCATTCCACGAGAATCTGCTGGATGCTGTCCAGCGTCACCCGCGACGTTTCCGCGATACGGATATCCCGGGGCTGCTGCATATACGTTCTAGCCAGGTGCCTTACGTTATCGGGCATCGTCGCCGAGAACAGCATCGTCTGGCGGCTGCGCGGCACTTGGCGGATAATCTCCTCCACTTCCGCCAAAAAGCCCATGTGCAGCATCTGATCCGCTTCGTCCAGCACCAGCATGCGCACAGCGCCCAGGGTGAGCGAGCCGCGGCGCAAGTGGTCGAGCAGCCGTCCCGGGGTGCCGATCACGAGCTGCGCGCCGTTCTGGAGCTTACGGAGCTGCCGCTCCACATCCTGGCCGCCGTAGGCGGCGAGCACAGACATCCCCTCGCGGGCGTCGGCCAGCTTGCGAGCTTCCACCGTAATCTGCAGAGCGAGCTCACGCGTCGGAGTAATGATGAGCGCCTGTGCTTCCGGACGGTCGGCCCGGATCTTCTCCATGATCGGCAGCAGAAAAGCCAGTGTTTTTCCCGTACCCGTCTGGGCCTGGACAATCACGTCCTCACCGGCAAGGAGCTCGGGAATCGCCTTTTCCTGCACCGGAGTCGGATTCACGATCCCTTGTCCCCGCAATATTTGCAAAATGGCCTTCGAGAGACCCATACTTTGAAAAGTCGCCAAAAAATTCACCTCATTAGTTAGTCGCCGCTTTATCGGACATTCTGCGGGCCTTCCTATTGTACCAGAGATTTCCCCAAAATTCCGTCCGGCATGCAAGTTTTCGCACACAACCCCCTGAATCATGAAAAGAACCCCGTCTTCGTCCCCAAGGACCGCTCAACGGAGTTCACCCGGCGATATTCCTGAAGCATAGCGGCATAGCGGGATTTCCTTGACAATCGATCTACTCCCGCATTTTTTCGGCTAAAACCGCCCCGACTTGAATATCGAGTAAAGCAGCCAGATGACCATCAAAGCGGCGACGATAAAGCCGATCTCGATCGCAGGAATATTCCAGAGGATGGTCGGCCTGCGCGTCAATGAAGAGCCGACGATCAACCCGACCATAATGATACTGAACGCGAGAAGCACGATGCTGAAGGAGAGCCGATTCCCGATCTGATCCAGCTTCCTCAGAAATTGTTCCGTTTCGGGAACACTCATCTCCAGCTTCACCTTCCCTTTGCCGATTAAGGTGAAGAGGCGGTCAACCTGTCCGGGCAACCCCGTCAGGGCGTCCGCCAGGTCGATCGCTCCCCCGATGAACCGTTTGCCGAGGCGGCGGGTGTCGAACTTCTCGCGCAGCAGCTTCTTGCCGAACGGCTCGGCCAAATCGAGGATGCTCAAGTGCGGATCCAGGCTGATGGCCACCCCCTCCAGGGTAAGCAGCGCCTTACCTAAGAGCAGAAAATCCGGGGGAAGAATGATGCGATGCCGCTGGGCGGTCGCAAACAAATCGTTCAGCGCCTCCCCGATGCTGATTTCCGAAAACGGAATATCATAGTATCGGTCATGCAGCCGGTTCAAGTCGTTCCGCAAACCGTTCAGGTCGGCGTCTTCTTCCAGCAATCCCATCCGCAGGATGGCCCGGAGCATGCCCTCGTTGCTCCGCCGCATCAAGGCGATGACCAATGAGGATAGATGATCGCGCATCTCCGGACTGAGCCGTCCGATCATGCCGAAATCAATAAAAGCCAGCTTCCCGTCCGGCGTCATCAGCAGGTTGCCCGGATGAGGATCGGCATGGAAGAATCCGCCCGCAAATATTTGATGCAGCATGGCGTTCACCAACGCCTCAGCGATCCTTCTTGTCTCGAAACCGCCCCGTTTCAAATCAGCCAGCCGATTCAGATGAATCCCCTCAACGAAATCCATCGTCAGTACCTTGGACGTCGAACAGTGCCAATGGACGCGAGGAATGCAGATCGCTTCACTGTCCGTAAACTGTCGGCGGATTTTCTCCATATTGCGGCCCTCGATGCTGTAGTCCAGCTCCGCCGAGATGGAGCGGGCAAATTCGTCGACCATCTGAGGGATTTGATACCGCTCCACCCAGGGCCATCTTTTGTGCGCCAGGGAGGTCAAGTTCTTTAAAATATCCAAATCCCGCTCCACCTGCGGGACGACGCCGGGGCGTTGAATTTTGATGGCCACTTCTTCCCCCGTAACCAGCCTGCCCTTATGAACCTGACCGATGGACGCGGCGGCGATGGGAATTTCCTCAAAATGGTCCAGCAGTTCAGAAGCGGGCATGCCGAATTCTTCCTCTATAATGCTTAAAGATTCTTTTGCCGAAAAAGGCGGAACCTGATCCTGCAATTTTACGAGTTCGGCGATAACCGGTTCCGGAAGCAGGTCGGAGCGGGTACTGGCCAATTGACCCAGCTTAATGAACGTCGGACCGAGCTCCTCCATCACCAGGCGGATGCGTTCCGCCAACGTCAAACTCTCCGGCTCCGTTTTAAAGATCCAACGATGCGGGGCGGCAAACAGGCGGGTGAGCCCGATTTCCTCGGCCAAATAGCCAAAGCCATGGCGCCCCAGCGCCATGGCAATCTCCCGGTACCTGCCGGAATGACGGACACGGATCCCCATCGTTACGGTTGCTGCAGCTCGGCCAGTTTAATTTCCAGCTCGGCCACCCGCCGCGTCAGTTCCTCTACTTCCTTCGCCGAAGCAAGCCCCATGGTTTGAAGCACCGACTTTACTTGCTCATTCACCAATTCCTTGAAGCGGTTCTGCTCCTCCGCTCCTCTATCGATGAGACGTTCCACAAGCTGCTTGGATTCCGAAGGGGCGAGTTCACCGCGCTTGACCAAATCGTCGACAAGGCTCTCGACCTTCTCCTTGCTGACAATCGTAAGTCCCCATCCGAGCGAGATGGCCTTCTTTAACAGATCGCTCATGTTCAACATCCTTTCACCATGGAATTGAATTGCATGACAAGACAATGCACTCGTTACTTAGTAATACCCTATGACATGCCCGGATGTACTCGCAAATCCATAATTTTTTCGTTTACCGGCGATCCCGGTTCGTCCGGGCCTCGACTTCTCCGGCATAATAACGGGCCAGTTCCACCATCATGCTGCCCATCCGCTCTTCGCGGGGAGCCACGACGCAGGGAACCCCGGCCTCAAACAGCCCCTGGGCCGTTACCTTGCCGACCGCCACGGCGATCACCGGCCCTTCCAGCGCTTCCATAAGCGCCGCCAGCTTTCCTTCCCTGGAGGCGTGCTCCATCAAAAATCGGACCTGCGGCCCGCTCGTAAATGTCACGGCATCCACCTCGCCGCCGATGAGATCGGACAACAGCCGCTCCAGATCCTCGGCAGGCGGGGCCGTGTGGCGGTAGGGCAGGATCTGCCGGCATTCGGCCCCTTGCTGTTCAAGCCAGCTCGTCAACCGTGGCGCGGGATCTCCGTGCAGCTGCAGGAACACTTTTTTTCCCGCAAAAGAATGCTCCGCCAGCCCGCGGATCAATCCCTCGGTGCTGCCATCGTCATCCCGCACAAGCGGCGTAAGCTGCCGCTTTTTTAAAGCGTTCGCTGTTTTGTACCCCCTGGCGGCGATGTGCCCGCTGCGGAGAATATCCCAGTAGGCCTCGGCGATTCCCATGTCCTCGGCCATATCAAACAGCGCGTCGAGACCTGCTCCCGTGGTGAAAATCGACCATTCCGGCGGCCGGTTCACCCAAGATACGAGACCGTTCCGCAAATCCAGGTCATCGAGCAGCACCGTCCCTTGCGCCGGCCTAAAGAGAGGAGTGCCCCCCATATTCTCGACAAGCTTTCCAAGTTCCTCGGCTCTTCGCGGACCGGTGATGGCCACCCTTTTGCCCTCTAACCTGCGTGCCATAAATCTCCCCCTCCGTCTCGGCCGACCCGCGGCCGTATTCTTTATTTCAGATTAAACGACATCATGCAAGAAGTCATGCTTATTTTAAAGCCGAGTCATGATAATCGCGACGCTAGTTTCCCCCCCATCTATGAGACAACGTGGATAACATAGAATTCCTGCATATGTGCATGTTTTTTTCTTATTTGGGGTCAAAATTTCAAAATTCCTGCGATTCTGCAGGAATTTTCGACGAAACCGGCTCGTTCCTCTAAAATTGCTAGAAATTCCTGCAGATTCGCATCTTTTTTCGCATCCCCACGGGAATCGGCCTAAATGCCTGCAGATTTGCATCTTTTTGAATCTTTTTGGAGTTAGAAGTTAGAAGGTTGGAGGTGGGAAGTGTCGGGAGTACGCTAAGCACCTTGATCGCCATGGGCCTAATACGATTTGGATGTCTATGGGTGTGAAGACTGCGTACTTACCGAGTCCTCCACCCCAAATCATCGATCCATGTTAATTTGGCGCTTATACGGCTGTTCAAATTAACGGGAATTCTTCCCGTTATTTTGGTACGTAGGCGGCTGTAGAGTTGAATTAGCGGGAAAATCTCCCGTTAAATCGCCTGAAATTGTGTATTTCGGCAATAGGGCCGCGAAATAGATGGAGTTTTTCCAGCTAAATCGGATCGAAAAGCCAAGAGCGGTATATTAACGGGATATTCTCCCGTTAAATGGTGTAGACTCCGACGGTGGGAGTTTATATCTACAATTGAGGATGTTGCTTGAATGGCTGTCGACCATAAGACTTATTCGCCGATTTTAGCGGCGGCGTGGGAAACGGGGTCTAGTCTGGTACCCGCGGCTTCTCTTGCCTCCCATCGAATAACGGCCTTTTGGGCCGTTATTTCGGTCCAACTAGGCTCCACGGGCATAATAGAGGTCAAAAAGGGCCTTATTTACCTTGTACTGGCCCCAAATCAGGGTTGGACCGCTTCTTTCCAAAAATAAGCGCCTTAAAAGCCGCTATTCGGTTCCGATGAGCCAATTTCGACAAAATCGCGCCGCTAAAGACCCTTATTCACTTCCCTTACCTCAAAACGGAGTTGGCCACCGACAAATTTGCTCAAGTTTAATTTGTTTAATGAAACGCTAGTGCCTATCATCCCCGCGAAACCGAATCGGGCTGAGATCACACCAAAAGACCGCTATGATCGAGCGGCCAGGAAAAATAACAGGCGCCGGATCCAGTTCAGCACGCCGCCGCTTCTTAACTCGGCGAGTCGGCTTCAAAATGGTCGACGCCACGTCAGGTTTAATGCAACATCGGCGGGCAATTAATCCGCCAACCGATAACCCACGCCTCTTACCGTGGAAATATAAGTGGAGTTTACGGCGCGGTCGCCGAGTTTCTTGCGAAGACTTTTGATATGCACGTCCACGATGTTGCTTCCGCCCAGGAAGGAGGTGCCCCAGACCTCGGCTAGCAATTCCTCCCGCGATAGGACCCGTCCCTCCTGCTCCAGCAGCTTGACCAGCAGTTCGTACTCCGTCTTGGTCAGGGCGATTTTGGAGCCGCTGCGATAGACCGCCATCTTCTTGCGGTCGATCCACAGGTCCTTGAAGATCGCCGGAGAGGTTCCCGTTAGCAGCCGGGAAGCCTGCGCTCGCTTGCCTCCGTTTCGGATGATCCGCTGGGCGTGGTAGACAATTTCGCCGGGGCGCGCCGGCCAAAGCAACAGCTCCTGATTCATCAGCCCCTGGTCCAGACCGGAGAGCAGCCGATCATTCACCAACAGTAAGGACGGTACGTTTCCGGCCTCTTGGGCGATCGCTCTGATCGGCAGAATCTCTTCGGCATCGCGGTATGGCGTCAGATCGAAGATCAGCAGGTCCGCGGCCTGCGCATTGCGGATTCCCTGCTCCCAGTGATGGAATACCAGGACGTCGAAGCAGCCCTCCGATAAATCGCGGACAAGTTCGTGAATGCCGCCCGGAAAAGGGCTGACGAGAATAACGCGCTGCGTGACCGGACACATTTGCGGGCCGTCATAGCTCTCGTCGGTCAACGTCGTCCCGAATGCTTCGGGCCGCCTGATCGGCGTCTTATGTCCTGCAGTCATACGATCACGCTCCTTCACTTCTTCTGCCGGCATGATGGGCACACTCCTCCGAATACGACGTGGGCATGATGGACATCATAACCGGTTTCTTTGGCGACGGCTTCGCTCCATTCCTCGGGAACTTGGGTCATCACCTCGTCGACGCGACCGCATACTTCACATAAAATATGCTGGTGATCGTCCATTTTGGCATCATAACGGCTGGCGGCCTCGCCGAGCTTCAACTCGCGAATCAACTCTTTATCCGTCAAATAACGAAGGGAATTATATACCGTCCCGTAAGCAAAGTTGTAGCCTTGTTCCACCAGGCGGTTCATCACCTCGGCCGCGGTGGGATGGTCGTTCGCATTCCGGACGACATCGTAGACGGCCTGGCGCTGGGTCGTCAGATTAAGGGATTTCATATCTATGATCATTCCTTTGAAATCATTGTTTTAGAATTAGTATAAGTCTTATTTCACTATTCGTCAATTTCCCCTTTCCTGTGCCCAGTATTTGCTTTTCATTCCGTTTTCATGCGAAATCTCCGGCCTTCCTCCCGCTCGTTTCTAAAGACCTCAAGGTGGTAATAATGAGAAAAAAACGTAAGGAGGAGCAAATTCATGAACAGCACGCCGCAAGATGCAACTGGGCTGCCTCAATACCCGAAATCGCTCTGGAAGGACACGACCTCGTTTCCTTCCTTCCCCGCTCTCCAGGAGGATATCCAGACCGATGTTCTGATCGCCGGCGCGGGGATTACCGGAATCACGGCCGCTTACCTTCTGGTCAAGGCCGGACTGAGCGTTGCCGTAGTCGATGCCGGAAACATTCTGGACGGAACCACAGGCTACACCACCGCGAAAATCACCTCCCAGCACGGCATGATCTACGACAGCCTGATTTCCCATTTCGGCGAAGAGGCGGCCAGATTGTATTTCGAGGCCAATGAGGAAGCGCTGCGCTTTATGGATGAAACCGTTCGCGAGCACCGGATCGACTGTCAATTCAAACGAGAGGACGCCTACTTGTACGCCGACTCCGAAGAGCAGCTAACACAGCTCAAAAATGAATGGGCGGCTTACGAAAAGTTAAACCTTCCGGGCAAGTGGGAGGACGCTCTTCCTTTGCCGGTCGAGGCCCTCGGGGCGATCCGGATGCCGGACCAGGCCCGGTTCCATCCGCTTCAATATTTGCGCACCCTGGTGGATTTCGTGTCCGAGCATGGCGGGAAATTTTACGAGAACAGCACCGTGGCGGATTCCGCGGAAGAAATGGGCGACGGAAAACTGCTGCTCAAGACGGAGTCCGGCGTCATCATTACCTGCCGCCACGCAATTTCCGCCTCGCATTATCCATTTTTCGACGGCGGCGGGCTTTACTTTACCCGGCTTCATGCCGACCGCTCCTACGCGGTGGCCATCGAGCCGGAAACGCCGTTTGAAGGCGGCATGTACATCAACTGCGGAAATCCGAAGCGATCGCTCCGCGCCGCCGAGTTCGACGGCAAGCAGTTGATTCTGGTCGGAGGCGAATCGCATAAAACCGGACAAAGCGACTGTACGATCAAGCATTACGAAGAGCTGGAAAAGTTCGGCGGCTTGACTTTCGGCATCAAGTCGATCCCTTACCGTTGGTCCGCGCAGGATCTGGTCACCATCGACCAAGTACCGTACATCGGGCCGGTGACTTCAGACCATCCCCGGATTTATGTAGCAACCGGCTTCGCCAAATGGGGCATGACCAGCGGCACCTTGTCCGCCCTGCTTCTGTCCGATTTGATTCAGGGAAAAGAGAACCGCTATGCGGATTTATTCACCCCTTCCAGATTCAAAGCCAACCCGAGCATCAAAAACATCGCGGTGCAGAATGTCGACGTCGCCAAACAGTTGATTGCCGGGAAGGTGGAAATCATCCACCGCAGGCCGGAGGAACTCGGTCCGGACGAAGGGGGTACCGTACGGCACCTCGGCAAAAGGGCGGGCGCTTACAGAGACCCCGACGGCCATCTTCACCTCGTGGACACAACCTGTACGCATATGGGGTGCGAATGTAATTGGAATCAGGCCGAACGCACCTGGGATTGCCCTTGCCACGGCTCCCGGTTCGATCACACGGGAGCCGTCATCGAGGGTCCGGCAACGGAAAACCTTAAGCCGCTCAGTGCCCAGTAAACAAACGCAAACTCTTCTTCATCAAAACGAGGCGACCGGAGAACGCGATTTATCCGGCTCGCCTCTTTTTTGGCTTCGGTCTAATCTGTGTTCACTATGTTGCATTATTCAGTACTGTGTGGTAGTATGTTCCCGATGATACTAATCAATATTCAGTACTGATGTTCAATAAACAGCGGAAATGAGGCGATGTCGTTGGATATAAGCGTCCAATTCAAGAAAGGCGCCTTGGAATTATGCGTTCTGGTGCTGATCCACGAACATGACCGTTACGGTTATGAACTGGCCCAATCCGTCTCCCAGCATATCGAGGTCGCGGAAGGCGCCCTGTATCCCCTGCTCCGCAGGCTGGTGGGTGAAGGGTATTGCACGACCTATCTGCAGGAATCTTCGGAAGGACCACCGCGCAAATATTACAAGCTGACACCCGAAGGTGAAAGTTACATGCGGAAGCTCGTCGTGGAGTGGAAGCAATTCGTCAAAAGTGTATCAAATCTAATCGAGAGAGGAAGCCGCTTATGAATAAGAGCGAATTTTTAGCCCAACTTCATGATCATTTGTCGGTTTTGCCGCCGGAAGAACGCCAAGAGTTGATGGAAGACTACGAAGCTCACTTCACCTTTGCCCTGCAAAACGGCAAGACGGAAGAAGAGATTGCCATGGAACTCGGCAATCCGGCCGAACTGGCCAAAGAAGCCATCGACGGGCGCTTTTCCGCCAAAGAACCCGTATACTGGTTCAATCCGAACGCCGTACCCGAACCGACGGGTCCCCCGATCGCTTCGGCGGCAAGACCGGGCCGCAGTGGATTCGCCTCGGCGATGGTGTATACCGGGCTTTTCTTTTTGAATATGGTTGCCGTTCCGCTGCTGATCTCGCTCTGGATGCTCGGAGTCAGCCTGGCCACGGCCGCGGCTGGCATGCTGCTCAGCCCGGTGTCGCTCGGCCTCGAATATCTCGTCGGCAACAGCGTTTTACCGGCCAAGAACTATGCCGTTCTCGTTCTTATGGGATTAGGCATCCTTCTGGCGCTCGCGTCGAAGCCGGTTTTTAAATGGTTGATCCGTATTAGCAAATCGTATTGGACATGGAATGTTCAAACGGCACATGGAGGGAATAAAGCATGAGAAGGAACACGAAAAAATGGTCCGTCGTGGCCATCGCTTTGATTATTGCGGGTTTTGCCGGCATGGCTTACCAAGGCTTCAAATTCGGGGAGGAAAAGCCGCATTTTGAACAAAAATGGGTGGTTTCCGATCTCCAATCCTTGAAAGTGGACAGCAACTACGATATGGACGTTGAGTTTATCGAAAGCCCGGACGGAACCGACTATATCGAGCTCAGCGGCAACATGGATCAGGGGCTGATCGACAAATTAAAGAACAGTTCTTTTACGGGGCCCGACGTAACGATGAGCTTAAAGGAAGACTTCAAACTGACCTTCCTCTCCATTAACTTTCAAAGTTCGAGGCAGCATATGACCGTCGCCCTGGCTGACCCCGGCATGATCGATCGGATCAAGTTCAATCTGCTGTCCAACAGCGGCCGGTTTACAGGGCTTCGCGCCAAGGATATTGAACTGACGACCACTTCGGGGAATCTGACCGCCACCGATGTAACAACCGAACATTTGCGGCTTAAGGCTACGTCGGGTAATCTCGAAGCCTCCGACGTCCAGGGGGAAACCGAGATTAAAAACGGATCCGGCAATATTAAGGTGGGGAATCTGGAGGGAAAACTGGCCGCGCACGGCACCTCCGGCAATCTTTCGTTCGATGGCGTGAACGGATCGATTGAAGTCGGCTTGACCTCCGGCGATATTGATATTAATAATTTTACCGGAGACGGATCCATCAAAAATCAATCCGGCAGCGTCACGCTGACCGGCCAGCGCTCCGATTCCCTGGATATTTCCGTCACTTCGGGCGACGTTAGGCTATCCAACGACCCCGGCTTCCAAGGCATCTACGATTTGAAGGCAACCTCCGGGGATGTGCATGCCCCCGACTCCCCGATGGTTACGAAGGATGTCATCAAGGTGAGAACCACGTCGGGAAATATCTCGATCAAATAAAAAAAGGGTTGAGCCCCCGGCCATCCGGGGGTCCAACCCTTCTATTTATGCGGGATTTAGGCAATTTCCTGGGCCGATTCCAGCGCGATCGCTTCGCGGTAAGCCTCCAGGGAATAAAATATCACCGTCTCCATCATCTGACGATCTTGAACAGGCACCAGATTACGCGCGTAATCCCAAGCGTTCTCCTCGATCCGCAGGGCAATCCGCTTTCGTTCCAACCCGGTTTGACACATATCCATCTCTTCGCTTAATTCGCTTAACATAGGATCTTCGGCATGCCCGAGCTCATGGGCGAACACGATGCGCAGCATCGCCTCATACCCGTCGAGCGAACCGAACAGCGTCATGCATTGCTTCTTGATTTCGCCAAGGTACATCGTAACCGAGTGGTCCCCGATGCTGTATTTCCCGCCGACGTTGCGCCCTCCAGGAAACCTGGATTTTATATTAACGGAAACCCCGCTGCCTGACATGTCCAGCAATTCGTCAAAAATTCGCTTCGCTGTTGTTCTTTCCAATTAGGCTCCCCTTATCCTTTATAAAATTGACGTAATCGCAGCCGCAAAACAAACGGCCGCTTTTTTTGTCTATCGAAGATTATATAGGAAAAAAAGGAGGAAATAAACAACAAACCAACTATTACCCGATAAAAAGCGCTCTGAAACATTAAAATTTTGTGAAGCTAAATGGCTGTCTATGCTTGATTTTTCCAACTTCTTCTCGTATACTCTTTACATCTTGTTCAGAAAAGGAGGTGGGTAGAGTGGATCGCAAGTTTGCGTGGAGTCGAGTGGGCCAACTGCCATTGGTAATGTTTGGCATTACCTATGCTGTATCTGTCAACGGGATAGGTCTGTCCATTTTTAAGAACTCGATATCCAACAACTATTGCGAAATGCCGCTCCTACCCTGACCTCACGGATTAAGTTTAATACGTGTGTTCGGAAGGCTGCAGGATTTCCTGCAGCCTTCTTTTGTTATTCTTCGGAGCGGCGAATTCCGAAGGAGAGAAAATACGATGATAATTCAATGTAACCATATCCAGAAATATTACGGTGCCGAGCTGGTGCTCAGCGATGTATCGTTCGAAATCAAGGAAGGCGAAACCGTGGGCCTGATCGGCAGAAACGGAACGGGCAAAACTACGCTCATGCGGCTTCTCACTGGCAGCGAAGCCCCCGACCAAGGCCAACTTAGCATCCGCAAGGGGGCCGTCATCGCCTCCCTGGCCCAAATCCCCGACTACGGCAACGAAGAAACCGTTTATGGCGTGCTGCAGTCAGCCTTTCAACCTCTGCTGGAGGCCCGGGCCGAGATGACCAGGCTCGAGGAAGAGATGTCCGCCATGGCCGCGGCCGGACGGGAATCCCATATGGAGCCGCTGCTGAAGCAGTACGGCCGCCTTCAGGAAAGCTTCGAGCGCGGCGGCGGATACGAGATGGAGGCCAACATCGAGCGGATCGCGGCGGGCATCGGCATTCCGGAGCAGCAATACGCGCGTCCTTTCGCCTCCTTGTCGGGCGGAGAGAAGACCAAGGTTGGCCTGGCCGTCATCCTGCTGCAAAACCCGGATCTCCTGCTCCTCGATGAGCCGACCAATCATCTCGATATGTCCGCTATCGAGTGGCTGGAGGGCTTTATTCGCTCCTTTGGCGGCACCGTCGTGGTTATCTCCCATGACCGGTATTTCCTGGACGCGGTGGCGGAAAAAATCATCGAAATCGAAGATGGCGAAGCCTTCACCTACCACTGCAACTACAGCAAGTATAAGGAAGAGAAGGAAGCTCGGCTGCTACAGCAGTTTGCGGATTACCAAGAGCAGCAAAAGAAAATCAAAAAGATGCAGGAAACCATCAAGCAGCTGATCGAGTGGGGAAATCGCTCGAATCCGCCGAACCCTGGATTTCATCGGCGCGCCGCTTCCATGCAAAAGGCGCTCGACCGGATGGTCAAGCTGAAAAAGCCAATCCTGGAGCGTAAGCGCATCGACCTCCAGTTGGAACAGTCGGACCGGTCGGGTAAGGACGCGATTATCCTGTCCGAGGTCGGCCAATCCGCTGGAGGGCGCGTGCTGTATCGGGGGATTACCCGGACGCTGCGGTACGGGGAATCCGCCGCGCTGATCGGTGCTAACGGCACCGGCAAGAGTACGCTGCTGAAAAGCATCCTTGGTCGACAAACCCCGGATGAAGGGGAAATTCGGCTCGGGGCGCGGGTGGATACCGGCTACCTGGCCCAGGAATCCGCCCCTGCCGACGAGGACGGCACCGTGCTGCAGTACTTCCGCGACGAACTCGGCATGGAGACCGGGGAGGCCCGGAATCAGCTGGCGCGCTTCCTCTTTTACGGCAGCGACGTGTTCAAAAAGGTGAGCAGCCTGTCCGGCGGGGAATGGACCCGGCTGAGATTGGCGATCCTCATGTACCGCAAGCCGAACCTGCTGCTGCTCGACGAGCCGACCAACCATCTGGATATCGACTCGCGCGAAGCGCTGGAAGAAGCGCTGGAAGAATATGCCGGCACCCTGCTCGCCGTTTCGCATGACCGGTATTTCATCAACAAAATCGCCGGGCAGGTGTGGCATCTGGAGCACGGGCAGCTCCGCGTCACGATCGGCAACTTCGACGACTTCCGCGCGGAGCGGCTGAAGCAGGAGACGGCCGCGGCCGGAGCGGCGGCGACTAGGGCGGGTACCGGGCCGCAGGCGGCGGAAACGCCGGCGAGCCCCGCGAAGCCCGAGCCGCGGGCGGGCGGCGACGCGGACAGGGCCAGCAGCGGGCCGAAGGCTGGCGAAGGCGGCAGGCCGAAGGCCAATCCGGCGGCGGTAAGCAAGCTGGAGCGCGACATCGCCGCCGCGGAAGCGGAGCTGGCCGCGGTCGACGCGGCCATGCTGGCGCCGGAGGCCGCCTGCGACGCGGGGCGGCTGAGCGAGCTGCAGGCGGCCCGCGATGAAATCCAGCATCGAATCGATGAAATGCTGGAACAATATTTGGGCATGGTCGAATGATTTCGGTCCCATGCCTCTATGGTTAAAACTTTTGGCCGGCAGTCATGCCGGCCGCTTTCTTTTTCCAAGCTGCAACTTTACGGGCCTCATCAGCGTCGTACCATTGTGTCCGTTCTTTAATGGCTATAAACTGATATAATGGGTTTGAAAGTAAATGAAAAAGAATCAGAACAAAAGGAGTGGGTCATTTGTTCTCACTATCGGGAATGAACTGGAAGGACCGGCGGCTGTTATTCGGTCTGATTGCATTTGTAGCCATTCTTTCCAGTATTATCGTCCTCGTATATAACGATTACTTTCTGCTGGGGGATCCGATTAAGCCCAACAATGACGATGTCAAATACATTAAAAGCTCACGGTTGCTGCTGAATGAAGGGGTTCTGGCCTACAACACGAAGGATCAGCCTTCCGCCTTCATCATGCCCGGCATGCCGTTTCTGTTGGCCGGATTTATGGCCATCTTCGGCCAGGACCAGGGCGGCGTAATCGCCTTCCGGTTGTTTCAATGCCTGGAACAGGCCTTCTCCGTCTACCTGATCTTCTGGATCGGCCGGCGTATATTTAATACGCGGGTGGGTCTGATCGCCGCGGGGATCAGCGCGCTGTATTTGCCCGACTATTTTTCGTCCGGCGTCATATTGTCGGAAACGACCTTCCGCATGCTGCTGTTGCTGATGGTGTGTGTCACGATTCTGGCGGTGGAAAAAGACCGGACGAGCCTCTATATTTGGCTCGCCGTTTTGACCGCGGCCGCGGCCTATTTTAAACCGCACGCTTCCCTCTATCCCGCCGTTCTACTCGTGCTGTGGTGGAGGGACAAGCTGCCTTGGCGGCTGATGCTGAAGTATATGTCGCTGATGATCCTCGTCTATGCGGCTTTGCTGACGCCATGGTGGATTCGGAACTGGATCACGTTTCATGAATTCATTCTGTTCACCAATTCTGGCGGTAGCCCATTTTTGCTCGGAACGCGGATTCGGGGACAACTGCCCCCGCCCGGCTTCTTTGAGGCTTATCCGCAGTATGATCCGGAAACGATATTCCAAGGGGCCGACAGTTCCGCCGTGCAAAAAGGCAAGGATATTATCGCCTACGGCTTCAAGCACGAGCCGCTGAAATATCTATACTGGTTCACGATCGGCAGATGGGTCGAGCTGTACTTCCATCCGTTCTATTCCCGTCCGTTCTGGCCGGTGAGCCGGCCGGTGATGAACGTGATTCAGATCGGGCTGATGGTCGTCAACATGATCGGCATCGTTTGGGCACTGCTCAAATGCCGCCTTTCCCGGCTGCTTCCGCTGCTGCTGGCGTTGGGCTATTTTACGGTGATTTATCTTCCGTTCGTCGCTTTTAACCGTTACGGGTACCCGAACATGGCGCTTCTGATCTTGTTCGGCTCGTTCCTGATCGAACGACTGCTGTCGCGGTTTCTGCCCCGGCGGCCTGACATAAACGACTTAAGGGGGCCCTATTTGTCATGAAGACGCTGATCATTATTCCCGCATACAATGAAGAGGGCAGCATCGCCGGCGTGATTCAGGACATACATCGGCACGCTCCGAAAGCCGACGTTATCGTGGTCAACGACGGGTCAACCGACCGGACCGCGGAGCTCGCCGCCGCAGCCGGAGCCAAGGTGCTGACGCTGCCCTACAATGTGGGGATCGGCGGCGGCATGCAGACGGGCTATCTGTACGCCCAGCGAATGGGCTATGACATTGCGGTGCAAATGGACGCCGACGGCCAGCATCCGGCCGAGGAACTGCCCAAGCTGATTGCGAAGGCTCGCGAGGCCGATCTGGTCATCGGCTCCCGGTACGTGGAGACGACGTCCTACCGTTCCTCGCGGATGCGCCGCGCGGGGATGGTGTTCTTCTCCGGGCTGGTTTCGCTGGTGACCGGACAGCGGTTTACCGATACGACCAGCGGCTTCCGGGCCGCCGGGCGCAAAGTGATTGAACTGTACGCGGCCTACTATCCGATCGACTATCCCGAGGTGGAATCGATTGTCTATCTGAAGCGAAAAGGATGCCGCATAACCGAGGTGGCGACGGAAATGCATCACCGGAAAGCGGGCAAATCCTCGATTACCCCTTGGAAATCGGTATATTATATGGTTAAAGTAACGTTAGCCGTTCTGATGAGCGCGATCCGATATGACCGCGGACCGGCGGTGTCCAAGCTATGAGCATATATGCGCTGTCGGTCGGACTTGCCTTTCTGTTTCTGCTGCTGGTGCTCGAGCTGGTACGGCGGCAAAAGCTGAAGGAGCAGTACTCCCTGCTGTGGATTTTGTTCAGCGTCGTCCTGTTGATCATTTCGTTTAACGTTACATTGATCGAATGGATCGCCGATCGTCTCGGCGTAAAATACGCGCCGGCGCTTCTGTTTCTGTTCGGCCTTTTATTCTGCTTCGCCTTTATACTTCATTTGACGATCGTCATTACGCGGCTGTCCGCTCAAGTGCTGCGTCTCACTCAGGAGTTGACGATTCTTAAGGAACGGGAGGCTCTCCATGGACAAAACGATTAGTTATCTGCTTCTGCTAGGGAATATTGTGCTTCTGGTCACGGGCCAGATGCTGTTTAAAATCGGGCTTGGCCGTTCGGGCGGACTGCACTGGGTCAAGCTGGCGACATCGCCCGCCGTCATCGGCGGGGTCGCGCTGTACGGCATCGCCACCCTGCTCTGGTTCGCGGTGCTGACACGGATGCCGCTGAGCGTGGCGTACCCGATGCAGGCGTTCGCTTACGTACTGGCTATGATCCCCGCCTATTTCATGTTCAACGAAACGATTACGCCGACCAAGTTGGCCGGGGTAGCCGTCATCCTGATCGGGGTTTACCTGCTCGCCCGATCTTAATCGGCGAACGCCGTCTTCGCCCCCCCCTCTGTACAAAGTGAGGAGGGGGATCTCGCCGGGCGGGTGGAACAAAAAGTGCCGGAACCCCCTGCATGGGGGCGGGTACTTTTTTTGTATGTGCCGCTCACTTACGTCCACTTTTTAACGGGAAAACCTCCTGTTATTTCTCTGCTCAAGCTCCCTCGACATGAATTACCTGGAAAAATGCCTTCTATTTTGCGGCCCAATCGCAATATTCGTTAATTTCAAGCGTATTAGCGGGAAGTTTTCCAGCTAATTGGCCTCTGCGCCGAAAATGGCTCCGATTAACGGGAGGATTTCCCGTTAATTGCGTCTCCTCCCTCCCCGGGAAACGGTGAGATGCCCGGGAGTGGGAATGCCCGGATGTGGACGGGGGAGTAAAGCGTGCTTGGTGGGCTTGGTGGGATTTGGTGTACTAGGTTACTCTGCGTGCTCGTATACTCTGAGCGCTCAGAGTACTGGGGTGCTCAGTGTGCTCAGTGTGCTCGGAGTGCTCGGGGCACTCGGTTACTCTGCGCGCTCGTAAACTCTGTGCACTCAGAGTATTCGGGTGCTCGGAGGTGCTCGATATGCTCAGTTTACCGGTCTACTTGGTGCAATCAGGGCACTCGGTGCTCGGTGGATTCGGTGGTTCGGTGGATTCGGTGGTTCGGTGGGTTCGGTGCACTCGGTACTCAACATCGGTGCTCATTATACTCAGTGAGTTCGGTGCATCGATGAGCTCAATGTACTCAGTGGGTTCGTGTGGAGGCCGGGGCTCCGTTGATCAGAACGGGAAAGGGGCCTTCAAGTTGAGTACTTAAAAGCCCCCCATCCAGGGTGTACCGGCGCCCCATAGTAAAAAGATGCAAATCCGGCGAGGCCCCCTTATTTCGGAGTCCTACCCTACAATGTTTATGAATTCACAGGATTGCTCCTTATTCTGCCGTATTACACCGCTCTATGAAAGGCAGAGGTGTCTTTCAGTGTCCTCACCCATAT
>NZ_JAIUDG010000012.1:0-235960 GCF_020179875.1 Paenibacillus sp. alder61
GTATCTTTGTATTCAAGGAGACCTCCTTTCGTATGTATCTGTACAATTCTACGATAACTGGGGTCTCCTTTTTTTGTAAATTATTCTTCTTACTTGTTATGTCATTTTTTTTGCAAGATTGCTGCTCACACCAGAGAAATAAGGCCCTTTTTGGCCGCTATTCTTCCCGAAAACGCAAATTGGGTTGAAATAACGGCCCAAAAGGCCGCTATTATAACAGGCGGCAAGAAAGATGGCGGATAGGCAGCACCCATATCAGTTTTAATGCAACACTAGAGTGTGAAAAGAAATTTCTACACCTCTGCCTATTGCCCCAGCAGACATCCGACAGCGATCGGCAGAACATTTCACACCGCGGCCGTACATGTAAATCAATAGTTCAATTAATTTAGATAGTTTAAGGAAGTGAACGTTTATGAAACGCGGACGATTTGCCCCCACGCCCTCCGGCGAGATGCATCTGGGCAATGCCAAGATTGCGTTGCTGGCCTGGTTGCAGATACGCTCCGAGCGAGGGGAGTTTATCCTGCGAATCGAAGATATCGATACGCAGCGGTCCAGACCCGACATTGCGGAGAGGATTCCGGAAGACCTCCGTTGGCTGGGGCTGGACTGGGATTTCGGACCGGGAGCGGACGACGGTCTGGGCCCTTATTCGCAGAGTTTGCGTTTGGCCTATTACGAGGATGCCTTGACCCGGCTTAAAGAAACCGGCAGGCTGTATCCCTGTTATTGCAGCAGGGCGGAATTATTGTCCATGGCCGGCGCTCCTCACGGTTTGGCTTCGGAAGGAGCCCCCTACGCGGGTACCTGCCGGCATCTTGACCCCGAGCAGCGGAAAGCGCGCGAAAAGCACAAATCCCCCTCGCTGCGATTTGCCATTGAAGCGGAACCGATCCGTTTCGTAGATGGCATCGCCGGTCCTCAATCGTTTCCGCCCGGCAGCGGCGGCGATTTCGTGGTTCGCCGTGCGGACGGCCTGTTCTCTTATCAATTGGCCGTCACGGTCGATGACGCCTTAATGGGGGTTACCGACGTTCTTCGTGGCGGGGATCTGCTGGACTCAACGCCGCGTCAGCTTGAATTGTACCGGGCTCTCGGGTATGCAGCCCCGGCTTTCTCGCACGCTCCTCTCCTGCTGGGTGAGGATGGCCGGCGGCTGGCCAAAAGGCACGGAGATTTAAGCATATCCTCCCTGCGGGCAAAGGGAATGCATCCGGAGTCGATCATCGGCTGGCTCGCCAAGATCAGCGGGTTGATCGACCGGTATGAGCCGGTTGCCGCCAAAGAGCTGATCCGGAATTTCTCGATGGAGCGGATTGCGAAGCATCCTTATTATTTAAGTGAACAGGACCTTGAATTTTTAGCTTCGGCCTGATATTTTCTTAAAAAAAGAAGCGCGGGATACCGTGGGCGAACCCTCGGCAACCCGCGCTTCTTTTGTTTTAGAGCAGGGATTCCGCTCCATCGATGACGATCCGCGCCCCCGTGACGTGCACGGATTCGTCGGAGGCCAGGAACGCTACCAAATCCGCGACGTTCTCCGGTTGACCCGGCCCGTCCGCAAGCGGCTGGGCCCCTTCCGGATATTCCACCGGGATGATGATCTCTTCCAGTTCTTCGCTGACCTCCGTCGACGAATCGATATTGGTGGCAATGGCACCGGGACAAATCGCGTTGACTCTGATTTTGAATTTGGCCAGCTCCAGCGCGGTCATTTTCATAAATGCCACCTGTCCGGCCTTCGTCGTGCTGTAAGCCGACATACCGAACCCGGAAAACCGGTCGTTCCCGTTGATGGAGCTGGTGATAATAATGCTGCCGCCCCCCCGCTTCTTCAAGTAAGGAACCGTATATTTTACGGTCAGGAACGTTCCGTTCAGGTTGACTTTCAGCGTTTTCTCCCAATCGTCCAGCGTCATTTCGTCGACGGGAGCCAACACCCCGTTGATACCCGCGTTTGCAAATACGATATCGATGCCGCCGAACACATCGGCGACTTCACTCACCGCCTTCTCCATCCGCACGGGATCGGAAACGTCGACATCAAAGGATCGGGAAACCCCGCGATAAATATTGTTAATTTGATGCTCCGTACTTCTCGTACGTTCGTCCATCAGATCAAAGAGCGCGACTTTGGCCCCTTCCTTAGCCAGCCTGATCGCCGCAGCTTTGCCGATGCCGGAGCCCGCCCCGGTAACGATCGCCGTCTTTCCCTGAAACCGCTGGCGGTTATAGTGATTATCAGCCATATGACACACGCTCCTATTCATGGGTTAAGGACATGGTAAGTACCTGTCTCAAGATTACCCAAAAAGAGGGGCGTTTTAATCACTTTCTAATTACAAATCCCGTTTGACGAAGATGGCTCGGGAGATGAAATAGGAAACGATCCCCGCCAGCGCAAGTACGCCAACCGCAAATACCCCGCTGGCCACGGGATGACCCGAGAACCAATTTATGACGAACGCCATATCGCTGTTGTTCAACAAACTCGCAATCAAACCGTTTCCGCCCAAAATGATGACCATCATAGCCACGTTCAGATATTGGGCTCCTTTGATTCCGAGCCAGAAGTACAGCGGCAAATAGACGGACAGGAATAAGACCATGGAAACCAAAGTGCCCAGCACTAGGACTTTATCGACTTGAAAAGTTCCATGATGAACCATATCCGCGGCTCCGCTGACGAGCACGCAGAACACAACGGCAACGACGAGCAATACCAGAGAGGAAACGTATTTCGATAAGACCAAATAACCCCGCTTTACCGGCAGGCTCACCAGAAATTGCTGGTTCGACTGGCGCATGTCCGAACCGATGGCCAGAATCATCACCATGCCGGGCAAGATCCCGTAAATTAGCGTAGAATTGCTGCTTTGGATAAATCCCGAGAAAATGACCGCATAAATCACTAACAGCCACAAGTAACGGCGGACGAGCAATAGATCCTTTCTTACAAGACAAATGAGTTTAGGCACGCAGTTTTCCTCCTTTGGCGGTAAAATACATAATATCCTCCAGGGTAGGCTGCTGATACAGCACCTTGTCGCCGAACAGTTCCGACGCCTTGGCCCGATTCGGCGAGAGCCCTTCAAACCCGAAGCTCGTTTCGCGAAGGCCCAAAAGTTCGCGGCGGATGTCCTGGTCCAGCAGTTCTCCTCCCCCTTTGACGATTACGTATCTTTCCAGAACGTCTTCCTTATTGTCGGTGAAAACGATCCGCCCTTTGTTTATGAACGTCACATAATCCGCCACCCTGTCCAAATCCGTCGTCAAATGCGTCGAGAACAAGACCGTATTGGCTTCCTCCAAAATATAATCCGCCAACAAATCCAGCAGTTCCCGCCGGAACACCGGGTCCAGACCGGCCGTAGGCTCATCCATGATCAGAAGGGACGGATGATGGGCCAGGGCGATGGCGATCGAAAATTTCGTCTTCATCCCCTTGGAGCAATCTTTGATTTTTTTACGCGAGGGGAGCTCGAACAAATCCATGTACTTTCTAAATTTCTCTTCATTCCAGTCTGAATAAAAAGGCGCGATAATCCGCTTCATCTCTTCCAGCGACAAATAGTCGTAATAGATGTTTTCATCCGAAATATAACCGATATTCTGCTTGTATTCGCCCGCCGAGGAGCCCGCGCTCCGGCCAAACACTTCGATCTTTCCTCCGTCGGGAACCACCATTCCCATAATCGCTTTGATAATGGTGCTTTTTCCGGCGCCGTTCGGACCGATCAACCCGGTAATGTACCCTTTCGGGACCGAAAAGGACACATCCGTCAGGTTGTAGTAGGAACCGTAGCTTTTCGATAACCCTTGCACATCGATCGCATTCATTCTTCATGACCTCCATCGTGATCCAACATTTTGATCCATTCGATTAACTCATCTACACTAACCGGGATATTCCGGCATTCCGCAAGCAGCTCTCTGATCTTCTCCTCCACCATGCGCATCCGCTGTTCCCGGATGAATTCCTGGTTCCCGCCGGATACGAAAGAGCCCTTACCGACAACGGAGTCGATGAGCCCTTCCTGCTCCAATTCGTTGTATGCCCGCTTTGTGGTGATAACGCTGATCTGAAGCTCCTTCGCCAACTGGCGTATGGAAGGCAGCGGTGTACCTGCTGGAAGCTCCCCTTGTAATATGCTCCCGCGGATTTGCCTTACGATCTGCATATAAATCGGCTCCCCCGATGAAGGGGACAGCAAAATTTTCATGATTCACCTTCCTTTGCGTCCATCCCCGTCGCTAATGTATATATACAATATACACAATGTATACGATAAGTTCAATAGTTGAGCAAAAAAAATAAGCTCCGGTCACGGAGCTTTCAGATTAACTCGTTTGCTGTTTCATGGCGCCCCATGCTTCGCTCGGATGCTGAAACCAATGACGCATCGTCTCCTTGAACGCTTCATCCGGCGTTGGCGTGGCAATCAGCCAATCCTCTTCTTTCCTGGTGCTGCTGCGTATGAGCCAGTTCATATGATGGTTGTTAATAAACTGGGCGCATTGGTTCTCCCATCCGTCCGGACCACGGGTGTATAATCGCAGACTCCCGTGCGCAACCCGGGTCTTCATACATTTCGCCAGGGCGATAATTCCCTCTTGGTCATCGGATACTTTGCCGAGCCGGGCTATTATTTCCTCCAAATCCATCTCATCCAGACGGACAAGAATCTCCTCAAAAGTACGCTTCGAAAGCAGCAATGCGGGAATGTCCCCTAGGGTGTGCGTATTCCATTTCATTTTGCCGGCAAGAATACCGCAAGCCTGGTAAAAACAACCGATCTCATCGATGCGATAAAGGGTCGGATTTTCGCCCGTTCTCTCCAAAGAAACGACCGTTTCCTCGGTGATATGCAAAAACTGCTCATGCGGCCCGATTTCGGTATGGTATTTCACCCAGCAAGCCTTATCCGCATCGAAGGCAGCCGACAAACTCGACAGCAGCGGCTCCGTGATCCTTTCGCGAGCCGCCTCTCCGTTAAGTGCCCCTTTTGATTTCAGCGAATATTGCGCCTCGTTCCAGCCGTTATTCTCTCCGCTTCGCAAATACCCTATCAGTGGATTGTCCATGTCAAGCAGGCTCTTCGCTCCCAGCATATCGGCAAGATAAAAGATTTCATTCGCGTTCAACGTCCAGGCGCTTTGTTGTAATGTGTCAGCCAAGATCATCTGCTTACCTCCTTCATACATGGATTTAGCTCCATTTCTCTCTGTGTATAGTTTCGACTTAATCCGTAAAATTTAAAGGTTTGTTGTAATCATACCACTCTTCTACCGCATCGACGGTTTGAAAAAAATGGCAATCTAATACCATCTACCCAAAATAGCGTGAGCTGAATCATATTTTTTTCTCGTTTTGAAACTTATTTCCGCTCAAAATCGTAGATACAATAGAAAAGCAGAATGACGAAGAACCCCATCATTCTGCCTGTCACAAATCCTTAATTGAATTATAATGTTATCTTAATCTATTTTTAAGCTAAGTACATTAGAATGGCATTATGAGACCACTGTATAGAGGTGATTAACTATGAGAATTATCATTACTTTCCAAGACAATCAAGTGCCTGTATATTTCAACACCGATACCAAACAACCCGTTCAACGGACTCTGAAGCTGCTGACCAGCGCGTTGGAGAACAAATTCCGCAACGGAAAGCAAGCCTTGAAGAAATGTTTAAACTCCTTGATCAGCATCGAAATCGAAGGCTCGGAGGCCATTCTGCACAGCAAGAGCGAGTTTGACTCCTTGGCGTTATCGCTCTATTGATCTTGCGGGTTCCCGGCAGGTTAATCCTTTGGCAATTTTGAATCACACACATAGAGAGGCCATGGCTGCAGTTATCAAACTGACGACCTGGCCTCTTCTTCGTTTATGGCCTTCTGAATCCGAATCAATAGCAGTCTGAGCAGATTTTGCCGCATGGGTTCATAGGTGCAGGTTTGAATTTTTTTAATAATAAATCGGTCGATCGCCATCATCCTTTACCTCCACGCAGGTCATTTGAAAGTCCCGCAGGAACTATTTTCCTGCCTCTCCTACTTCTAAATAAACCACTTTTTGGAGGATTAAACGGTCTTTAACCCCGATCCGACAAGGATTTCGCCGCTTCGACAGAAGTTCTCTTTATCTTCGAAAATCGGCCCCGGCTCGTGAACATATATACAGCCACTCCGGCCAAAAGCACCCCGTTCAGCACAAATACCGCCGGAATCGGCACATAGCCCGCCAGCGCTCCCCCGGCTATCGGACCCGCCATGTTCCCGAGTTGGCTGGACGACTGGTTCAAGCTGAAGGCCCTTCCCCGGAAATCGGGGTCCGTTGTCTTCACGATCAGCGCGTTAAGTGCCGGAAAGACAGCCGCAAAGAATAATCCATAGATGAAACGCAAAATTCCGAAGCCCGCAAGGCTGTGAAAAAATAACTGCAACATATTGCCCAGGGCCCCTCCGAGCAGTCCGATCAACAGGGTGTTCTGGTATCCGATTTTTTCCCCGATCTTGCCCCAGAACGGTGCCGCCAGCACCGTTGCTACCCCCACGGCCGAGAAAATGATGCCGGAGCTAAGCGAGGCGTCCGACGCCGCAGCCCCCAGATCAAGCACATAGAGGGACAATAGCGGTTCGAGAACCATAACGGACGCCGTTACGATCATAACGATCCCCAAATATCGCATAAACGGCCCGTTGGCTTTCGCCTGCTTAAGATCGTCCAGTACATGAGAACGTTCCTTGGTACGGTCGAAATTCTGTTCCCTGACGAAGACCAGAGCAATCATCGCGGAGATGAATACCACAGCTCCGGCCATCAGGAAGGATTCCCGATACCCGAGAAATTTGCTGACCACGCCCCCGATCATAGGCCCGATTATACCGCCCGCCGCGCCGGCCGTCGACATGATGCCTAGGGAAAAGCCGACGCGCTTCTCCGGGGTATTCGTCGCTACAAGCGCGATGGCCGCGGGGACATAACCGGCCAGAAGCCCCGATAAGATCCGGACGGCGATCAGTTGAAACGGCGTCTGGACCAGCGAATTCAGAATATAAACGACGCAAAGCGCAAAGCCGGAGCGCAAGAGCATCGGTTTACGGCCGTACTTATCCGCGAGCGAACCCCAGTAAGGCGAGATCAAGGCGCCGGCCAAAAAGGTAATGCCGAACGCAAAACCCGACCAAAGCGCGACATTCTTCGTCACGCCCAGATCATGAGCCAAAAAAAGCGACATGAAAGGAATCGACATCGAATACGCGGTACTGCAAAAAAAGACACCCAACCACAACACGTACAAATTTCGTTTCCAGGGGAATCCCAAATGTTCCACCACCCTGCATCGTTTTTTCCCCGAATGGACAGCTATTGTTCTATTGTACCACTTTACGGGAGTTTACGAGGGAACATCTGCCCGTTCACGCCTAAACACGATATAATGTACATAGTGTTTCCTGGTTACGCTTTCAGACTTCAACTTATTAGGAAAGGGTGTTTTCATCATGGCTCTTCTGCAATGCCGTTTCTTTTCGGAAGTGCTTGGGCTCAGCACTTCCATGACCGTCATCCTGCCCCAGTCCGCCCCCTCGCAAATCGGCATGCCCGGCTCCGCCCGGCCCGGTCCTTATCCGACCCTCTATTTGCTGCACGGCATGTCCGACGATGACACGATTTGGCTGCGGAGAACCTCGATCGAACGCTATGTGGCCGATCTCGGCCTCGCCGTAGTTATGCCTCAGGCGGACCTGAGCTTTTACACCGACATGGCGCACGGGAACCGGTACTGGACGTTCATCAGCGAAGAACTGCCGAACATCTGCCGGTCGTTCTTTCCTTTATCCGACCGCCGTGAGGACAATTTCGTCGCCGGCTTATCCATGGGCGGCTACGGCGCCTTTAAGCTGGCGCTGCGCAAGCCGGAGACGTTCGCCGCCGCGGCCAGCCTGTCGGGCGCCCTGGATATTCACCGCGATTTTCTCGAGCATGTCCGCGGTCCCCGGGAGCTCAGCGCTTTATTTCAGCGGATCTTCGGAGAGAAGGGGCCGCTCGGCACCGAGGATGATTTGCTCGCTCTGCTGCGTAAGTACGAAGAAAACGGGACTCAGGACCAGGCGCCCCGCCTGTACCAATGCTGCGGAACCGAGGATTTCTTGTACCAGGACAATCTCGTTTTCCGGGACGCTTGTCACCAGGCCGGCTTGGCTTTGACATACGACGAGGGTCCGGGCGATCATGATTGGGCCTACTGGGACGCCAAAATACAGGATGTTCTGAAGTGGCTTCCCCTAAAAAAATAAGGGATTAGCCTCTAAGGCTAATCCCTTTCCAGCGTCAGGCGCCTCCGCTCTTCCCCTTTGCCGCGGCGGGCGTCTTTTTTACCCTTGCCCTTGCGGTCGTTTCTCTGGCGCACCTGCTCTTTCGAAGCCTGATATTTCAGCTCCCGTTCCGTCTTGCGGTAGTTCTCCAATCGCTTCGGGTCCAGCTCACCGCTGTCTACCGCCGCTTTTACCGCACATCCCTCTTCCCGCTCATGCCGGCAGTCGGCAAACCGGCAATTCCGGCCAAGCTCTTCGATGTCCGTAAACGCTTCGGACCACCCGCCGCCATCTTCCCAAAGCCCGAGCTCGCGCATTCCGGGCGTATCGATCATCACCGCGCCTTGCGGCAGGATGAACAGCTCCCGGTGCGTGGTCGTATGGCGGCCGCGGCTGTCGCCCTCGCGGATTTCCTGCGTATCCTGAATCTCCTCGCCGGCAAGCCAGTTGAGAATCGTCGATTTGCCCGCCCCCGATGAGCCCGTAAGCGCCACGGTCATCCCTGGTCGAAGCAAGGCTTCCAGCTGCTCCCGGCCTTGGTCCTCCTTGGCGCTGACCGCGATGACCGGGACGCCGGGCGCGATACTTTCCGTTTCACGGACATACCGCTCGGGATCATCGCAAAGGTCGGCTTTGCTGAGCAGGATGACGGGATTTGCCCCGCTGTTCCAGGCCATGACGAGGTAGCGTTCCAGCCGCCGCAAGTTAAAATCTAGATTTAAGGCGGCTACCAGCAGCAACACATCCACATTCGCCGCTATCATTTGCTCCGTAGGTACGGAACCCGCCGCCCGGCGTGATATCCGGCTCGCCCGGGGCAAAATGCCGTGGATGATTCCATCGTTCCCCCCTTCCGCCATAAACCTTACCGCAATCCAGTCACCGACGGCGGGAAAGGCGCTGCGATCCCCCAATTCGTGCTGAATCCGTCCCGACAATTCCGCCCAGCCTTCTCCTCGCGAGGTCACGATGCGGTATTTATGACCATGGTCGGCAATCACTCTTCCCGGGGACGCCTCCGCCAACTCCAGTTCGTCAAAAGCCGTTTGCCAATCAGGGCTCCAGCCGTAAGTATACAGACCGTTTTTTTCATGTTCATGGTAAGACTCCAAGTTTGGTTTTAATGTCAATTCAAATTCCTCCATATTAATCGAAATGTAGAACGCTTTGGAAATGAAAAAAAAGACGCAAGGCATTAGCCTGCGTCTAAATAAACTTTCACGCCCACAGAGAATACCGATCGCGGGACGCAAAAAAACCGCAGGACCTTTACGGTCCCGCGGTAACATTTCCTCTTCCAAGGCGAAGCATCGCTCCATATTGTGTTGAATGGAATGATTGCGCCTTAAATGAACGAATTCCGAGTGGAGACCGTAAACTTATGTTGAGCAGCGAAAGAAACAATTCCGTATACTTCGTACATAATTACCAGCCTCCTTCAAAAGATTTGTTTACATCATAGGGTACCCGCCAACATTTGTCAACCCGTTATTTGCTAATTGGCTACACAGCCCGAAACGAACTCTTTAAGGCTTGGCTCAACCTCGTTCAGTTCCCTGATGGTTCGCCAAGGTTTACCCCCTTCCAGATCTTCGGGCCAGGCATGTTTGCGGAGCAGCCAAATCCCGCGAATGCCGACCTGGGCAGCCCCCCAAATATCGTTAACGGGATGGTCACCGATGATCACGGTCTCCTCACTAGGGGTCCCGAGCCGGTCAAGGGCAATGCGGTAAATCCGTTCATCCGGCTTCTTGATGCCGAGATCCCCGGAAACGATAATTTCGTCAAAATGTCCCCGCAGCGCAAGGCGGTCGATTTTTCCATGCTGCAGATGGCTGAAGCCATTGGTGATGATCCCCAGCTTCAGGCCGAGCGCTTTGCACGCCTTAAGCGCTTCTTCCGTATGATTCATAACCCGCGCGTGGGACATATAATTCCGGTCGTAGTAAGCCTTTAATTCGGTCAAATCCGGCTTGGAAGCCCAGGGCAATTTATCGATCAGCTCCCGAAAAAAACCTTCCTTCGGGCGATACCCGTCCGCGTCACTCTCTATCATATATTCCACGATGGCTTGCTGCTCCTCGGGCTCGGAGACCCGCAAACATTCACGGACAAGCTGCTCTGCGAACCGCCGGAAAGTCCAGTCCCGGTCCATTAACGTGTTGTCCAAATCGAATAATACCGCTTTGATTTGCTCCATGATACTCCTCCGTTCTCGTCATTCTCTATCTCTATTGTATAGGATATTGTCAATGGCGAGATCGGAGGGCAAGTTACATCACATGTTTCTGCCGATGGGTGAGGAGCATTTCCTGGTCCGTAATGTAGAGGGGAAACGGCGGGAGTTCCTTCAGATATCGCTCTCTCATGAGCAGCCGGAAATCCACCTGATCCGGCTGCTCGGGTCCCAGTACGGGGAGCTTGCCGGTCCGTTCCACATAATGATCGACCGCGACCTGGACCATATCCAAGTAATAAGGAATTTCACGGTCTGCTTCCTCAAAAATCTCATACGTTTCCCGGGACAAATAAAACTTCTGGTCACTGTATCCGCCCAAATACCGGGCAAGTCGTTTCAAATCCAAGCTTCCGTCCGGCAGGACGAGCGTTTTGCGGTTGATGCCGTCCGGCATCTCCGCTTCGTACTGTAGAACGGCTTTCTTTACCTCTTCCAGCGAGACCTGCACGGAAGAAGGGACTTTGGCAGCCTGGCGTTGTCTGCGGCGATTTTTCAACCATAACAGCATGAGCATAACCTCCCAACTTCAAGATACATTAACAGGAAGCGCTTACAATACTATTATATCCTTATTCCCCGTTTTTGAACGCGATTCCGACCAGATTTCATATATTCGACATAATCGGAACCAGCCGCTTACCTGCCCGTCTCTGGATATTCTTTTCTTTTTGCGGTAGGATGAATTATGTTCAGTTACTAAATATTTTTAGGAGGACTCTCATGCAAGACGTCATCATCATCGGAGCGGGTCCTTGCGGACTGTCCGCAGCCATCGAATGCCAACGGCGCGGTTTACATACGCTCATCATCGAAAAAAATTGCCTCGTCCACTCCATATACTCCTATCCAACGTATATGCAGTTCTTCAGCACGCCGGAGATGCTGGAAATCGGCGACATCCCGTTTGTCTCCCCGAACGAGAAGCCCTACCGTCATGAAGCGCTTGCCTACTATCGCAGAGTCAGCGCCCATTATGGCGTTCAGATCGCTTCCTACGAAGAAGCCACCCGCATCGAGCGTAAAGCGGACGGCACCTTCGTCGTGCATTCCGTTACGCGCAGCGGGGAGAAATGGGAGTACCCGGCTCGGTACGTCGTGATTTCCACAGGGTACTTTGACCATCCGAATATGCTGGGAATCCCCGGGGAAGATATGGATAAAGTCTCCCACTACTTCCAGGAAGCCCACCCTTACGCGGGGATGAAGGTCGCCGTGATCGGCGGCAGCAATTCCGCCGTGGACGCCGCAATGGAACTCGTTCGCGTCGATGCGGAGGTCACCGTCGTATACCGGGGCGAGGCCATGTCCGAATCGGTCAAGCCTTGGGTGAAGCCGGTGTTCGAAAGCATGGTGAATAAAGGAAAAATCAAGCTGCTGCTGCAATCACGAGTGATCGGCATCAAGGAGAAAGAAATCGTGGTCGAGTCCTTAAACGACGCGAAGTCAACCTCCCTGCCGAACGATTTCGTGCTGGCCCTGACGGGTTTCCGGCCGGATCGCAAACTGATGCTCGAAGCCGGCGTGGAGATGTCCGGGGAGATGGAGAAACCGGTGTTCAACCCGGAGACGATGGAAACGAACGTGCCCGGCATTTACGTCGCAGGCGTCATTGCCTCCGGCCGGAATGCCAACGAGGTATTTATCGAAAGCGGCCGGGGTCACGGCCGGCTGATCGCGGACCATATTACCGAACTGTTGAAAGAACGCGGCTAATTGGAACCGGTATTCCCGGCCGACATAAGGAGTTAAATTAATGAACCAAATCGACACGATCTCACTGGTCCTGCTTTTCCTGGCGGCGCTGGGGATATTCAGCGGCAACATGCCGATTACCGTCGCCATGATCGTGCTGCTGCTCATCCGCGTCCTGCATCTGCACTTTGCTTTTCCCTGGTTGGAAAAGTACGGCCTGACCGTCGGAATCATCATTCTGACCATCGGCGTTATGACGCCGCTGGCCAGCGGCAAGCTTACGCTGCAGACCCTGTGGGCCTCCTTTTTTCACTGGAAGTCCCTGCTCGCCATCGCGGTCGGCATGCTGGTCGCCTGGCTCGGCGGCCGCGGGGCGGCGTTGATGGGTAGCCAGCCGACCGTGGTGGCCGGTCTGCTCATCGGCACGGTGCTCGGCGTCGCCCTGTTCCGCGGCGTCCCCGTCGGCCCCCTGATCGCGGCCGGCATTCTGTCGTTGATCATCGGGAAACTGTGACCGTACAGCCAACCTGACGTTTTATGCAAAAGAGGTTTCCCTCCCGTAATTCGGAAAGGGAAACCTCTTTTTTTAGAATGGATCCAACAAGGAGGTGTTTCCGCTTGAACATGGGCAAACTCTGGGCCGCTTACTCCGACGGATTCAGATTTTGAATGTTATACAGCTGCGCGTAAACGCCGTCCTCTTTCGCCATTAATTGTTCGTGGGTGCCGCGCTCGGCCACCGAGCCGTTCTTCATCACGACGATCAGATCGGCATGGGTGATCGTAGACAACCGGTGGGCGACGATAAGCGTCGTCCGGCTTTGCGAAAGATCCTGCAGGGACTGCTGGATCAGGTGCTCCGATTCGAGGTCCAGCGCCGACGTCGCTTCGTCCAGAATAAGAATCGGCGGGTCCTTCAGGAACACGCGGGCGATGGCGATCCGCTGTTTCTGTCCGCCGGAAAGCTTCACTCCGCGCTCCCCGACCTCAGTGTCGTACCCTTGCGGCAGCTGCATGATGAAATCATGCGCGTTCGCCGCCTTCGCCGCGGCGATGACCGCTTCTTCATCGGCCTCGGGGTCGCCAAGCTTGATGTTGTCGCGGACGCTGCCGCTAAACAGGAAGTTGTCCTGCAGCACCATGCCGATCCGGCTGCGCAGGCTCTCCATCGTCCAGTCGCGGACGTCCTTCCCGCCGACCGTAATCATCCCTTTCTGCACATCGTAGAAACGGGGAATCAAGCCTACCAGCGAGGATTTTCCGCCCCCGCTCATGCCGACGAACGCGACCGTTTGGCCGGGATGCACCTGCAGGGTAATATTTTTCAGCACCCAATTCCCTTCCTCATGGTATTTAAACCACACGTTGCGGAAGCCGATGCCGTGCATCCCGCCGGGCATGATCTCCGCGTCCTTCCGGTCGGTCATATCGTAAGGCTCCTCAAACAGCTCAAGCACCCGTTCCCACGAGGCCGACGCCTGCGTAAGCACCGTGGAAGAATTGATCAGCCGCTTTAACGGAGCGTAAAGCCGGTCCAGATAGCCAAAAAACGCGACAAACGTACCTAGCGTCAAATGATGCTGGATGACTTGGTAGCCGCCATACCCGATGACAAGCAGCGGCGCGATATCCGTCAAGGTGTTGATCACGGCGAACGTCCAGGCGTTCCAGCGGCTGTGGGCCATCGCTTTGTTCAGGTACGTTCCGTTGATTCCCGTGAACTGGCGGGCTTCATGCCGCTCCAAAGCGAAGCTGCGGATGACGGAAATGCCTTGAATCCGTTCGTGCAGATAAGCCTGAATCCCGGCAAGCGCCGCCGAACGGTCTTTTGTCAGCTTCTTCAACCGTTTGTAGAGCACCTTCACCGCGATGGCGTAGAGGGGAAATATCGCGATCGCCACCAGCGTCAGGAGCGGGTTTAAATACAACATGAAGCCCAGGACGAATATCAGCGTAAACAGATCTAGCCAGATGTTCATCATTCCGACTTCCACGATGTTTTTCGTCTGTTCGGCATCGTTGATAAACCGGGAAATGACCTCGCCGACTTTCGTGTTCTGGTAGTACCTGAGCGATAACCGCTGAAGATGCCCGTACAGTTTGTTGCGAAGATCGTACAAAATCCGGGCGGTGATCAACTGGGCAAAATATTGACGGGCATATTCCACCGGACCGCGGACAATGACAAACAGAAATAGCGTACCGCCGAGGACGATAAGGAGGCGGTCTACCTTTTGGCCGAAATCGGCTGCGGGATTAAGCAGAATATCGTCCACCACATACTTTTGGACCAACGGCAGCAAAGACGGAATGCCGAACTTTAAAATTCCGATAAACAACGTGAGTACGATCCATTTCGCATAAGGCCGGACAAACTTAAAATACGCTTTCCATTGCTTCAACTCAGCTGCACATCCCTCTTCTTCGTAATTCAAGCCAACGTCCGGCGTCCTTTCGAACGCCGGGATAAACGCTTGTTTTTTGCGTAAAGCTGTATTTGTAACCCCATTAATGATATACTCCATATTAACATGTCACTGCCTGTCATTGCGGAAAATGATACGCCGTTCCTGTGTCTATGGGCGGGGTATAGCAAGGAAACAGGCACGAATAGCAACAGCCCGCTTTAGGAGGATAACCATGTCGCGTCGATTTGTGATTGAAGCCGTGATGGTGGCAATTTACGGTGAATTGTTGGTGCCGTCTGCGCCTGTGGAATATATCGTCCCTTACACCACCGTCATGGAACTCTATGAATTTCAGAAAAGCCCGGAACCCCTGATGAACGATCCGCTGGATGACAGCCATGTCAAACGCAAAATCGGCGAATTGATCGCTTATCTGGAAGAGCCGCTCAACCGGAAAAAGCTCGAGCGCGCCCTCTCGGTTCCCTGGTCCAAAAGCCCGGCCATCTTGTTCGGCGACCATGTCTCCTGGACCGTCGTCAACGCCGTGGATAACGAGCAGTATGGGGAACTGCTCGATCCGATCGAAACGGAAATCGTCCTCGCCGCCCAGCGCGAAAATGCGCCGATCCTGACGGACCAATTGGAGCTGATCCGCCGGATTCTTGAAGCCGAAGCCCCGGTACAAATCTACGATATCGGAGACTTCGAATTCGCGATGGAGGACAATATCTTTTTTAATCAAAACTGATGCAAAAGCACGGAACTACAGATCCCGGTCTGTAAATTCCGTGCTTTTTTGAACATTATGCCAATGGTTCGTATCGGTATTCGATATCGTCTTCCGCCGCATTATAAGTGACCTTTAGCCGATGGCCTTCCAGGTACCACTTGTCCTGCTCTTCCATAAAGAAGGTAATCCCCGCTTCCATGACGGAAATGCCCGGCGACACGGGTTTGTCCGACTGGATGCCGAGCGAGAATCCCGGATGGATTTGTCCTCCTGCACTGTACCGGGCGAACAATCGAACCGCATCCCCCTCCTGCAGCCCCAGCTCCTTCTTGAACCAAAGGGCCGCTTCCTTCGTTACTTCGATCATCTGCATCTCCTCCTGTACACTCCTTATTGTAGACGAAAGAATGGATTTTGCAAAAAATAAATTGACACTTTCCCGAAGCCGATGATAAAATCGTCAACATACGAGATCGCATTTTGCATTAATTACCATTTGAAAGGGGTGAAGACGGTGTTTACGATTGTATACTTGACTGCATTTCGCGATGCAGACCGCACACAACCGAATACCGTAGTAACCCTGCAGGTTTCAAGCGAGTTTTTTGTTGATCCCCTTCGCGCCCGTTGACGCGATTGGAAGCAGCCTTTCATGATTTTGCGGCGGTTACTTGCACAGTCAAGTAGCGTACGCGACATATGTTAAAGAAACTTAAGGCATACGTTTACGGACGTCATGCCTTTTTTGCTGTTTTCACGGGACCGAAAAACGGTCCGTACAATCCTGCACAGTCGATTCGATCCAAACGAATAAAGAGAAAAAGGAGGAAACCTTTATCATGTTTTCTGTTCTCCAAAATCTGGGGTGGTTTTTTAGGCGGGAAAAGAAGCGATACACCATCGGTCTTGTCGTCCTCATTCTGGTCGGCGTCGTGGAGCTGGCTCCCCCGAAACTGATCGGCAACGCGATCGACAGCATCGTGGCCGGCACGATCACCTGGGGATCGCTGACCACTTATATTCTGCTGATTATCGCGCTCCTGGCCCTGATCTATTTTGTCACGTACATATGGATGCATTCGCTGTTCGGGGGTTCCAACCTGGTGGAGCGCCTGCTGCGCACCCGGTTTATGAACCATCTGCTCGGCATGACCCCGCCTTTCTTCGAACGCAACCGTACCGGCGACCTGATGGCCCGAGCCACCAACGATCTTCGCTCCGTGGCCACCACCGTCGGGTTCGGCATGCTGACGCTCACTGATTCCACGGCTTACTTGACGGTTATCTTCGTCGCCATGAGCACCTTGATCAGCTGGAAGCTGACGCTGGCCGCGGTCATTCCGCTCCCCTTCATCGCCATCGCGATGAAAATTTACGGAAAGATCATCCATGAGCGCTATACCGAGGCGCAGGACGCCTTCGGCGATATGAACGACCAGGTGCTCGAATCGGTCGCCGGCATTCGGGTCATCCGCGCCTACGTTCAGGAACGCAACGATGAAAAGCGGTTCGAAGCCATAACGAACGATGTGTACCGAAAAAATCTGGCGGTCGCCAAGGTCGACGCTTTCTTCGAACCGACGATCCGCTTCTGCGTCGGGCTCAGCTATGCGATCGGCCTGACCTACGGCATTTATCTCGTGTTTCACAATGAATTGACCCTGGGTGATCTCGTTTCTTTCAACATGTACCTGGGGATGATGATCTGGCCGATGTTCGCCATCGGTGAACTCATCAACATTATGCAGCGCGGCGGCGCCTCGCTCGACCGGGTCAACGAAACCCTGAACGTCCGTCCCGACGTCGCGGACCCGGCGGAACCCGCCGATGTCCGGCAGCCCGACACGATCGAGTTTAAAGACTTCACGTTCCGCTATCCGACTTCGACCGTGAACAACCTGGAACACATTCATCTCCGCATTCCGCGGGGAGCGACGCTCGGCGTCGTCGGCCGGACCGGAAGCGGCAAGTCGACACTGCTCAAGCAACTGCTCCATGAGTACCCATTGGGGACCGGAGAGCTTACGATTTCCGACGTGCCGATCGACCGGATCGCGCTGGACCGCCTGCACAGCTGGATCGGCTACGTTCCGCAGGAGCAGGTGCTCTTCTCCAAGACGGTCCGGCAAAATATCCAGTTCGGCCGTCCCGACGCGCCGGACGAGATCATCATGGAGGCGATCCGGACCGCCGCGTTCGATCAGGACCTCGGCACGCTGTCCGACGGTCTGGATACGCTGGTCGGCGAGAAAGGCGTCGCCCTCTCGGGCGGGCAGAAACAGCGCGTATCGCTGGCCCGGGCCTTTATCGCCGACCCCGACATCCTGATTCTCGATGATGCCCTGTCCGCGGTCGACGCCCGGACGGAAGCGCGGATTATCGAGAATATCCGGAACAAGCGCTCCGGCAAAACGACGCTGATCTCCACGCACCGTCTGTCGGCGATCGAACATGCCGACTGGATCGTCGTGCTGGAGAAGGGGCGTGTCATCGAAGAAGGTACCCATGAAACGCTGCTGCAGCGCGGCGGCTGGTACCGGGAACAATACGAACGTCAGCAGGTTGAATCCAATCTGACGGACTAAGGAGGTGCCTCTCGGATGCACTCGAACACGGGAAAATCACTGCTCAAATACGCCCTGACGGCGAAAAATACATTTATTCTGGCTCTCGTCATGCTGGCCATCGGCGTGGCCGCCGAACTGGCCGGGCCGTTTATCGCCCGGTCCATGATCGACGACCATATGCTGGCCATCGAGAAGCCGTACTATGAAACCGCCGCTGCCGGAGAGTCCACCGTCAACTACGACGGGCGAACCTTCAAGCGCGGCGACAGGTTCACCGAAGGAGAAGCCCGCGGACCCGAAGTCCGGATCCTTCAAGTCGGCACCTCCTTCGTCTTCGTGGAAGCGGAGATGGGCGACGTGTCCGGCGAGCGAAGCTACCGCGACGGTACGCTGATCTTAACGAAGTCCGGCCAGGTTACCGAATATCCGGCCCGGAAGCTGAACGCCGCGGAAGTGTTCGCGTTCTACCGCCCCGAAATCCCGGGGATTCTGACGCTGGTCGGCTGGTACTTCGTGTTCCTGGCGATCTCCATCGTGATGGAATTCGGCAAGACCTACTGGCTGCAATCTTCGGCCAACAAAGTTATCCAGAAGCTGCGGATCGACGTCTATGCCCACATCTCGCGGCTTCCGGTGAACTTCTTTGACAATCTGCCGGCGGGAAAGGTGGTCTCCCGCGTCACAAACGACACCGAAGCCGTGAAAGATTTATTTATCGCCGTCCTCTCCAACTTCTTCTCGGGCGTGATCAACATGCTCGGGGTTTATGTGGCCCTCTTCCTGCTCGACATCCGGCTCGGCATGATCTGTTTGTTTGTCGTGCCGATTATCTGGGCTTGGGTTGTGCTCTATCGGAAGTTCGCCACAAAGTACAACACGATTATTCGTTCCCGGCTCAGCGAAATCAACGCGATTATCAACGAGTCGATTCAAGGGATGTCGATCATCCGGATTTTCCGCCGGCAATCCCAAACCAAGGCGGAGTTCGAGAAGTTAAACGACGATTACATGACCTATCAGAACAAAATGCTGAATTTGAACGCTTTTACCTCGCATAACCTGGTCAATGTCATCCGCAACCTTGCCTTCGCCCTCGTGCTCTGGTATTTCGGATCGGCGCAGATCACGGGTTCAAGCGTAATCTCGCTGGGCGTGCTGTACGCTTTCGTCGATGTGCTGGGACGGCTGTTCCAGCCGATTACCGGAATGGTGAACCAATTGGCTGCCCTCGATTCGTCGATGGTATCCGCGGGGCGCGTGTTCGCCCTGATGGATGAACCGGGCGAAGCCGTTACCGACGGCTCCATGCCGCGTTATAAAGGAAACGTCGAGTTTAAAGATGTCTCCTTCGCTTACAAGAAGGATAACGTGTTGAAGAATATCTCCTTCGAGGCGAAGCAAGGCCAAACCGTCGCCCTCGTGGGCCACACCGGATCGGGAAAAAGCTCGATCATCAACTTGCTGTTCCGGTTCTACGACCCGCAAAAGGGAACGATCACCATCGACGGCCAGCCCGTCAAAGACCTGCCTAAACAGTGGATCAGGCAGCATATGGGAATCGTTCTGCAGGATCCGTACCTGTTCACCGGAACGATCGCTTCCAATGTCAGCCTGGGCGATGAACGGATTTCCCGGGAGACGATCGAGAAAGCGTTGAAGGATGTCGGGGCCGACCGGATCCTCGCCCATTTGCCGAAGGGGCTGGATGAACCGGTAGTTGAGAAGGGCAGCACCTTGTCCGCGGGGGAACGCCAACTGATCTCCTTCGCCCGGGCGCTCGCCTTCGATCCGGCGATCCTGATCCTCGATGAGGCGACCGCCAACATCGATACGGAGACCGAGGCGCTGATCCAGTCGGCGCTCGAGGTGCTCAAGCGGGGGCGGACCACCTTCATTATCGCCCACCGGCTGTCCACGATCCGCAGCGCGGACCTCATTCTCGTGCTGCATCGAGGTGAAATCGTGGAGCGCGGAACGCACGACGAACTGCTGGCGCTCGGCGGCCGATATTATCAGATGTACCGGCTGCAAGCGGGCGGCGATACCCCGGCGCTCGGCGGACTTCCCGGACATATAACGGAACCGGCCACCGGCCGCATTTAACGAATCAAAAAGAGGGTGTCCCCAAAGTCATCAACGATGACCGGGGACGACCCTCTTTTTCATTAGTCCAGCTTCATTTCGCGTGCCAAAGATGACGGAATTTCTTCTTTATCCACGAGGACGTCGATTACGAAAGGCTTGTTGGAACCCAATGCCCGTTTAAACACCTGTTTAAATTCGTCAAGATTCGAACAAGCTGCGCTGTCCGCCCCCATCGAAGCCGCGTATGCGGCCACATCAAGGGGTTGTTTGAAAATCGTGCCGTCCGTTCGCCCGGTAAACTGCCTCATCCCTTTCAACGCCATATCCAGTTGTCCGTTATTGATGACGATAAAAATGACCGGCAGTTGCTCCGCCACACAGGTGTTGATTTCGGAGCCCAGCATAAATAGACAGCCGTCCCCTGTCATACAGATGACGTTTTGTTCTTGATCGGCGAATTTCGCCCCAATCGCCATTCCGATGGCATTCGCCATGGAAGCGAAATAGGAATCGAAGAAAAATTTCACGCCGGGCTTTAAATCCAGCCAACGGACGGCATGGTAACCGTGGGCGCCGTCATCGGCGAAAACCGTCGTGTTTTCGGGGATCATCTCACCGACCGCTTGGCAGACTTCGGCAACGGAGAGATTTTGCAACACAGGCAACGGGTCGTGATAAGTCTTCGCTGTATGTACTTTGGCGGGCTCATTAGGATATAAACGTAAAATCTCCTCCAGATTGGTTCGTAGGTCTCCGAATATATGAAGGTATTTCGACTTTATAATTCCTCCCATAAACTCATGGGCAATATCGAATTGGATGATCTCCCCGGGATAATAGGAACGGTCCAAGCCTGCTAAAGCGGTATCGCTAAGGCGCGACCCCATCACCAAAAGCAAGTCGACGCCGGATTCCAATAAATCCTTGGCCTTTTGATGTCCGCCTAAACCAAAGGGTCCGTAATAAAGAGGGTGCGCGGAATAAACACTTCCCTTTCCTCCGGGAGTCGTGACAATGGGGATATGAAAAGTCTCGGCAAATGCCGCCAATTCCTTCTGCGCTCCGGAAAGCACCACACCTTTACCCGCAAGAATTACCGGTTTACGGGCCTTTCGAAGCCGAAGAATCGCTTCCTCCAAATTGGTGGCTATGTAATTCACATTCCCGGATGGTAACTGAACCAACGGGTCGTTGACGGGGGAGATCATAACATCGAACGGAATGCAGAGGTGAACCGGTCCTTTTCTGCCGGTCATCGCCTCGCGCAAAGCATAGGTCAGGATGGCGGGAAAAGTATCGCCTCGCGTAACCATTGTACTGAACAAAGTGACCGGCTTCATGATTTCCGCCAAATCGATGCCGTATTGCGAAGAATCTTGGCATTGCGGAATCCCTAATTCGGCCGCCGATTGATGACCCGTTATAAAGAGCACGGGTAAACCGTTCATTTTGGCGTGCGCTGCGGCAGTGACGAGATTGGTGCCGCCCGGACCGGAAGTTGCGACGACCACGCCTAACTTATGGTTCGTAAATGCATAGCCCCCCGCACTAAATCCCGACCCGCTCTCATGCCTTCCCAAAATAAATTCGATATCCTGGTTCCCGAATTCCAATATCAAAGGAGCTATCGATTTACCCGGAATTCCAAAAGCGTGTTTTATGCCAAGATTAACTAAGGTCTCAACTAAGAGCTGGACAACGTTTTTCACAAAGAACACTCCTCTAATATATTTGTCAAAGGTAAATGAATATTGAAATCCGTCCCTGTACCCAATATAGAATCGATAGTAATTTCTCCGTGATGATTATTGATAATCCGGTAGGAAACCGACAGCCCCAGCCCCGTTCCATGTTCCTTCGTGGTAAAGAAAGGATTTTGGATTTTGGTCAGGTTCTCTGGACTAATCCCGCTGCCGTTGTCTGAAATGGTTATGATTAAATGGTTACGATTTTTCCGCGTTTTTAAGGTTACGGCCTCGTTAGGCTGCGAAGCTTCGACGGCGTTTTGCAAAATATTGATCAAGACCTGTTTGATCTGCGCGCCATCCGCAAATAAAATATCCTCGTCGGTGGTTTGATAATCCCGGACATACCGGATATCGTGCAGCGCAGCCTGTCCTTCCATCACACGAAGCACATTGTCAAGAAACTCATTGATTTTAATCGGCTTCACGATCGGGACAGAAGGTTTGGACATTGTGACAAAGTCGGAAACGAGGTTCTTGACGCGCTCCAGTTCTTCATAGACATATCCCATATATTTCGCGGTTAGGGGATCGAGCCGCTGCGACCGAATCATTTGCACAAAGCCCATAATCACGGTAAGCGGGTTGCGTATTTCGTGTGCCAAACCGGCCGCCAATTTGCCGATCGCGGACAGTTTCTCGCTGACAATCACCTGCTGCTCCAGTAAATAGCGCTCGGTAATATCCCGAAGCTGAGCATAAGCGCCTTGAAGGACGCCATTTTCAAAAATAGGTATAATGTCAACAAGACAAACGGTATGGATCCCTCTGACATTATAGTGGACCTCGATGCCCCGCTGCCGCTGTCCCTTCGCAATCGTTTCCGCGATATGCGGTCCAAGCTCCGAAATAGGAAGAGCCGACTGTCCTACCGCAACCAGGTCCGGAATCATGGATTGCGCGATATGGTTAACATCTACGATCACACCGCATTGATCGACCAAGAGAATACCGGTATCCAGGTTATTTACCATCAGATGGTGCAAATTTAATTGGCGCTGGTTCGTTTTTCTGAGGATGAGCTCCCGCCTCATCGATTCCACCATATTGACCAACATAGCAAGCTGGTACTTGCTGAAATCGACAACGCTCGTCATCAGGGAGATGGTTCCTTCCAAGACCCCATGATCGCTCGGAAATGAAAAAGGAACGCTTTGGCAGGCGGAATCGTGCAATACCAGATGGAAATGATCCTTGCCCACGGTTTGAAAAGGAATCTTCTTGTCCAGGGCGATCAGCGTCGCGCAAATGCCCACTTCCCGTTCAAGCATCAAACTCCCTTCTTTAATGTTTAACTGCGACAGATTTTCTTTCATGATCCGATCACCGAAGGAATCAATCACCACCCCTTCATCATCGGTGACCAGAAATAACACCATTTGACCGTTGAGCAACTTAATGGTGTTCTCTCCAAGAACTTTCGTCACCTCTAAAATGTCGGCATATCGGCTTTTTTGCTTTTGTAGATGTTCTTCAGACACGGTCGTTAAGGGAGACGGGATATCTGTTGGTTGCATTCCGTTTGCCAAACAACGCCGACGTATCTCCGCAAGGAAGCAGTTTTCCATATGTTTCGTACCCCCAAAATTACGAATTGTACTTATTCCCTGCAGCTTACAGTAAATAGTTCTCCGCTTTCCGCTCAAACCCCTTCTTCATTTCGACTTGATCTTACAAATAAATTGTGAATCCACCATTATCTTCAATTCGAAAAATGACCTCTAAAACTCCTTACGTCGGAATTCATTGGGGGTTACTCCGTATTCTTTTTTGAACACGCGATAGAATGAGCGCAAGCTGTTGAAGCCGGAATCAAACGCGATATCGGTGACCGGATTTGTAGTGGATACCAGCAGCATATGTGCGAAGGCTGCCCGTTGGCCGTTGATGTAATCGCGAAAAGAGATGCGGAATTGCTCGGAGAAGATGCGGGAAATCATGAATTTGCTGATACCCAGCTCGATGGACAGCTTGTTCAGATTGATGGGTTCTAAAAAATGCATGTCGATATAAGTCAGAATTTTGGGAATGAGCTCCATGTCTTTCTTGTAATCTATTTTTTTCAAGGACAATAATGGCAGAGTATGTCCTAGTATGACCGAAATGTAAGCCTTGAGCAGACGTTGATCGCGCTGTTCTTGATATAGTTTATACAACGTTGTCGTGAGATCAGGCAGCAACGGATGATTAGCGGCTACGGAATGGTCCGGGATATGGTGAAGCAAGTCCCCCGTATAATCTCCTGGAAATGTGGCGTCAAAAAAGATCAACAGGATTTGGTTCTTCTCTGTGGTTTTGTAGCTATGGGGCTGATTGGGGAATATGATCGCCACGTCTCCCGCGGATAAAACATATTCTCTGCCATTGATGTGGATATGAATGCTGCCTGTCAAGACCGTCGCGATTTCAATATTTTTATGGAGATGCAGAGGATAGGTGTTATTGGTGGAAATAAAGGAATGAAACGCCTGGTCGCGATGCTGATATTTTATTTTCATAGCTTCCTCCCTATCGGCATCTTGCCTATCTCAAGCAGCGAGGTTCTGCCGTATTAAGAATATATTATGGATTTGCTCCATGCGGTACAAGGACCAAGAGCAATAATTGGCACAAAAAAGCGGCGGTTTTGGCAGGTAATGAAGTCCTAAAAGCTTTAAAGTAGAGCCGAGGACCATAACATTCCACTGAAAGGAGGAAGTATAGCAGGATCCTCTGTCGATCGATTACGGGGGGATCTTTGTTATACGTCAAACATGAAATGGAAAGATAAAAGATTCAGGAAGGCGGCTTCCGTTTTTTTGAGTTTTTCGGTAGCGCTTTCAATATTGGGGAACCCGAGTCTCGAGGCCTCAGGACAGGCAAATCCCGATAAGAAATCTGCCCCTGTCGTTGCTTTTCCGGGTGCTGAAGGCGGCGGTGCCTATGCCAGCGGAGGGCGGGGCGGCGATGTCTACATCGTAACGACTCTGGAAGATTACGGCGAAAAAGACAAACCTATTGAAGGATCGCTGCGGTATGGGGTTCTATCTACGCCCAAAGAAGGGCGTACGATCGTTTTTCACGTTTCCGGAACGATCGAACTGAAAAGCACCCTGCGGTTTAAAAACATTAAAAACCTGACCATCGCCGGGCAAACCGCGCCGGGGAACGGAATCACCATTGCCGGCTGGGATACCAACATCAGCGATTCGGAAAATATCATCCTCAGGTATCTCGCCTTCCGGCCGGGCGCCACCCATGTTTATAACGGCAGCGATTCAATGGACGCGCTTTGGGGAAGAGACAACGACACTTTTATCATCGACCATTGTTCTTTCAGTTGGAATACGGATGAAACCTTGTCTTTATACAGAGGCGAGAACGGAACGATCCAATGGTCCATCATTTCGGAAAGCCTGACGCTATCCGGGCATTCCAAAGGAAGACATGGGTATGGCGGTATTTCCGGCGGTGATAAAACGACGTTCCATCACAATTTATACGCGAATCATACTTCCCGAAATCCCAGACTCGGCGGCGGCTATGCCGGTTCCGCGGATGCCGATCATGTGGCGGTTGTTCAGTTCTCCAACAACGTCATTTACAACTGGGGCTTTAACGGCACTTACGGCGGGGGCTTCACGTTTACGAATTTTATGAACAATATCGAAATTGCCGGTCCCGGAACAAGGGATAACGTGCTGAACCGGGTGCTCGATGCCGGAGAATCCACCAAGATCGGGGGTTTTCACGTCAACGGGAACCGAATTAACGGCAAACTTACGGGATTGCTGGACGGGTCTTCGGAATACGTAAAATTTTCCGGCGCCGACAGCGGCGAACATGCCACCACCTTTGCATCCAAGCCGTACCTATCGGCGGACAGCTTGGGGGTTAATCACGGCGTCACCAATAAAGCGTTCGACGCTTACGTGAAGACCGGCATAAAACAGGCCAATGAACCCCTGCTAAGAAGCATCCTGCAACAGGCGGGCGCCACCTATCCCCGTCGCGACGCGATCGATGCGAGAATTGTGGCGGAAGTGGAACAAGGCTTGGGCAGATATATCAACACGGAACATGAGGTCGGGGGCTATATCTCGGACTTCGGGATCATAGAGAAACGGCGTGACGATCCATTTGACACGAATCTGAACGGGATCGACGACAAATGGGAAAAGAAACATAAAATCTGGGGGATCAAAGACGCATATAAGACGGTGACCGACAGCGGTTATACCTGGTTAGAGCTTTATATTAACGGGCTTGTCGATATGAACCATGCCGCCGAAAACCCCGAAGCCTTGCTGGTGGCCCCTAAAAATAACGACCGATTTGTTTCAGGGAAAGAAATCGAGGTCAAGATTAAAGCGTCCTCCAAATTCGGACATAAAATCAAGAGAGTGGCTGTTTATAACGGGTCCGAATATCTGGGGGACGCCGTCAAAAAAGGAAGCCATTATACGTATAAGATCAAGGGATTAAAGGACGCTTCGTATTATATCTCGGCAAGAGTGACGGATACGGAAGGGAACGGGACGCAAACTTCCGCCGCCATCATCCATGTCAATAACTCCCCCGCCACCTTGGCCGAGGCGGGTTGGACATCCGCTGATATCGGCGAACCGGACATTCAAGGTTCCGGCAGCATGACTGGCGGTACGATCACCGTTAAAGGCAACGGAAAACTTGGCATGAGCGAAGGCAGCGTAAAAGGCTCCGAATCGTACCAAGCGTCGAAAGACGATTTCCATTTCGTATATAAGGAGTTGAACGGCGACTTCGAATTAACCGCCAAGCTGGAGGACATGGGAGCCGTCGACAATCACGCTTTTGCCGGGCTGATGATCCGGGACGACTTGAAAGAAGACAGTGCCGCCGCGGCCCTGGGCCTCTCCTTGGTGAAGTTATCCAAAGAAACCAGCTGGTCAGCTTATCTGGCCGGAAGAAACGATAAGGGCGGACCATTTGATGAATTGACGGAAACCTTGGACAGCGTATCCGCCGCCGAAAAAGCCGGTATTCCACTGCTTCCGGACATCCCGTTCAAGTTGAACGGCGTCCCGCAAGGGTATTGGCTTAAACTGGGCCGTCAGGGAGATACAATCTTTGCGTATGGCTCACCCGACGGAAAGGAATGGTCGCGGATCGGCGAAAGAAAAATGGTCATGGAGGGTTCGGTATTTGTCGGATTTGCCGTCGACAGCAATGATGTCGCCAATAAGTTGGAACAACTCAATTACGCGAAGTTCTCCAGTATTTCTCTGGAAAATCGCTTTACGCCGATAGGCAAGTAGCAGCGAAGTCGGGGAAATTGCCGAGAACCACGCCAAAAACCAAGGAGCTAGGCGGGAACGGACCGCTTAACTCCTTGGTTTTTTACGAACATTCTAAGTTTAGCTGGTGAAGGGGTTCCAAAGCTTACTTTGGGGCCCTCTTTTTTAGCCCTTTTAGTTCAACGGGGCGATTTCAACGGTGTAACGGCTTGGTACGAACGTTTCGGTTTTCGAATCCGTGATGACTTGGGCATAGGCGCTGTCCGGGTTGGGAGAAGTCAGTTCATAGTACACAACCGCCTTCTTCTCGTTCGGGAACTCCACCTTGGCTACCCGGATGCCGTACCCCGGATTCGGCTGATCATGACGGGTCAGTTCGACTTTGTTCACCTCGTCATTCACTTTGTGAAGCTTGAACGATACGTTGTCGTTCACCTGCTGGGCATCGTCCTTATGAGCCTCAACGAATTCGGCCGCTTTATAAACCATGCGGGCCGCTTCGATCCGCGTTATCGACGCTTTCGGCTGGAAGTTGCGATCCTTGTCCAGCTCGGTAATTTTCATCAGCAGGAGTCTTTGGATGCTTCCGGAATAAAGCGGATTCCCCTTGTCGGCATCAGCCACCTCGATATACATTTTGATCATTGGATAATTGCCGGTCGCGGAGATCGCTTGATCCAAAATGTAAGCAAACTGCTCCTTCGTCATTTCTCCGGTCCACTTAAAGTCCTTAGGCAGCTTGATTCCGTTGTCTTCGGCGATCTTTTGAGCGGTGGAGTACCAAGGCGTTTTGCCCTGCCCTTTTTTCCCGCCGTCGTTTTTGGCCTCAAGCCCCAACGCGTGCACGGCCATATAAACGCCCTGTGCGCCCGTCAACTTGCTGCGCGGAGCAAATTTCTCCGCCGTCACGCCTTGAATGATTCCTTTCTTCTGAAGCGACTCCGTAATTTTGGCGTCCTGTCCCTCCACGTCGCTAAAAGCCGAAGCCGAAGACGCGAGCAGCAAAGATCCGGACATGAGCAACGCCGCCGCCGCTTTGAATTTTTTATTTTTCATTTTGCATCACCTCTGCCCCCTAGACGCAGCCGTTCCGCAAAAGGTTGCAGCATTTTGCATTCCGCTAGGCTTTAGGCGGCGGCAGCGCTCATCTTGCGGCAAATTTCCGCGCATCGGAGGCAAGCGTCCGCACAGTCCTTACAATGCTGATGCCCATGCTTCGAGCATTCCTCGGCGCAGGCTTCGCAAGCTTTGGCGCACAACTCGCAGATCTCCTTGGCGAACAAGGTGCTTCTGGACAACGCTTCCGCCGTAAACGCGCAAATTTCGGCGCACTCCCGGTCGAGCCGGATGCAGTCCCGCAGCATGGCCAGTTCATATTCCTTCAAGCTGGAAACATAGCAATAATTACAAGCGTTCATGCAGGAAATACAAGCTTCAATGCACTCCCGGTATTTTTCCTGGATCATCGATCCTACCTCCCTATCCAGTTTTGCTTTGGTAAACAGGCTCTTTCGATGTATTACCATGAACCCGGCTTGATGAAACAGCAGCGTCAGGCCCGATCGGTGCGTCCTTCTAGCGCGGACAAGGTTTCGGCCAGCTTGGTTTTATCGAAGTGCTCTCCGATAAACACCACGACATCGGGGACCTCCCCTTGCGGTGTGATTTTTAGGTAGTCGGCTTCCCTGTACGCATATTGAAACAGAAACCGGCTGGCGGTGTCGGAGAAGGACAGTATCCCTTTTCCCCGGTAAATTTCGCGGGGCAATTCGGAGATGAAGTTTTCGAATTCAACGCTGTCGACCGGTCCGGTAAAATAATGCGTATAAACCGTCACATGGTCATGCGAGTGGTGATGCGAGTGAGGTTCGTCGGCAGAATCATGCCCCTTGCCGGCATCCCCCGCGTGAAGCGATTCGCGTTTCCTTTCGGCCATGTTCATAGCCGGGTTCCCCGTCTCTACCCGTTTCCCGTCACCCAGCAAATAAACCGGATCCACTTCACAGCGGACGGCCGGTATGATTCTGGCATAGGGATTCAACCTCTCAAGCAGTTCCCGCATTTCTTGCTGCTGCTCTTGGCCGATCCGGTCGATTTTATTCAAAATCAAATCGGAGCCGCAGCGGATCTGCTCCAGCATCAAGCGATATGTTTTCCCCTGCTGCTTTGCGTACAATTCCGCCAAATGAGCCGCGTCCACCACGGTGATCATCGGCCGGATATCCAGCTCCAGGTAAAGGGACGACTCCGTCACGGCGTCGAACATTTCCAAAGGATTGGCCGCCCCGGTCGCTTCGATCACGACCAAATCCGGTCGTTCCTCCCGGATCAGCTCGTACAGCTGCGCGCTGAGATCGGAGCGGATCGAACAGCAAATACAGCCGCCCAGCATCTCGGTCATCGGAACTTCTTCGCCGACCATCACCCCGTCCAGATTCACTTCTCCCAGCTCGTTCATAACGACGGCGGGGCGCAAACCTTGCTCTTTCCAATAAGCCAAAAGGCGCTGCAGCAGCGTTGTTTTTCCGCTGCCCAAAAATCCGGACAGCATATATATAGGTGTGGCCTTACTCCGTTTCTCCATCTTATGTATCCTCCATCTTTCGCTCTTTTTCCATGAAAGCGAGTTTACACCAACCTGAACGATCGCGCAACTTTGTAGCGGACTCAAGCGTTGACGGAAGGCCTAAGGGAATGGAGCGATTTGTGGTAAAGTATAGTATAGAAAAAACGAAAAACAGAAAGGATTACGAGCGATGATCAAATCCGTAGATGAACACCGCAATGAAGCTCCGAAGCAGGTGGCCTGCATGGTGGTCACCGTGTCCGACACCCGCACGGAAGAGACCGACTTAAGCGGTCAATTGATGATCCGGCTCCTCAAGGAAGCGGGCTATACCGTCGTGAAATATGCGATTGTCAAAGACGACTATGACGGAATCCGCCAGTTGCTGCGCGAAGCGGTATCCAGCCGGGAAGTCGAAGCGGTGCTGCTCAGCGGGGGAACGGGTATCGCACCTCGCGATACGACTTATGAAGCGGTCCGCAGCCTGCTGAACAAAGAACTGCCGGGCTTTGGCGAAATATTCCGGTTCCTCAGTTATACCGAAGATATCGGCCCGGCCGCGATCCTCAGCCGCGCCATCGCCGGAACCATCGGCAATATGGCCGTGTTCTCCATGCCGGGTTCCCAGGGAGCGGTGCAGCTCGCGATGGAAAAAATCATTCTTCCCGAATTGCGGCATGTGATGCGGGAAATTTACAAGTAACGATCTACTCAGCCCAAAAAACCCCTTCGCCGGTGACCGAGCTTGAGACCAAGCTGCATCTTCCGGCAAAGGGGTTGCTTCTGTTTCTTTACGAAGGATCCTGCACATTCATGCGAGCCAACACGTTGTCAAATACCTCTTCAAGGTCATCGCGGTACTCGTTCATTCTGTTTCCGCTGGAAGCATAAACGAGCGCGGCTTTCCCTTTTTGGGCGATGACCGAGGTTTCCTCCGCGGCCGCGATTTGCACCGAGCCGTTTCTGGCTCCGTACATTTCCTTCATTTCCTCGACTCGTTCGCTTTCGCTGGGATACACATGGACCAGTATAAAATGACGCGCATCCCCGTTGATAAAGTAGCTGTAAGTAATGTTGCCGTTTAGCCCTTCCGCGTAAGTCTCATGCGTCAGTCGGATGCCGCGCGCGGAGCATTCGTGTCGCAGCGCCTTTAACAGAGGAACGTTCAGTGTCGCCCCCCGGTTTAACTGCCGGGCGTTCCCTTCATTGTAGGACTTCATATTGTATTTATCCACTTCTTCCCGCACCATCCGCCGCTGACTATCGCTGCATCCGGCGGTGAAGGTGAAGGCCGCCAACGCGCTCAAGCCCAAAGCCCACCATCTCATCGCTATTCCTTCTCCTTTTTCCATGGATCGGTTGCTTATAGATGGTGTTAGAATGGCTCAGCCCCGGGCGGATTATACCAGCTTGATCACCTGGCGTCCGATGGCTTTACCGCCCAAAATGGTCGTTAACGCCTCCGGAAGTCCGTCCAGCGGGGATACCGTAATCCAGTCTTTCAACGCAGACTCCGGCTTCCACTCGCCAGCCAGCTTCCGCCACAGCTCTTGTCTGAGTTCCATCGGGCAATAGACGGAGTCGATGCCCAGCAGATTGACTCCCCGCAAAATGAATGGATACACGGTAGCGTCGAAATTGCCGCCCGCCGCCATGCCGGACAAGGCGGCGGAACCGCCGTACTTCACGCTTTTAAGCAGATCGCCGGTGACCGCGCCGCCCACGGGGTCGACCACGGCGGCCCAGCGCTCCTTCCCGAGGGCTCCTTTGGCGCCGGAAGCCGCCTCCTCGCGGCTTAGCACAGCCGCGGCGCCGAGGGCCTGCAGCTTCCCGGCCAAGTCCGTTTTGCCCGTGACGGCGGTCACCTCAAAGCCCAGCCGCGCCAGCATGCTCACGGCCATGCTGCCGACTCCGCCCGTGGCCCCGGCGACCAGCACCGGACCGCCGGACGGGCGGAGCCCGTTGTCCAGCAGGCGCTCGATCGACAGCGCCGCCGTGATACCGGCTGTGCCGATCCCCATCGCCTCCAGCGGAGTCAGCCCCTCCGGCAGCGGAACCAGCCATTCGCCTGGAACCCTGGCGAACTTGGCGTAGCCGCCTTCATGGCTTACTCCGAGCCCATAGCCGGTACAGAGCACACGGTCGCCCGGACGAAACCGCTCGTCCCGGGATTCCTTAACCTCCCCGGCCAGATCAATGCCGGGGATAAACGGGTAACTGCGTACAATTTTTCCCTCAGGAATCGAAGCCAGCCCGTCTTTATAGTTTACGCCGGAATAATGAACTTCCACCGTAACGTCGCCTTCCGGAAGGTCTTCCAGGGTAACCCATTCCACCCCCGACCGAAACCCTTGTTCATCCTGATGCACGCGAAAAGCTTGAAATTTCTCCAAGGTGCTTCCTCCTCGAGTCTAAGACCTGATGGTTCTAATTATGTTTCGTTGATCAAAGGAACGGATGCTCATGCTTCGCCAGCAGGATTTGCCAGCGCCGATCCACTTCCTCTTCAAAAGCCCGGAGCGCTTCCGCATTTTCCGGCTTAAGCAAATGGCGGGTCTTGCCCATCGTTTTCAGCCATTCGGTCAGCGGAACCCGCTTACCCTTTTCCTCCGGGTTATAAGTGATGCTCGTCTGCCCGCGTTCCACTTCATAGAGCGGGAAAAAGCAGGAATTCACGGCCGCGTCCACAATGTTTGTGCCCTCGTCATCCTTGCTGATCCAGTTGAGCGGACAGGCTATCAATATTTTACCATAAACCAGGCCTTCATTCTGCGCATACCATTGGGCTTTTGCGGCCTTTTTCACCAAGTCTTGGGGATAGGCCTCGCTGCCGGTGAAAACGTACGGGATATTGGTGGCCGCCATAATCTGCGCCGTGTCCTTATGATGGAACACCTTGCCCTGCTGGGTCCCCCCGATGTTGGATGTCGAGGTCCGGTGTCCAAGCGGAGTGGAATAGGACAGCTGCGCCCCCGTATTCATATAACCTTCGTTATCGTACTCGACGATGATCATCCGATGATTGCGGAGCGCCGCCCCGATCGCCGGACCCATGCCGATATCCATGCCGCCGTCCCCGGTGACCATAACGAAGGTAAAATCATCCTTCAGCCCGAGATCGTCCAGTTCTCCACGGCGCTTGCGTTCCCAGAACATCTCCACCACGCCGGACAAGGTGGCCGCCCCGTTTTGGAACAGGTTATGGATATACGTCGCCTTGTGGGAGGAGTATGGATATCCGGTGGTCGTAACCATGGCGCAGCCGGTATGGAATAATGCCACGATGTCTCCCTCGATCCCTTTAAAAAACAGCTCCAGCCCGGAGAAAATGCCGCATCCCGGGCAGGCGCCGTGTCCCGGTGCAATCCGTTTCGGTTTCTTGGTCAACGCCCGGAGCGGCGGGATGCGGACGCCCAGTTTGCCGGTTTCTTCATTGCGCGTCACGGTGATCAGCCCGGTTTTCAGATCTTCGAAGCGCAGCGGCTGGAGCACCCTTTTCGGAGCCTTTCCCGCATCGCCCGGCGTATGTCCGTAATAATCAAATGGCACGTCAACCTTGCCCTTCTCGGCCGCTTCCATAGCGAGCGCGAAGAAGTGGCGTCCGTCCTCGGCATAGAACTCTTTGCCGCCCAGCCCGTAGACCCGGCTGATCACCTGCGTCGTCCGGTTGCCGTAAGTAAACAGCGCCGCCTTGATTTCATTGCTCATATTGCCGCCGTAGGCCCCGTAAGAATCGGCCCGGTCGCCGATGGTTACGGCTTTGACCGATTTAAGTGCCTCCGCGATTTGCCGCTGCGGGAACGGACGAATCACGTTCGGCGCGATCGATCCCGCTTTAATGCCTTGACGCCGCAAGTCGTCCACGACATCCTTGATAATCTCGGAGGCGGAGTTCATAAGGAATACCGCGACTTCCGCATCCTCCATCCGGTACAAGTCCAGCATCGGGTATTCCCGTCCGGTCAATTCGGCATATTCGCCGGCGATCCGCTCAAAAACGGTCTCCGCTTTATACATGGCCTGGGATTGCTGATATTTATTGTTGATGTAATCGGGCTCGTTCATGTATGGACCTACCGTAATCGGATTGTTCCGGTCCAGCGTGTGCGGAAATCCCCCCGGCGGACGCTCTCCCACAAACTTCAGCACATCTTCTCTATGGGCAAAAGTGTGTACGCGGCGTTTCTGATGCGACGTAAAATAGCCGTCCGAGGCGACGAGCACCGGGAGCCGGACTTCCGGATCCTCCGCCAGCTTGAGCGCCAGAATATTCATATCATAAACGGCCTGCGGATCCCGGCACATCAAAATCGGCCAGCCGGTGTTGAGGGCAAAATACAAGTCCGAATGATCGCCGTGGATGTCCAACGGTCCCGATACGGAACGGCAGACCAGGTTCATTACCATCGGGAACCGGGTTCCCGATTGCACCGGCATTTGCTCCAGCATGTACATATACCCGTTGGCGCTGGTGGCGTTAAATACGCGCCCGCCGGCCGTCGACGCCCCGTAGCAAATCCCGGCGGAGCTGTGTTCGCCATCCGACGGGATCAACTTGATTTCATGCTGTCCGCCCGCCTTCATTAAATCGAGGAATTGGGCGACCTCCGTGGACGGAGAAATCGGAAAATATCCCATGATATGATAGTTAATCTGTTGGGCGGCGTAAGCCGCCATTTCGTTACCCGACTCGTAAACGACGCGCTGCTCCACTTTGGCCATCCTGCGCTCTTTTTCCATGTTTATCGCCATCTAGGTATACCGCCCTTTCCAAAACAATTTATTGAACCAACTCGAAAAGATGAGGAACCCGGTGCTCCTCCGCGTACCCGTCCTCTTCCCGCTCGCCGGATAACGCGTCCGTCGGACAGGCATGGATGCATTTCAGGCAGCCCTTGCAGTATTGATAATCGATCCCTTGCAAAAACATCTGCGGACGCCCTTTCTTGTCGGGAAGCTCCTGCCAGACAAAACAATTGTCGGGGCATACGTTGTCGCACTGGGCGCAGTGGATGCAGGATTCCGCCTTGAAGTGAGGCATCATCCCCGAGCGGGAGATGCTCAAATCCTTCAGGATGCTGTTGCCCGGATTGGACACGAGCCCGCCGAGAGGTTGGGTTTCGAAACCCAGAACCGGCGTGTCGGCGCGGACGAACTCCGGCATGGTCAAGCCTTCCGGGAGGGCAAAGGTCTGGAAAGTCACTTCGCGGTATCCCCGGTCGAAGGTCGCCAAAGCCGGAGCCACCGTTTGCGGGTATTTTTTCTCCAGCGATTTGCGGATGACGCTCTTCATCGTCTCGGGATCGAGGAAAGGGCACAGCCGGAACAAAGCGCCGAGCATGGCCATGTTGACCCGATTCTTCTCCTCGAGCGCGATCCCCGTAGCGTCGACCACCGCGATCGTGCCGCCCGCAAGCTTCATGAAATCCTTCAACTGCTCCGGCGTTTTGCGGGAGTTTACCAGCACGGTGCTGTCCTCGTAAATTCCGCTGATGACGTTGACCGTCTTGGCCAGCGCTTCTTGAAAAATCCCAACCAGATGCGGCCTTTCCACCGGTGAGGTATCACGGATCGGCGTGTCCAAATCGCAAAAGCGGATATGCGCCTTGACCGGTGACCCCTTCTTCTCCGAGCCGTAGGAAGAAAAACTGACTCCGTTCAGCCCCGCGCCCTCCACGCCGGATTCGGCCAGCATTTTTCCGGCCAGATTGGCCCCTAGCCCTCCAATAGACTCCAGGCGGATTTCATAAAAACCCAATTCGTTCAGTTTCGGCAATTGTACCACGCGCTTGACTCCCTTCTTCGCGTTCTACGAAATCATAACGACGTTGAAATAGTAAAATAAGTCACAGAAAAATAAGCCTTGCTTAATGTTTCAATTTATCACAGTAAGAGTGTGATGAATGTAACAAATGTCATATGGACAATCTCAAACGGGCCTTGCGTTACCGATTGTCACGAAAAGCCCTCATTGTCGAAATAGGCCGAAGAAAGCGCTCCGAAAAACTCGATTCCTGCGCTTTCCCGAGAAATATTTATAAACACGAAAAAAGCGGGCCGGACGGGAAATCCCCAATCCAACCCGCTTTATGGACATACATTCTATCAATGAGCCGAAGACTTTATTGTGCCGCAGGCGCTCATTCCTCCAGATGACTCATGTGTTCTTCGATCATTCTCTGTTTGAGCTCCCAAGCTTCCTGGCTCAGGTTGACCCGGTAAATTTCCGGGTTCAGCTTGCGCAAATATTCAGGCCAAAACATGTGCAGCTGGCCCTCATGATGATGGCGGATTTCCTCCAGCGTCGGAAGTTCGTAAACCAATTCGCCGTCCACGAAAATCGGCTGCAGCATCGGAACCGCCTCGTAATCCTTGACCGATTTTTTCAAATAAGGATGGACCGGATCGAACAGTCGCAGCTTGCCTCCGGTTCTGGCCTGCTCCTCATAAGGGAAGCAGACGTAATCCGCGATCGCTTTCCCGCTCTCCTTGCTTACGATGCGAAGGACGTCCTTCTTGCCCGGCGAGGTCACTTTCTCGGGGTTGCCGGAAATTTTGATGGTCGGTTCCATCACCCCGTTCCGTTCGCGTTCCACCAGTTTATAAACCCCGCCTAATGCCGGCTGATCCGCCGCCGTGATGAGCTGGGTTCCCACGCCCCAAATATCGATTTTCGCCCCCTGGGCCTTCAAGTTGAAAATCGTGTTTTCGTCCAGGTCGTTGGACGCCACGATTTTAACGTAATCCAGGCCCGCTTCATCCAGCATCTTGCGGGCCTGGATCGACAGATACGCCAGATCGCCGCTGTCAAGCCGGATGCTGCCGAGGCGCTTGCCGGCCGCTTCGAGCTGTTTGGCGGTCCGGATGGCGTGCGGCACCCCGCTCTCCAGCGTGTCGAACGTATCGACGAGCAGGGAAACATAATCCGGCAGCGCCTTGGCGTAAAGTTCAAAAGCTTCCTGCTCGGAATCGAAAATCTGTACCCAGGAATGCGCATGCGTTCCCTTCGTCGGAATTCCAAACGTCTCGCCCGCCAGCAGATTCGAGGTTGCATCGAAACCGGAGATATAGGCCGCCCGGGCTCCCCAAACCGCCGCGTCGGCTTCCTGGGCCCGGCGCGAGCCGAATTCCAGCAGGACGTCTCTCTCCGCGACCCGCTTGATCCGCGAAGCCTTGGTGGCGATCAGCGTCTGAAAATTCATAAAGTTAAGCAGGGCCGTCTCCACCAACTGCGTCTCCATGATCGACCCTTCCACCCGGATCAACGGTTCGTTCGGAAAGCAGAGATCCCCTTCTTTATAGGACAACAGCGTGCCTCTGAAACGGAAATTCCGCAGCAGTTCCAGAAACTCCGGTTTATAATTCTCTTCCTGCCGGGCGAGATAATCCAAATCGCGTTCCGAAAAGCGCAGATGCCGGATATACTCCACGATCCGCTCCAGGCCCGCAAACACCGCGTATCCGTTGCCGAAGGGCAGCTTGCGGAAATAAGCTTCAAACACCGTTCTGCGCTCGTGGGTCCCATTGATCCAGTGGGCATAGATCATGTTGATCTGGTATTTATCGGTATGGAGCGCCAAATGTTCACTTCGCATGGTTCTCTCTCTTCCTCTCCTGACATGTAAAGCAGTGAAACGCCTGTGCTTCAGGTGTAAATGGAAAGCCTTGGCGTGTAGTCGGTAAAACGATAGAGCTGCGCCGGCCGCTGCGAATATTGGTTGGAAAGCATCGGCCTGCCGTTCTCGTCCCGAACTTCCTCCAAGATGCCCTGCCGGCTTCGGGTGGAGGTGATTTTACGGATGAAGTTCAGTTCGGCGAAATCGGGCACGACCGTCTGAATCACCTGATACAGTTCTCCCAATGTAAAATGCGGAGGCAAAAACTGCTTGGCGATGGTCGTCTGCAGCATCTGCTGCTGAATCCGCCGGTAAGCATCCTCCAAAATTTCTCGGTGATCAAAGGCGAGGTCAAGTTCCTCCAAAGCTTCGCTCACGGTAAAAAGCCCGACCTCCTGCGCGTCGTCGGCGGACTGGCGCTTCTCAAGCACCCACTCCTCCACCAGGGCAAAAAAAGCGTGTGAAATGATCCAGCCCCGAGGATCACGTCCCGGCTTGCTATACACGCCCAGATACTCCAGGTGGCGGCCGTCTACGCCCGTCTCCTCTTTGAGTTCGCGCCGGGCCGTCTCATATAAGGATTCATCCTCTTGGGAAAAGCCGCCCGGCAGCGCCCAAGCCCCGGCAAAAGGCCAACTGCGGCGGCGGATCAACATCACTTTAAGATCGAAGCGAGGAAGCGATTTGGTCGAGGCTTTACGTTCCTGTCGCGTCAGCGTAAACATCACGATGTCCGCCGGGATACCATCCGGAGTCCGGTAGGTCTTTACTTCATCATTCGATTGGGCTTGCTGTCCCTCATTGCTCATACGAATCACCACATCAGTATTTGATAACGCCCGCCCTGCAGTCTATCCCGTCAGGCGTTCCATCTATTTCACGCTATGAATAATTTAACACCTTATTTTGTGTTACCGCTCCGTCTGACGAGGCAGCCGGAACGTGGCCGTGGCCATACAGCCGAGCACACCCTCGGCGTTGCGCACTTCGGCTCTTACCGTCATCGTCCGGCGGCTTTCATGCACGGGATAGGCCGAGGCTACAAGTTCCCCTTTACGCATGGCGTTTAAAAAGTTGACGTTCAAATGGGTGGTTACGCCAAAGACGCCGTCCTTGATTACCGCGACCAAGGTACCCATCGCTTGATCCATCAGGGAAGACAATACCCCGCCATGAACGATCCCCATCGAGTTTAAATGGGAGTCCCCCGCCGTAAGTCCGAGCTCCACGCGGGTCGGGTCGGCCGAGATGAATCGCATGCCGAGCAGCCCCCAAAATGAATTTTCTTCCTTCCGCAACATCTCATTCCAATCCATGAATCGCATACCTCCGTCCTGATTTGGGCATTTGTATTACAACCTTGCCCCTTCTGTCCTTAGATTATGTCCGGCATCGATTCGACCGCTGAATGCATAAAAAGGTGCGGAAGTAAACTCCCGCACCGACTCGCCTCGTTACTCGCCATAGCCGGAAGTCGCTGCCGGCTCGCCGCCCTGCTCCACGTTCACTTTTTCGGAGACCGTATCCCGAATGACAGAGATAACCAGCTGCAGCAAATAATTGATATCGGTTTGGCTCTGCTGAAACTCGGTAACCAGCGGAATGTTGTCCAGTTCATCCTGGAGTTCCTCGATTTCGCGTTCGATTTTTTCCACCATCGCTTTGTTCTGGAACGACTCGAATGCCACGATCTCCTTCTGCTTCTTCTTGATCGCACTGATCAGGGTTTGTACCCGTTCGTGGTTTTGTATCATTTTCTCGGCTTTCTGAAATTGCCGGACCTCTTCACTGGTGCCGATCAGAGCGGCCAATTCCTTGGCTTTCGCCATAATATCCTCGCGAATGACCAAATCACGGGAATCGAATTTCGGTATCCCGCAATCCGTATGGTCATGATGTTGACGTTGTTCTCCCAAGGTTCTCCCTCCTCATACAGAAACGAATTCACCGAATAGGCTTGCTTGTTAAGCCAGAGAAACCGTCTCCGGTACGATATTCCCCTTGATATACCATGTCATAGGGTCCGTGATTTCGACCTTGACAAACTGTCCGATAAGATCCGCGCTGCCCTCAAAGTGGACAAGTTTGTTGCTGCGCGTCCGACCGGCCAGAACCTTCGCATTGTTTTTGCTTTCGCCTTCCACCAATACTTCGACCACTTGTCCAAGCATCGTATCGTTACTCAGGCGGCTGTGCTCATTAATCACTTCATTAAGCCGCTGCAAGCGCTCCTTCTTCACTTCCATCGGCACATTGTCCTCCATCACCGCCGCCGGCGTGCCTTCCCGAGGGGAATAGATGAAGGTAAAGGCGGAATCGTACCGTACTTCCCGAACCAGGGACAGCGTTTCCTGGAACTGCTCCTCCGTTTCCCCGGGGAATCCCACGATGATATCCGTCGTCAGCACAACGTTCGGAATGGCCGCCTTGATTTTACGGACAAGTTCCAAATACTGCTCGCGCGTATATTTCCGGCTCATCTTCTTGAGCACTTCACTGCTGCCGGACTGTACCGGCAGATGAATATGTTCGACCAAATTGCCGCCCTTGGCAAGCACTTCGATCAGATGATCGTCAAAATCACGCGGATGCGAAGTCGTGAACCGCACGCGCGGGATATCGATTTTGCGGATATCGTCCATCAGATTGGCGAACGTATAATGGATGTCGGTAAAATCCTTCCCATAAGCGTTCACGTTCTGACCCAGCAGCGTGATTTCCTTGAAGCCCTGACGGGCCAGTTCGCGCACCTCGGCTATGACATCCTCCGGACGGCGGCTGCGCTCTTTGCCCCTGGTAAACGGCACGATGCAGTAGGTGCAGAACTTATCGCAGCCATACATGATGTTGACCCAAGCGCGCATGCCTTCGCGTTTCTTCGGCAAATTCTCGATAATGTCGCCTTCCTTGGACCAGACTTCGACGACCATTTCCTTGCTGAACAACGCCTCTTGAATCAAGTGAGGCAGCCTATGGATATTGTGCGTCCCAAATATTAAATCGACGAAACCGTGCTTTTGCAGAATCCGGTTAACAACGCCTTCTTCCTGTGACATACATCCGCATACCCCCAGCAGGAGGCCGGGTTTTTCCGTTTTCAGGCCCTTCAAGTGCCCGAGTTCGCCGAACACCTTATCTTCGGCATTCTCACGAATCGCGCACGTGTTCAAAAGAATAATATCGGCTTCCTTACGGTCCTCCGTAGGCGTGTAACCCATCTGTTCCAGAAGTCCTTTGATCGTTTCCGAATCATGCTCGTTCATCTGGCAGCCGAAAGTGTATACGATATAATGCTTGCCGATCCCGATCGTCTTCATTTCCTCAGGTACGGCATTTTCGTATAATACTTGGACTTCTTCTTTACCGCGCTGCTTCTCAATGCGGTGATTCGGCTCTGAAAGAATCTGAATCTCTCTTCCGCGAATTCTGATTTTCTTCCCCCGTTCGTCCTCCGAAATGACTTTGGCGTCCGAGAAATCAAAATACTTGGAGTAATCCTTCGTCTCCTTGGCCATGGTGTCGGCTCACTCCCTTACCTATCTATCTCACTGTTACACTTCATCGTTGTTTACACTTCAAAAAATGCATTACACCAAATTATATCATGATTCAAAGTCGATATCCAGAATGAAAGGGTCGGAACAAGGCGGGAGTGGGAAGTATTTCCTAAATAAAAACATTACGGATGCGCATAATTGAAATAAACAAACAAGTTTTTACTTAACATCAGGATCGGAGGAGTATAAATGCCCATATGGCTGGAAGTCATTTTTAGAACGCTGTCCTCTGCCGTAATTCTCTTTATATTGACCCGATTGCTCGGCAAGAGGCAGATTTCGCAATTGTCATTCTTTGAGTATATTACGGGGATCACAATCGGGAGCATCACGGCTTATCTCTCGCTGGACGTAGACACCCATTGGTATTTGGGCATTGTTTCGATGGTGGTCTGGTTTCTCGTTTCACTGGGCATCGAGTATATTCAAATCAAGAGCAAAAAGGCCCGCGACTGGATTGAAAGCAAGTCCACGATTCTTATCAAAGAAGGCAAAGTGCTGGAGGACAATCTGAAGAAAGAGAAGCTGACCAACGACGAACTGCTCGAGCAACTGAGAAAGAAGAATGTGTTCGACGCCGCACAGGTGGAATTTGCGCTGATCGAACCCGACGGAAGTATCAACATGCAGTTAAAAAAAGAGCATCAGCCACTCACCCCCTCGGATCTGGGAATGAAACCGCCGTCCTTACCCGAACCGAAAACCGTTATTATGGACGGAAAGGTTATGGATGATCAGTTAGCGGCTAGCGGGAAGGAACGGCCGTGGCTTTTTGAGCAGTTGAAGCAACAAGGCATATCCCCGGAGCAGGTTAACCTGTGCCAAATCCAAGGAAACGGGCAATTGTACATCGATTTGTTTGAGGATCACATCCAATCCTCGGATGTGCCGGATAAATAAAAAGACCCCACCTTCGTAAAAGTGGGATCGATCTTTAACCTTGTAAGGTCGTTGCTTCTTATATCTATTCTACGATTTCCGCCGTATCGCCAGTGCTGGCACCGGCAGCGTTCGCTTCATCCGTGTCGATGTGCATGTCTAATGCAAACGAATCCGAAACGCGGGCAATCACGTTCTCAAGGACGAGACCCCGCTCTCCGCCCAAACGCACTTTGAGCAATTGCTTGTCGGCGATGCCCCATTTCTCGGCATCGGAGGTATGGAAGTGAATATGACGCGCCGCCACGATCACGCCTTGTTCGAGTTCGATTTCACCGGCAGGGCCTTTCACTTTGATTCCCGGAGTTCCTTCAATATTCCCCGACTCCCGAACAGGCGCTTTCACGCCGATGGCAAACGAGTCCGTGCGGGAAATTTCCAATTGGGATGCGGAACGAGCCGGCCCCAAAATTCGAACCTTGTCGAATTGTCCCTTCGGTCCGATGACCGCAACCGTTTCATTTGCCGCGAATTGTCCGGGTTGGGACAGCGGTTTGAATTCGGTAAGCTGATAACCGGCTCCGAACAAAGCCTCGATATGCTCTTGAGTCAGATGGATATGACGTGCCGATACGCCGACTGGTACAGTTTTGCTCATGTTTAAAACACTCCTCGTATATTCTCTATATCGATGACGATTCACATCGTTACCCATTATACACCTATTTCAAACAAAAACAAAAAGATGTCCGCAGTAGACGGACATCTTTTTTGCGCTTATACGAATTCTGCAACAAGATTGTCAAACTCGCTCTTCTCCAAAGCGAGGGACTGATGGGCCAGCGGTTCGGGCTTGAACCCGTGCACCATGTTCTCATAGCTCTTCTTTTCTTTGTTCTGGTAAATGAGTCCGGTGATCATACTGCCCGTTTCCATCAGCTTCGCCATCGCCATGGCGCGGTTGCTCGGATCATAATCCGGAATCGTATCCAGGTTGATGATATTCTCTTTGAACCAGTCATAGGTGTTCACTTTGTTGAAAGTGACGCAAGGGCTGAATACATTGATCAAAGAGAATCCTTCATGCTGAATCCCCTGCTCGATCAGGGAGGTCAACTGCTTCAGATCGCTCGAGAACGATTGGGCCACAAAGGTCGCTCCGGAGGCCAGCGCGATTTCGAGCGGCGAAAGCGTGGATTCCACCGAACCTTCCGGCGTACTCTTCGTTTTGAAGCCTTCTCCGCTGCGGGGAGAAGTTTGGCCTTTGGTCAACCCGTAGATTTGGTTATCCATAACGATATAGGTGATGTTGATATTGCGGCGGATCGCATGGACGGTATGGCCCATCCCGATCGCAAATCCGTCTCCGTCGCCACCGGAAGCGATCACCGTCAAATCGCGGTTCGCCAGCTTAACCCCTTGGGCGATCGGAAGAGCGCGGCCATGGATGCCGTGAAGGCCGTAAGCGTTAATGTAACCGGAGATGCGGCCGGAGCAGCCGATCCCCGAAATAACAGCCAGATTCTCCGGCTCGAGCCCTACCGCTGCAGCCGCGCGCTGGATTGCCGCCTGGATGGAGAAATCGCCGCATCCCGGACACCAGTTTGGTTTGATGTTATTGCGGAACTCTTTAAAGGTTGCCATTCTTCACCAACTCCTCCTGTGCTTTGTTGCCGGCTGCATTTTTGCATCGTTCGAACACTTCTGCTGGAAGGAACGGATTCCCGTCGTATTTCAAGAGATTTATGATTTTGTCGTGGTGTCCGACATTCAATTTAATCAGATTGGCCAGTTGACCCGTGGCGTTGTTTTCAATGACCACGATTTTCTTGGCCTTCTCCATCTGCTCCCGGACCTCGTCAACCGGGAAAGGATGTAGCAGACGGATCGTCATATGGTTCGATGTGATGCCTTCGCCGTTCAGGCGCAAACGAGCTTGGTCGATCGTTCCGCCCGTCGAACCCATCCCTACGATCAACAGATCCGGCTCGGCATGCGGCGCATGCAGGTGGATCGGATTCTCCACTTCCAGCTTCGCCAGCTTGCGAAGGCGTTTATCCATCATCTTCTTCCGGTTGATCGGACTTTCCGACGGACGTCCGGCTTCATCATGCTCTACACCGGTCACATGGTGAATCCCGTTCTTCTCTCCGGGGAGAACCCGAGGGGAGATTCCGTTCTCCGTAAAGGCGTAGCGGTTGAACATGCTGGAATCTTCGCGATCCGGGATATCCTTGACGATGTAGCCGCGGTCGATTTGAACCTTGTCAAAATCGAGCAATTCACAGGACTGCTTGCCTAGCGACAACTGCAGATCCGTAGCCAGAATGACCGGAACCTGATATTTGTCCGCGAGATTAAACGCTTGAACCGTATCGTAGAAACACTCCTCAATGGAGCTTGGAGCCAGCACGATTTTCGGAATTTCCCCGTGCGTGCCGTAAATGAGCGCGCTGATATCGCTCTGCTCCTGCTTCGTCGGAAGCCCTGTACTCGGGCCGCCGCGCTGCGTATCCACAATCACGACCGGAATTTCCGTCATCCCCGCCAGACCGATGGCTTCCATCATCAGCGAGAGCCCCGGTCCGGCCGAAGCGGTCATCGTGCGTACGCCCGCATAGCTGGAACCGATCGCCATCGTAATGGCCGCAATTTCATCTTCCGTTTGGACTACCGTGCCGCCGAATTTCGGCAGCTTCTTGATCAGATATTCCATAATTTCCGAAGCCGGAGTGATCGGATAGGCGCTCATGATGCGGCATCCCGCCGCCACGGCCCCTAAGCCGATCGCATCGTTGCCGATCATAAACAGCTTCTGCTTGCCGTCGGCCGGCTCCAGCTTAAATTCCTCCAGCGGCCCGCCCGCGAGTTCAAGAACATAATCCGCACCGCGCTTAACCGCTTCGATGTTCTTCTCGACGATGGCCGGGCCTTTTCGGCCGAACTCTTCCTCAACCGCTTTATTGAATACTTCGAGCGGCAATCCCAGGAGAGCCCAGGATGCCCCGGAAGCAACCATATTTTTCATCAATGAAGTGCCCAGCTCTTCAGCGATGCTCGTAATCGGAACCGCAAACAGCTTCGCATCCGTTCCTTCCGGAACGACCGGATTAAATTTGGCGTCCGCCACAATCACCCCGCCGCTGCGGAGCTCATGCGCGTTCAGATCGATACTTTCCTGGTCGAAAGCGACTAAAATGTCCAAGTCGTCGGAAATCGCGCGAATCGGCTTGGTGCTGATCCGGATTTTATTATTCGTATGTCCGCCTTTAATACGGGAAGAGAAATGCCGATAACCGTACAGATAATAACCCAACCGGTTTAAGGCCGTCGAAAAAATCCGGTCAGTACTTTCAACGCCTTCACCTTGCTGTCCACCGATCTTCCAAGACAATTGACTAATCAAGATCGCCCACCCCTTTAATGTATCGCACCTTAATTTAGCGAATAGTAGTGCTAACAGAATGAAAACCTATGAGAGATCGTATAGAAATCCCTGATATTTGTGAACATTCTGTTTCAGAGTCATGTCAATTTTATGTCTCCGGAGTGTAAAAAGCAAGCGTTTTCTACCCTTTTTCGTATAGTAGTTTTCGATGAAATCAATCTCGTTATTGGATTAATTAAAGCGCTTACTTATTTTGAGGGAGCCACTTCTTTAAAAACGTCCGCCCGTTCCCGGACAACCACCCATTTACCAGTTTTTCTGGATAGTGTTTTAAAAGGAGATTAGCAAATTCCCCCAGCTGGCCGGCATGGTTCAAACCTTCGATATGGGCATCGATGCCGTCGAAATCCGAGCCCAGCATCAGGATGTTCTCCCCACCCAGGCTGCAAATATGATCGATGTGCGGCAAAAGATCGGACGCGTTCACTTGAGGCGCCTTCTTAACAAACCAGGGGACAAAGGTTAACCCGATTCTTCCCTCTAGGGCGAGGATCGCTTCTATTTGATCGTCCCGCAGGTTCCTCACATGCGAACAGACGCTGTAGGCGTTGGAATGGGAAGCCAGGAAGGGGATGCCGGCCTCTTCCGCCAATTCGGCCATTTCCCAAAATCCTTTTACCGACAGATGCGACACATCGAGGATGATCCCCAACCTGTGGCAAGCTTTAACGAGTTCCACCCCTTGGGGCGTGAGGCCTCCTCCACGGGGCTCCAGAATACCGTCGGCCGCCCAATTGCCGAAATTCCACGTCAGCCCGAGAAGCCGTACACCTCGTTCGTAGCAGAGCTGCAGGTAATGCATATTGGCTTCCAGACCATCCGCCCCTTCCAGCGAGAGTAGCGCTCCAAGCTGCCCCGATCCTTCCACCTTATCGAGGTCATCCGCCGAGAGTAATGGAACCAGGCCGGCGGGCACGACCTTTTGCCGAAAGATATCGATCTGATTCAGAATGGATTCAAATCTCGGCTTTCCCGCTTTTTCGGATAAAAAGATCGCAAAACACTGCACTTTCACGCCGCCCTGTCCCATGCGCGCAACATTTACGTCCAGACGGTCGTCTTCGAGAAAGTCCAAACTCTCGTCCATTTGCATCTTGCTAAGGACATCGCAATGAAAATCCCAAATTTCCGGTTTCATCCGCTTCCCTCCGCCCCTATGATTCTATTACCCCTTTTGTCCGAACCCATGCAAAAAAACCTGTCTACTTGAACGTAAACAGGCATCATTCGCATCTATTCTTGTTTTATCTAGGTTCTACAATCAGTTTAATCGCGGTTCGATCTTCACCGTCGATGACGATATCCGTAAAGGCCGGGATGCAAATCAAATCGACGCCGCTAGGCGCCACAAATCCCCGGGCAATCGCTACCGCTTTAATGGCTTGGTTCAGTGCACCCGCTCCAATGGCCTGAAGTTCAGCAGCGCCACGTTCTCTTAATACTCCAGCAAGCGCACCGGCGACGGAGTTAGGATTGGATTTTGCTGAAACTTTTAATACTTCCATGGTAAGTACCTCCTGGGAATAATGGTTTGATTGATCCCACTACTTAGAAGATATTCGGGGGAATTCAAAAAATTCCTTCTTTTTTCCCAGGGTTACTACGACGGAATCAGCTCATGATCCACTCATCTTCCAGCAGGCGTATCTTTTGGATGCTTTTAGCCCGACCCGTCGATTCGTCGAGTTCCACGAAGCATCCATGAAACTGCCACTTGCCCTCACATACCTGAAACCGAACCGGCAATTGGGTCGTGAACTTCCGCAATACGGCCGTTCTCTCCATCCCCAAAATCCCTTCCCGGGAACCGACCATCCCCGCATCCGTGAGATAGGCCGTTCCTTGCGGCAAAATGGTATCATCATTGCTCTGCACATGAGTATGGGTCCCTACGACCAGCGACACACGCCCGTCCAAATGCCAGCCCATCGCAATTTTCTCGGAGGTCGCTTCCGCATGGAAATCAACCAAGATGCACTTCGTTTTCTTGGACAAGCTCCCCACGATTTCGTCCGCCATCCGGAACGGATCTTCGAGCGGAGGCAGGAAGGTGCGTCCCATCAAATTGACAAGGGCCAGCTCTTTTCCATTCGCCTTGATGACCGTATACCCCTGCCCTGGCGTTCCGGGCGGATAATTCGCGGGCCGCACCATACGCGCTTCATCATCGATAAAATCAAAGATTTCTTTATTGTCCCAGGTGTGGTTCCCCATCGTCAGGCCGTGAATGCCCAGCTCAAAAAACTCCTTGGCAATTTTGGCCGTGATCCCCCGTCCGGAAGCGGCGTTTTCTCCATTTGCGATAATGATATCCGGGTTATATTTTGATTTAAGGTGAGGCAGCGTCTCTTTGAGGGCTTTTCGCCCCGTATTCCCTACGATATCGCCGATAAACAGAACTTTAATGGTATTTCCTCCTCTGTCTTCGTATACTCGTTAGAATGAAAAAGCGGCCCGCAGGGGGCCACTTTTCAGCATAACCTTTACTTGGCGTATTCAACCGCCCGCGTCTCGCGAATCACGGTAACCTTGATATGTCCCGGATAATCCAGTTCACTCTCAATGGTCTTCGTAATGTCTCTCGCCAGGCGGAACGCTTCCGCGTCATCGATCTTCTCAGGCTGCACCATAACGCGAACCTCGCGGCCCGCTTGAATGGCAAAGGATTTCTCCACGCCTTCGAACGATTCGGATATTTCCTCCAGCTTCTCCAAACGCCGGATATACGTTTCCAGCGTTTCCCGGCGCGCGCCTGGTCTTGCCGCCGACAGGGCGTCAGCCGCACCGACCAACATGGCGATGACCGAGGTCGCTTCGCAATCCCCGTGATGGGAGGCGATACTGTTGATGACAACCGGATGCTCTTTGTATTTCTTAGCCAGTTCCACGCCGATTTCGACATGAGATCCTTCCACTTCATGATCAAGCGCTTTACCGATATCGTGAAGCAACCCGGCGCGTTTGGCGAGCGTAATATCTTCACCAAGCTCTCCGGCCATTAAACCGGCCAGATAAGCCACCTCCATGGAGTGCTTCAACACATTCTGTCCGTAGCTTGTCCGGAACTTCAGACGACCCAGGATTTTGATCAAATCCGGATGCAAGGCATGCACGCCGACCTCAAAGGTGGCCTGCTCCCCGTATTCACGAATCCGTTCGTCGACTTCACGGCGGGATTTCTCCACCATCTCTTCGATCCGGGCCGGATGAATTCTGCCGTCCGCCACCAGTTTCTCCAGTGCTGTGCGCGCAATTTCCCGACGAATCGGATCAAAGCCCGACAAAATAACAGCTTCCGGCGTATCGTCGATGATCAGGTCGATCCCCGTGAGGGTTTCCAGCGCCCGGATATTCCGGCCCTCCCGGCCGATGATCCGTCCCTTCATTTCCTCATTCGGCAACGTAACGACCGAGACCGTCGTCTCCGCAACGTGATCCGCCGCGCAGCGTTGAATGGCCAGCGTAATGATTTCGCGCGATTTCTTATCCGCTTCTTCCTTCGCTTGCTGTTCGATATCCTTGATCATCTGAGCCGTTTCATGGCGGACTTCCTGCTCCACATTGTTCAAAATAATGGTGCGGGCATCCTCCATCGTCAAATTCGAAATCCGTTCAAGTTCCTGAACCTGACTTTTGTAAATCTGATCAATTTGCTGCTGGGTTTCTTCAATTCGTTTCTCTTTGCCGGCCACTTGCTCTTCTTTACGTTCCAGCGATTCCAATTTTTTATCCAGCGACTCTTCTTTTTGCAACAATCGTCTTTCTTGTCGTTGAATTTCATTCCGACGTTCACGAATGTCTTTATCAGCTTCGGTTCTCAGCTTATGGACTTCGTCCTTCGCTTCCAGAACCGTTTCCTTTTTCAGTGCTTCCGCGTCTTTCCTGGCATTTTCCAGGATTAAGGTCGCGTCTTTCTCCGCACTGGAAATTTTAGCTTCCACAAGAGATTTGCGAATAAAATACCCGATCCCGAACCCAAAGAATAAAGCGGCTGCAACGAGAACGATCCAGATTCCTGCATTCATCTGTTCACCTCCTCGTTGTTTCCTCCAAGGCATTCCTTGGGATGTTTGCAGTTGTAATTTTCTCAATCATCATCATACAAAGAATTCATTACAGGCCGGTTAGGCAAAGCTCTCCATGTGTGAATGATGCATACTCCGCAACAGCCACAAACGGAATATTGGCCTTCATGTTTGAAAAAATGAATCCATCCCGGGCCCCGAATTTTTGGAAGGAAAAAAAGGTCCCGACAAAAATAGATTCATGTTCATTTTATTATTTGGCGAAAGATATTGTCAAGCGAATGTCACATTCCTCGTCCCGTTCAGATATCTTCCCATTCCTCTTCTTCGGACATCCCGTCACCCTGGGCAAGCTCGCGGACTACCCTCGAAACCAAAGAGCCGGAAAACCCCCGCCGCAGCAAAAACGCCCCGGTCTTCCGCTTCCTGTCGGCCGTCTCGCCCGTGGATGTCCGCCATTTCTTGACGGCCAGTTCCTTGGCGCTCGCGTATTCATCCTCTTCGCTGACAGCGCCGAGGGCGTCCTCGATCAGCGGCTTGGATATCCCTTTCTGGCGCAGTTCTTGCTTGACCCACATCTTTCCCTTGCCGCGGTTGCGGACACGCTGTCCGGCCCATTCCTGGGCGTATGCGGCATCGTTCAACAGCCCTTCTTCCGTCAGTCGGCCAACGACCCCGGCGACGGTCTCTTCGTTCCATCCCTTTTCGCCTAATCGGAGGGTCATTTCGTAAGCCGTCCGGGGCTTCCGGCCGAGATATTGAAGCGCATCCGCATAGGCGCGCTGCCTTTCATCGGCGAGGACGATCTCTTCCAGCTCGCTTTTGGTAAAAACCGCGCCCTTGATCATCCTGTATTTAATCATGACATCCTCATGGACTTCCAGCGCGTAAGGACCGAACGATATCCGGTAACGGAATTTGGGACGTTTCAGCAGCAATACGGAAGTGATCGTCAGCTCGGTGTCCTCCGGAAAACGATCGATGCCGCCCGCTTCCGATGGGGAACCATCACGCCCCCCGGTGGTCGGTCCCTCCGAACGGCGGCCTCTGGCTTCTTCCCAAAATCCTTCCTCCGAGATGTCTACAATTTCCCCCACTTCTTCCTTCTCCCGGCTTTGGGGATGTCGGTTTCCCCCTCCGCCCCAGCGTCTCTGCATCTTCTGTTCGGCCCCCTAATCCAAGGTGAATTCTGCATATTAAAGAAAAACGCCCTGTCCCGGTAGGTTCCGGTCCCAGGGCGCTTCATCAGCAAACGTGTATTATTCTTCGAAAAGCGCCTGCTCTTCCTGTGCTTCAGCTTCCAAATCACCGGACGAAGCAGGAGCCACCGTGGTCGTCAGGTTGCTGGCTTCACGAATCTTCTGTTCGATCACATCGGCGATTTCCGAGTGCTCTTTAAGATATTGCTTCGCGTTCTCGCGCCCTTGACCCAAGCGTTCGCCCGCATAGGAATACCATGCGCCGCTCTTGTCCACAATATCCAGCTCTACGCCGATATCGATAATGCTGCCTTCCTTGGAAATCCCCTCACCATACATAATATCGATTTCCGCCTGTTTAAAAGGAGGCGCGACTTTATTCTTGACGACTTTAACCCGTGTACGGTTACCTACCATGTCATTGCCCATCTTGATCGTTTCCACCCGGCGTACATCAAGACGGACCGTCGAATAGAACTTGAGGGCACGGCCGCCCGGTGTGGTCTCAGGGTTCCCGAACATAACGCCAACTTTCTCACGCAACTGGTTGATGAAAATCGCAATCGTCTTCGATTTGCTGATCGCACCGGACAATTTGCGGAGAGCCTGGGACATGAGGCGGGCTTGAAGACCGACATGGGAGTCCCCCATTTCGCCTTCGATTTCAGCCTTAGGAACCAACGCGGCTACGGAATCAATAACGATAATATCCACCGCACCGCTTCGCACGAGAGCTTCGGCGATTTCGAGGGCTTGTTCGCCCGTATCCGGCTGGGACAACAGCAACTCGTCGATGTTTACGCCAAGCTTGTTGGCGTAGGAAGGATCGAGCGCATGCTCCGCATCGATAAACGCGGCTTGTCCGCCGATTTTCTGAACTTCGGCGATCGCATGAAGCGCCACCGTCGTCTTACCGGAAGATTCCGGTCCGTATACTTCGATGATCCGGCCGCGAGGAAGTCCTCCCGTACCGAGTGCTATATCTAATGCCAACGATCCGCTAGGAACGATTTCCACCTGCATATGGGTGGATTCTCCCAGCTTCATGATCGAACCTTTACCGAATTGTTTTTCTATTTGACGAAGCGCCATTTCCAGCGCAGCACGACGATCTGACAATCAGCTCACATCCTTAAATATAATTATAAAGGAATTCTTCTTACATTTATAATTGTACCTTGTTTTGGAACGTTTGCCAAGCGTTTTTTCGAACATACATTCGTAATTTTTTCGAACCCCCTTTCCATCCGCATGGTTAACCTTTATTTTCTAAATCGAGCGGCATCGCAAGGCATTCGGAGTTTTCATCATCCGCTTAAAGACTGAAAACAAAAAAAGAACCGCAGCAAAACTAATCAGTTTGCTACGGTTCTTCCGTAAGTCCATTATATATCCCCGATCAGCGAATGGCAAGGGGATGCCCGACTGTAAATCCCGGCTTACTTCGCAGCCTGTTCGGCTTTTAGCCGCTTCCAAAGGTGGTACAGCACCGTCTTGGCCGAACGCAAGCGGATCGTCTCGCGATTCCCCTTCAGGTTAAGCTCGTAAACCTCGGTTTCGCCGCCGCGGCGGGAAATACCGATATAGACGAGGCCTACCGGCTTGCGCTCCGAGTATCCCGGTCCGGCCACCCCTGTAATCGACAGACCGAAATCGGTGTCAACGATCATCCGCACCTGTTCCGCCAGCACCTGGGCGGTTTCCGCGCTGACGGCGCCGGGAGCGTTCTCGCCCTCAAGCAGGTCGTGCGGAACGTTCAGCAGCTTCTCCTTCATCGCATTGGAATAGCAGACGATGCCGCCGAGAAATACCGTGGCGCTGCCCGGGATACTGGTGATGGACTGCATCAGCAGCCCGCCCGTGCAGCTCTCGGCCGCGCTTACCGTCAATCCCATTTCGGTCATCATATCCACGATGGTTTTTTCGATCGGTACATCTTCATTCGCATAGAGGTGGTCGGGCAGGCGCGCGGCAATCTCAGCTTCGAGCTTATCCAGCTTCGCCATGGCCTCGCTCTCCGTGCGCGCTTTGGTGGAGATGCGCACCGTCACTTCGCTCTCCTTGGCATAAGGAGCGAGCGTTGGGTCCGTTTGATTCTCCACCAAATCCATCAGCCTGGTCTCAAGCCCGGATTCTCCAATCCCGGCGAACTTCAGCATTTTGGAATACAGCGGCTCCTCCTGCGTCAGCACATGCTGCAGCAGCCATGGCTTGGCCTGCCGTTCGAACATCGGCTTCAGCTCCGACGGAGGCCCCGGCAGCAAAATGTAGAACTTCCCTTCATGCGCGATGGCATTGCCGACGGCAAGGCCCGTTTCGTTCGGCAGCGGTGTTCCCCCGTCGACGACAAGCGCCTGACGCCGGTTGTTCTCCGTCATCGGGATGCCCCGTCCCTCAAAAAACCGGTCCACATGGTCCATCGCCATCCGGTCGATATGCAGCGATCTGCCCAATACCGCGGCGACCGCATCCTTCGTCAGGTCGTCCTGGGTCGGGCCGAGCCCGCCGGTTAAAATCAGCAGGTCCGCCCGTTCCAGCGCGGTACGGATCGCTTGGGAAAGCCGGTTCAAATTATCGCCGACCACGGTCTGATAATATACGTCTATCCCGAGAGCGGCCAACTCCCGGGACAAATACTGCGCGTTCGTATTTACGATTTGACCGAGCAGGAGCTCGGTCCCGACTGCGATGATTTCTGCTTTCATTCGTCATATCTCCTTCGGGAGGGTAGCTGTCCGTTTACATCTTGGAAAAATTGAGCACATTTTTGTTCTTCACAAAATAATCGATACCCGAGTAAATCGTAATGAGCGCCGCGAGCCAGATGGCGACCTCGTCAAACGGGAAATGAATCCATTCGAAGGGAAAATTGTTCAGCAACAGCGCCGAAATGGCGACGATTTGCGTAATCGTCTTCGCTTTTCCCCAATTGCTGGCGGCGATTACCGAACCTTCAAGCAGCGCAACCTCGCGAAGGCCCGTCACCGCAAACTCCCGGCTGATGATGACCACGGCAATCCAGGCGTCGCACTTGCCCATCGCCACCAGAGAGATGAGCACGGCCGCAACGAGCAGTTTGTCCGCCAGCGGATCCAGCAGCTTCCCCAGATTCGTCACTAAGTTGTGTTTGCGGGCGATATACCCGTCGATGCCGTCGGTGCTGGCGGCCACGATGAACAGAATCGCCCCGATCAGTTGATTCAGCGGAAGCGAGAAAGACCCGATCTTTAGCTCATAAGCCAACCACTCAACATCGAGAAGCAAAAACAACAGCATCAGCGGGATCATAAAAATCCGGGCCAGTGTAATCCGATTCGGCAGATTCACGAGACAGCCTCCCCTGACAGATCATATTCATAAGCGTGCGTAATGCGCACTTTGGTGATTTCCCCGATACCGGAGGAATAATTGGTTACGTAGACCTCCCCGTCGATTTCCGGAGCGTCGTATTGGGAGCGTCCCACAAAGACGTCGCTACGTCCGTCATAACGTTCCACCAACACATCGAGAACCTTGCCGACGTATTTTCCGCTGTTTTCGTTCGCGACCTCGCGTTGAATTTCCATCAGCGTATTGGCCCGCCATTCTTTGACTTCCTCGTCAATCTGGCCCGGCAAACGCGAAGCGGGAGTGTCCTCCTCCTTGGAGTATGTAAATACGCCCAATCTGTCAAATTTAATCTCGCGGACGAAATCGCACAAGGCATCGAACTCCTCTTCGGTCTCCCCGGGGAATCCGACAATCAGAGAAGTACGAAGCGATACCCCCGGAATTCTGTCTCTGATTTTGGCGATCAACTCCCGGATATCGCGATTCCGGCCTGGCCGGCGCATCCGCTTCAATACGGTATCTTCACTATGCTGCAGCGGCATATCCACATACTTGCAAATTTTCGGATTGGAGGCGATCGTCTCGATCAGCTCGTCCGTAAAAAAACCGGGATAAGCATAATGCAACCGAACCCACTCGATTCCCGGCACTTCACTCACCCGGTTCATCAACTCCGCCAATTTGTATTCCCCGTAAAGATCCGTTCCGTAATTGGTGGAATCCTGGGCAATCAGGCTGACTTCCTTCACGCCCTGCTCGGCGAGTTGCTGCACTTCGGCCAATATCGATTCCATGGACCGGCTGCGGAATTTCCCGCGCATCATGGGTATGCTGCAAAACGTGCAGTTGTTATCGCAACCCTCGGCTATTTTGACATAGGTCGTATGCCGTGCCGTGGACAGCTTCCGCGGCAAGCTCTCCTCATAATTAAACACAGGATTTCCGACTTGAATCGGCTTTTTTCCTTTCAGAGCTTCGTCCACGATTTGATTGATATTATAAAAATCTCCCGTTCCGACGATCCCGTCGATTTCCGGCATTTCCTCCATCAACGCCTGCTTGTAACGCTGTGTCAGACAGCCGGATACGATCAGCGCTTTCAGCTTCGCCGTCTCCTTTAATTCCGCAAGGTCCAGAATCGTATTCACGGATTCTTCTTTGGCGGCATCGATAAAACCGCAGGTATTGACGATGATCACCGTGGCGTCCTCCGGCTGTTCCACCAAACGATATCCCCGCGCATCGATCAACCCCGACATGATCTCCGAGTCAACGAGATTCTTCTCACAGCCCAGTGTAACGATTTTCACTTTTTCCGTCATGAGTTCGATCCCCCATTGCTATAGCGCCATACTGCCGTTAATTTCCGTTGATTAAAACCTAATTAAGTATAATATTTAAGCATTAGCCCTGTCAAAATGATGAAAAAGTCCCGCGCTGCACCCGGAGGTTGCGGCGAGAGACTTTGAGCGCAGCTATTTAAAATTAGTAAACTGCAGATCGACGGTCAGATCGGCTTTCTTGAGCAGTTGGATAATTTGCTGCAGATCATCCCGGCTCTTCCCGGTCACCCGGATTTGATCGCCTTGAATCTGGCTTTTGACTTTAAGCTTCGAATCGCGAATCAGCACGTTGATCTTCTTGGCGTTCTCCTGATCGATCCCCTGTTTCAAATTAATCCGTTGACGCACGGTTCCCAAGGAAGCGGGCTCCACTTTTCCGTAATCCAGGTTTTTGATCGGCAGACCGCGCTTGATCATTTTCGATTGCAAAATGTCAATGAGCGCACCCAGCTTATACTCGTCGTCCGAGACAATCACCAATACGTCCTTTTCGACTTTCAATTCGCTCTTGGTCCCCTTAAAATCGAACCGGTTGGCGATTTCCCGTTCCGTCTGGTCAATCGCGTTCGTTAATTCCTGCATGTCCATCTTGGAAACAATATCGAATGAGCTTTCGGAAGCCATAATCCACAATCCTTTCCCATCATCTTATATTTCTTAATTATATGTAAACTTTTTCCCAAAGTCGAGTCGCTTCCCGGTTGAAAAAAGAAGAGGCGCCCATGCCGTTTTCGGCAGAGACGCCCCTAAGGTTATTTCTAAGGTTTCTTCGCTGTGCTAACCTTCCCCGCCTTGATCGCCGGCGCCGTCGGCCTCTCCGTTTCCCGCGGTGCCTTGATCCCCGCTCGTCGAGCCCGAGTCGGCAGTCCCGAGATTAAGCTGAATCTTGGTGGTGGATTTCCCGTCCGTCACGACCTGACCGCCCACCGTAATGACCGTGTTCGAGGACGCGCCCGACTTAACATAGAGGCCCTCCGGACCGAGATCATACGTCAGAACATCGCCCTCGGACGTATTTTCATAGTACAGCTTTTCCCCGCGGCGATCCCCCTTGCGGACTTCAACCCAGCTCTTTCCAGACGCCGTAATAACCACCTTTACCGGCTCGCTTCCCGAAGCCTGAACCAAAAATTTGGTCGTGCTCCCTTCCTTTCCGTCAGGTGTAACCACCACGCCCTGCTGGCCGGTCTCCCCGCCCGTTCCGGTACCTTCATTGCCTGCATTCGTGCCGCCGTCCGTGTTCACGCCGTCGCTGCCGGCATTCGGCGGCGTGGCGGTTCCCCCGGGATTGTCACCGGCGGCCGTGCCGTCCGTTCCGTTCTGGCCAGCCGCTTTTCCGGCGTTATTCGTACTTCCCTCCTGGCGAACATCGGTTACGGGAGTCGGATCCGGCTGATCCCCTTTCGCTTGGTCGGTGTTTTTACCCCACACGGCAAAATACATGTAAATAACGACCAGGATCAGTACGGCGAACGACCACATTAATGTCGTCGACAACCACTTGGAATTGCGCTCCGCGACCCGGGAGCTTCTCCGCTTCTGCAGCACCGGTTCCATCGTCGGTTCCGGATCTACGTCCGGCACCTGCTGCTTGTGTTCCGTCAGCAGTTCATCCGCGTCGACCCCGACCGTTTCGGCATAGGTTTTGATAAATGCGCGAACATAAAAACTCCCCGGAAGCACCTTGTAATCCCCCGATTCGATGGCTTCCAAGTACCTTTTGCGAATTTTAGTCATTTCCTGAACGTCGTCCAGAGACAAACCTCTGGCTAGGCGGGCTTCCTTTAATTGCTGGCCCAAATCCGACACAACCATCACCTCCTGTAAGTAGTACATGTAATATAACTATATTGAACGGCCTTGAGGCCGCTTATAGATCGTCGGAATAAATTGTAGTAAACGTATCATAAACGATTTGCTCGTCAGGATTGTTACGTAATTCAATAATTATGTCAAAATCGTCATAACTGTATTCCGTTTCTTTCACGAACACGTCGGGGTGTTCGATCACGATCGTAGAAGGGCTTCCCATCAATTCCTGGAGAAGCTGATAATGCTTTTCGTTCGAACGCAGCGTGCTGATAATACCATCGATAATAAATACGTTGTGCGGATTCATTTCCTCCTCGGAAAGCTGGCTCCGCACGGTTTGTCGCAGCAGGGTCGAAGATACGAAGGTCCATCGCTTCATCGCGCAGACGCTTCCGGCGATAATGGATTCCGTTTTGCCGACTCGCGGCATGCCGCGAAGGCCGATAACCTGATGTCCTTCCCTCTTAAATAATTCACCCAAAAAATCGACAAGCAACCCAAGCTCATCCCTTGTAAAACGGAACGTTTTATGATCATCGGAGTCCCTGACGATATACCGGCCGTGACGGACCGCCAATAGGTCGACGAGGCGCGGGCTCCGCAGGGCGGTTACCGTAATGCTGTCCGCTTTGCGCAGCATCTGGTCGATCAAAGCGATCTTGGCATCGTCATCGCTCTCCAGAAGAAGGCCGCGGGTCTCTCCCTCAACTCCGTTGATGGTCAAAATATTAACCTCCAGCATCCCCAGCATGGAGGCGATATCCCCGAGCAGCCCAGGGCGGTTATTATGTATCTTATATTCTAAATACCATTGTTTCGGCTCCATACTCCCACCTCATTAATCTCTTTACCGTCATTCGACAAAATAGGTCTATATTCCTGCTTTTTCAACGTATTCGTTTTTCAACTTTCTTTCAAGGCGGTCAAAAACGAAATCATCAATACGTGTTTTATGATATATAAAATAGAAATGAAAGGCAAGCCGAGGGGGGAAATGGGAGAAAAGCTCCCGGGTAGGGAGCTTTTCAAAGCCTAACTATGCGTTTCTCTTCGCCAATTTCACCATCAGACGAGCGATGGTTTTCCGTTCCTCTTCATCCCCCACGTCCCAAATTTCCTTTAGGGCGCGGTTGGATTCGTTTTGAGGATCGACCTTGTCGTCAAGAAATCCGCCGATTTCATAGGCGAGGTTCGTGATCGCTTCCTCGCTCATCCCTGCGTTTTCCGCGTGTTTGACGCGGTCCCCGAGGAACTTTTTCCAAGTATCAAAATTTTTGAGTACTGTTGACATTTTTTAAATCCTCCTTCGGTTGGCGATTTAAAATCAACAGTCGTAATATGTCACTTATCACCGATCTTTATTCATGTCGCCGCCAAGGGAAAAACATCAGGTCACCCATCCGCCGTTCGGGCTGATAATCTGTCCCGTTATATAGCCGGATTCAGGCAGCGCAAGAAAATAAACCAAGGAGGCGATCTCCCCGGGAGACGCTAGTCTTCCCGCGGGAATTTCCTCCTCGAGCTGCCTCATTTCTTCCGCATCGAAGCGGGCCATCATCTCCGTTTTAACGGCTCCGGGCGCTACGGCGTTCACCGTTACCCCCGAGGGAGCCAGTTCTTTGGCCAACGCTTTCGTAAACGCGTTGACGCCGCCTTTGGCCGCGGAATATACGACCTCACAGGAACCGCCGGAGATTCCCCAGATCGATGAGACGTTGATAATTCGACCGAACCGCTGCGCTACCATATAAGGCATAAAGGCCTGACTGCATAAGAACACGCTTTTCAGGTTCACGCTCATGACGTCGTCCCACTGGGCTTCCTCCACATCAGCCAGCATGCCGTAGTGGGAGATGCCCGCGTTATTGACCAGGATGTCGGGCCGGAATCCGTGACTCTCCAGTTTTTCCTTCATCCGGAGAATCTGCTCCTTGCTTCTCAAATCCGCGGATACCGTGTAGGCTCTCGCGCCAAGTTCCAAACATTTGCGGGCGACTTCATTGGCGGCTTCGTGCGAGTTCATGTAATGAATCACCACATTCATCCCGACGGAGGCAAAGCGCAACGCAATTTCCGCGCCGATTCCCCGGCTTGCCCCCGTAATAAGCACGGTCAAATCTCCGATGTTCTTCTCGATCCCCTGCTCCCAAGCCATGTTAAGGACTCACCACCAGCGAAACGGCAAGCTGGTTCCAATCGATGTGCTCACGCAGCCGCGCGTTCACCTCATCCAAGGAGAGCGATTCATAAACCGGCAGTACGTCGAAAAGATCACCGCCCCGGAAACGGTAACGCGTGAACTCGTGGGCGATGTTCTCCGGTGAATTCAGCATTCTTAAGTAGCCGCCGATTTTTTTCTTGCGGGCCCGTTCGAAATCTTCCGCCCGGAAACCGGAAGCGGTCACGTTCTTGATCTCCTCGGTAATGACCTGCAGCAGCTTATCCGGATCCTTCGTATCTCCGCCGATCGCGGAAAACGCGTAGTTCGGATTGCTGTTGTATTCATGTGAAAAGCTGTCGGAGATCAAATCCATATCATACAGCTTTTGATACAACTTCGTACTCGGCCCCAGCAGCAAATCTAGCGCCAGCTTGGTGGTCAGATCCCTACGGAGCAGCTCCGCCCCGCTAAACCCAAGCTTGGTTTCCTTGAACCCGAACAGGCATTTCGGTAGCGAAACCGGAAGTTTGCATTCTCTGCGGGCTTCGTTTACGCCGCTCGGCTCCGGATCAAACTTTCTTTCGATCGTCCCTTGCGGCGGGTAATCCTTTTTGGCCTGGTTTTCCCGCACGAGTCGGAACACTTCCTCCGGATCCACCCCTCCGACCACGAACAGCAGCATATTGCTGGGGTGATAAAATGCATTATAGCAAGTATAAAGCGTCTCTTTCGTAATCGTCCCGATGGACTCGACCGTCCCCGCAATATCGATATGAACCGGATGAACCTTGTACATCGCTTCGATCAAGCCAAAATATACTCTCCAATCCGGATTGTCGCGGTACATGCCGATTTCCTGCCCGATGATCCCTTTTTCTTTCTCCACATTCTGATCCGTAAAATAGGGATGCTGCACAAAATTGATCAGAGTTTCAAGGTTATCGGAAATATTCTCGGTGGCCGAAAACAGATAGACCGTCTGATCAAAGCTCGTGAACGCGTTCGCCGAAGCTCCCTGGGAAGCGAATTTGGCAAAAATGTCGCCTTCGGGCTCCTCAAACATCTTATGCTCGAGAAAATGGGCGATGCCGTCCGGCACCGATATTTCTTCCTGGCCCTCCACCTGAAATCGGTTGTCGATGGAGCCGTATTTCGTGGAGAAAGTGGCATAGGTTTTCTGAAATCCCGGTTTCGGTAAAACATAAACCTGCAGTCCATTATCCATCGTTTCTCGGTATAGGGTTTCCTGTAATGCGTCGTAGCGGATTGCTTCCACCGGTCATTCCTCCTTTGGCCCTGTCAGAAAGTAAATCGTGTCCAGCTGGAACGTCTCGGCCGCTTGAACGACATCCGCCGCGGTGACCTTCTCTACCTGGGCGAGCAGATCCTCGACCGGACGTTCTTTGCCGGAGAGAACCCGGTTGAAATCATAAGCGATCATCTCAAACGCCGAATCCTGCATCTCTTGCAGGCTGTTACGAATCATCGCCTTGGTCTGCGTCATTTCCAATTCGCTGATATCGCCGGCACGCATACTGTCCAATTGCTCCCGGATGATGCGGAGCGCCTTCTCATAATTGGCAATCTCGATGCCCGATTGGATCGTCATCAGCCCTTTGTGGCCGTCGTAACGGGAAGCTGCGTAATAAGCGAGGCTTTCTTTTTCGCGCACGTTCATGAACAGCTTGGAATGCGGATAACTGCCCAATATCCCGCTGTAAAGAAGCGCGGACGCATATTGGTCATCCCTGTAGGTAATCGATGTGCGAAGCCCGAGGTTCAGCTTGCCTTGATTGACGTCCAGACGTTCTTTCACCGTACGCACTTCTTTAGGCTGCGTATTCTTCTCCGCGGGAGCGTAGTTCGGCGTATCCGAACGGTTCAGGTCGAACATCTTCTCCACCAATTCCTGCACCTCGGCAAGCGTGGTGTCACCGACCACATAAAGATCCAGACTGGCCTGGCGCAGCCAATTCCGATAAGCTTCATACAGCGTTTCAGGCGTAATGTTATCCAAATCGGCGCGCTGCCCAAGCGGGTGAAGCCGGTATGGATCTCCCTCGAACATGACTTCTATACAGCGTTCCGCCGCGTAGCGGATTTTATCGTTAATGATGCTCTCCAGCTTCTTGCGGACATTTTCCCGTTCCGTGGTGACATAGGCGGCGCGAAAACCGTTATTTTCCATAACAGGCTTGGTCACGACCTCTCCCAGAAACGCGAAAGTTTTGGCAAGCAGCGACTCCTGGCTTTGTACAAAAGAATCATTAATCGTATCCATCCGGATTTGAACGATCTGATAATTGCCGCGTTTATATACATCAAACCCGAAACCGGCGCCGTACATTAACTCCAACTGCTCCCGGAACTGAATCGTTTCCGGATAAGAAACCGTCCCCCTTCTCAGTACGAATGGGGTCAGTGCCGTCGTTGTGACCGTCTCGCTATCCAGCGGAATTCCCGCATAGAGGGAAACGGCAAACGTCTTGAAGCGGTTGGTTGGCAAAACATGAATCCGAATATGGCCCGCGCTGCCGCGTTCAAATATCGTCTTGTTCAAGACCAAAACTCCTTTACGAAAGACTGTGGTGCACGATTCAAAGAGAAATTCAGTTCCATTCTATACCAATCCAAAGGAAAGAAGCAACCTGGCGTCATGCGGCTGCTTCCTTCCATTTCTGAATTACATACAGAAGATATGTTTCCCGATCGTTTTTACTTGCGGACGTGTCCAGATCCACTTTGAAGTCGCTGTCTCGGGGTTGAAATAATACAGACATCCACCGGACGGATCCCAGCCATTCAAAGCCTGCTGAACCGCCTTTCGCGCGGTTTCGTTGGGCTCCAGCCAAATTTGACCGTCGGCCACCGCCGTAAACGCGCCCGGCTGAAAAATAACGCCGGATGCCGTATTGGGAAAACTCGGCGATTTTACCCGGTTCAAAATCACGGCCGCGACCGCAACCTGTCCTTCAAAAGGTTCCCCGCGGGATTCCCCGTAAACCGCGTTGGCCATAATTTTCAGATCGTTTTCGGACAATCCCATCGCACTGGCCGGCGTCAGATTATCGCTGTCGCCACCCTCCGTTTGCCCCTGATTATTGCCGGCCCCGGCCGTTCCGCCTTCCGCGGTCTGACCCTGAGCGCCGCTCTCCTGCTGTTCGCCTTTTTGCCCGGTCGCATATTCCATGCCCGGCTTCCAATCCTTGGTGGCGTTATACAGCTTCAGCTTGGTCTTCGGTCCGGCTAATCCGTCTACCTCCATGCCAAACTCCGACTGAAACCATTTCAGCGCATCTCTTGTTTTCGGCCCAAAGTAGCTGTCAAGCTTCCCGTGGTAAAAACCGAGAAAACCGAGCCGTCCTTGAAGCTCGTAAACGTCCTTGCCAAACGCTCCGTAATCGATCACCTGATCGCTGAAAACCGGTACGGCATGCTTTGGCTTCTCGTCATGGGTGCTTACATCCTCGTTCGATCGCCCGAATTGACTGACCCCGTAAACGATCCCGAACAAAAGCAGCACTAAACCGGCGGCAAACCATATTTTCATGTTCTTCATATGTTTAGCTCTACCTTTCTTTTGTGGAATTAACATAGTTGGCTGACCTTATTATGACAAGACCAGGCTCTTCCTATGCACCCCAACCAAAAGGCTTCGGCGCAAAAATCACTCTGCCGGGCTTAAAGCGATGCAATACACAAAAAAGCTCCCGCCATTTACCGGCGGAAGCTTTCAATCCATGAAAAACCGTTAACTTCGGACTAAACTAGGACGGAATCTTCCCTTGTTTAAATTGCTCGATCGTCATCAGCACTTCACGCGGCTTACTGCCTTCGTAAGGGCCGACGACTCCTCTTGCCTCCATGGAATCGATCAGGCGCGCGGCGCGGGTATATCCGACGCGCATGCGCCGCTGCAGCAGCGATACCGAAGCCTGTTTGGCTTCGAGCACAATCTGTACGGCCTGGTCATACAGCTCGTCCAGAACTTCCTCATGATCCGCCGACTCCTCTTCGACCTCAGGCACCAGGCTTTCGTCATATTCCGCTTGCCCCTGCTCGCGAACATAATTGACGATCGCTTCAACCTCCTGATCGCTCATGAATGCCCCTTGAACGCGAACCGGTTTCGAGGCGCCCATCGGCATGAACAGCATATCGCCGCGGCCCAGCAGCTTCTCGGCCCCGGCCATATCAAGAATCGTGCGCGAGTCGACCTGCGAGGATACGCCAAAAGCGATCCGCGAAGGGATGTTCGCTTTGATGACCCCCGTGATGACATCCACGGACGGGCGCTGCGTCGCAATGATCAAATGGATCCCCGCAGCCCGGGCCATTTGGGCCAGCCGGGCGATCGCGTCCTCCACGTCGTTGGCGGCAACCATCATCAAATCGGCGAGCTCGTCCACGATGACGACAATATAAGGCAACACTGCGTCCGGATTGTCCTTCATCATCAAGTTATACCCCTCGATATTGCGGGAGCCCGATTTGGAGAACAGCTCGTAGCGTTTCTCCATCTCGACTACAATTTTCTTCAAGGCGAGCGATGCGCGTTTGGGATCCGTGACCACCGGGGTCAGCAGGTGAGGAATGCCGTTATAGACGTTCAATTCGACCATTTTCGGATCGACCATCATAAATTTCACTTCGTCCGGCTTGGCCTTGTACAGAATGCTCGTGATGATTCCGTTAATACAAACGGATTTCCCGGAGCCGGTAGCGCCGGCGACGAGCAAATGGGGCATTTTGGCCAGATTGCCGACGATCGTCTGTCCGGAAATGTCCCGTCCGAAAGCGATGGACAACTTGGACTCGGCTTCCACGAACGTAGGCGTCTCCATAACCTCCCGCATCGTCACCAGGGATACTTCATTATTCGGCACCTCGATCCCGATGGCCGATTTCCCCGGGATCGGGGCTTCCATCCGGATATCCTTGGCAGCCAGCGCGAGCGCGATATCGTCGGTCAAATTGACAATCCGGCTCACCTTGACGCCGATATCGGGTTGTATTTCGTACCTCGTCACCGCCGGGCCGCGTACGACTTCCAGCACGCGGGCCCTTACGCCGAAGCTCTCCAGCGTGGCCTCCAGCTTTCTCGCCGTTTGCATATAATCCGCCTGATCGCCGGATTTGCCCCCGCCGGCCGGCTTGGACAGCAGCCGGAACGGCGGCAGCTTGTACGGCTTAGGTGCCGGTTTGGGCGGGGCCGGCGGCATTTCGGCCGCCTCTTCAGGCCCTCCCGCCTCCGGAGAGCCTCCTTCCCGAAGCGGCGTCTCCAAGCGGTTATCGGGCTGTCCTCCGGCTTCTTCTTCCGCTGCCGGAGGATCGGCATCCCCGGCTGTCGGACCGCCTTCCATCGGCCGGGCCTCGTCCCACTCCGCTTCTTCCTCCGCGGAGTGCCCCTCCCGCTGGATGTGTTCGAAGAAATCGCGGATGATCGGACCGGTGTCGGCGAAAGAACCCGGGCCCCCATCTTCATCGTAACCGCGAACATTCTCCGGATGGCCGGCCGATCCTCCGTTCCCCTCATATTCGACCTCATTCCAATTTACTCCACCGTGAACGCCCGATATCGGTGCGGCGGAGAGGTCCTCCGTCTCTCCGGAAACGGCCTCGTCCGCCGTTACGGTTGAGTTTTGCCCTTTATATCCGAACAGTTGAAAAAATACCGGTCTTTTTCGAGGAGAATCCGAGGAAATCGGTGAAGCCGGAGGCATGTCCGCCTCCAATTCCTCCTCTTCTTCCTCCTCGCGAATCCTCGGTTTTGCGACTCGTTTTCCCTGGCTTGGCACGGGTACCGGACGGAGCATCCGGATCTTCTTGCCCAGCAGTTCACCCAAGCCCCCCATCTTGCCCCGGAGCATCCGGCCCAGATCCACATAGGACAGCCCGGTCACCAACATAAAGCTGATCGCCAGCATCACGATCATGATCAATTTGGCTCCGGCCAGACCGAATAAGGAATAGAGCAGCGCGAATTCCAGCCCGCCTATGTAACCTCCGCTGATATTTAGCGATAGAAGGCTAAACCCCGAATCTCCCGCGGACGGATGAAACAGGGACCCCTGCAGATCCCGGTGGATCTGGCCCAATATATTGCCGAACGTCATCGGAACGACCGACGCCAGTTTCTGGCTCATCGCCGAGATGGTGCTCATAAGGACGAACGCCAAGGCGGCAAGCAGAAGACCGGTTTTTCGCGTGGACCACCGATTCGGCCATTTTCGTCCGATCATCACCGCCAATCCGACGTAGATACCGATTAAAGGAATTACAAAATAAAACTTGCCGAGGAGCAGTGCCGACATTTTGGACAAGGTGCGTCCGACGGCCGCCTCCCCGGACAAGGCGATGACGGATAAGGTGATCAGGATGATCCCATAGATTTCGTATTTGAGCATACTGCCGATTGCTGCCTTTTTCTTCTTCCGTTTGCGTGCCAAAACAGGAACACCCCCCAGTTGAATATTATACCATATTCGCTGGAGGGTACCATACAGATGTTCTCTTTTTTACTTCAGCAGCAGCGGCAAAAACACAACTTGCTGACCTGGGGCGTAAGCGGGATTCAAATAATCATCCAGTCCGCAGCGCAGAAGCCTTACGATCGTCGCCCGGTTGCCCGGTTCCATCCGCACCTGCATCAACACGCCGCCAATCTCGATCTCGCTGTACATATCGGCGACCTCGGGCTGTTCCCAATAAGCCTCCTCCGGCAGGATCGTATAATGGGTCATTGCGTCATCCCTCCCGTCGTCATCGCGGCTCTGCGCGATTCAATCAGAGCGTTCAACTTGCTCAGCCCTTCTCCAATCCCGCCGATGTCATCGATCAACCCGTATTTGACGGCGTCATTCCCACCGACGGCCGTACCGATATCCCGATTGAGTTCACCGGTTTTAAACATCAATTCTTTAAAGGTTTCTTCCGGGATTCGCGAGTGGGCGGTCACAAACCGGACGACGCGCTCCTGCATCTTCTCGATATATTCGAAGGTTTGCGGAACCCCGATCACCAGACCGGTCATCCGGATCGGATGAATCGTCATCGTCGCGCTCTCGGCGATAAAAGAAAAGTCCGAAGCGACCGCGATCGGTACGCCGATGCTATGGCCGCCGCCGATGACAACCGTAACCGTCGGTTTGGAGAGGGACGCGATCATCTCCGCAATCGCCAAGCCGGCTTCCACATCGCCTCCGACGGTATTAAGAATGATCAGCAGCCCTTCGATCCGCGGATTTTGTTCCGCGGCCACCAATTGAGGGATCAAATGCTCGTATTTGGTCGTTTTATTTTGCGGGGGGAGGACGAGATGACCCTCGATCTGTCCGATGATCGTCAAGCAATACACATTGGACTCCCCCTGAGTAGGGACGGCCGTTTGACCGAGTTGCTGGATCATGTCGGTTACGGCCGGCGGTCTTTTCTCTCCATCGGGCTGAACCGGCGGGATTTCATTCTCCTGGTCCCCCGAGGAACCTTTGCCGATCTGTTTATTCATGAATTCATCACGCTTCCTTTCACCCGCCTGGGCGGTATTGACTTTTAACATCTATGGTGGCGCTTGTCCCTGAGATTGCTTCCCCTGCCTGTCATGTGCTAGTATGCCGACTATCGGTCCGCCTCTATTCTTTCGGGCCACCGATTTCCTGGCGAAAACGCAAAAAAGCCCCTTCTCCCGCAAGGAACCGTCCAATATTACCGGCAGGAGAAAGGGCGACTGTGTGCCCAATTATTCAATTGTATGGCTGGTCTTTAACGGCCGCCCGTCACACTTCCATAATAATCGGAAGGATCATCGGTCTGCGGCGCGTCTGTTCGTAAAGGAATCGGCCCAGCGAATCCTTCACACTGGTTTTGAGCGAAGCCCATTCATTCACATTTTCGCTCATCAATTTCTCCAAGGTACTGGATACGATTCGGTTCGCCTCATCCAGCAGTCCCTCGGACTCCCGAACGTATACGAAACCGCGCGAAATGATATCCGGTCCGGAAACGATACTTCCGTCCTGCTTGCTCAAGGTGACGACCACGACCAAAATCCCGTCCTGGGACAGCAACTTCCGGTCGCGGAGTACGATATTCCCGACATCCCCGACCCCGAGTCCGTCGATCAGGACGTTCCCGGCGGGAACTTTCCCCGCTTTGCGGGCAACTCCACCTTGAATTTCTACGATATCCCCGATATCCACGAGGAAAATATTGTCCGCTTCCACGCCGACCGATTGGCCCAGCAACGCGTGCTTGCGCAGCATCCGGTACTCGCCGTGAATCGGAATGAAGTACTTCGGACGCATCAGGTTCAGCATCAGCTTCAGTTCTTCCTGACTGCCGTGACCGGATACATGGACGCCGGAGTTGGAACCGCTGTATATGACTTCCGCACCGAGGCGGAACAATTCATCGATCGTGCGGCCTACGTATTTCTCGTTCCCCGGCACTGGCGTTGCCGCAATAATCACGGTATCTCCCGGCAAAATATCCACTTTCCGATGCGTGGAACGCGCCATTCTCGTCAAGGCGGACATCGGTTCGCCCTGACTGCCCGTACACAGAATAACTACCCGGTCCGCGGCCATTTTGTTGACTTCTTCCGGCTCGATAATAATTCCGTCCGGTACGTTCAAATAGCCCAGCTCGGAAGCGATCGTCACGACATTGACCATGCTTCGGCCGATGATGGTTACTTTGCGGCCCGTCGAGAACGCCGCATCGATCACCTGCTGGATCCGGTGCACGTTCGAGGCGAACGTGGCGACCACAACGCGCTGTTCCGCTTTACGGAAAATATCGTCAAGCACAAGCCCGACATTTTTCTCCGACGGCGTGAATCCGGGTTTCTCGGCATTGGTGCTGTCCGAAAGAAGAGCAAGCACGCCTTTCTTCCCGATTTCGCCCATCCGGTGCAAGTCCGCAAATTGATCATTGACTGGTGTATGATCGAATTTAAAGTCACCGGTATGAACGACGTTGCCTTCCGGCGTTTCAATACACACGCCAACGGAGTCCGGAATGCTGTGGTTCGTGCGGAAGAAGGTCGCTTTCATCGTGGAACCCAACTGGATTTCGGAATCCGCGTGGATTAAAATCCGTTTGGTTTCTCCGAGCAGTCCCGCTTCCTTCAGTTTGTTCTCCACCAAGCCCAAGGTCAGTTTGGTTCCGTAAACCGGAACGTTCAGATTCTTGAGCACATAAGGTAAGCCCCCGATATGGTCCTCGTGACCATGCGTCAACACGATGCCCCTTACTTTGTCGCGGTTTTCCGTCAAGTAAGTGATATCGGGAATCACGATGTCGATGCCCAGCATGTCCTCTTCCGGAAATTTAAGTCCCGCATCGATGACCACGATGTCGTTGGCATACTGAACCACATACATGTTCTTCCCGATTTCTGCGACGCCGCCCAGGGCAAAGATCATCAGTTTATCATTATTCATTTTTTTGGACAAGTGAATCTAACCCTCCTAAATGTTTTGGACGTCGTAATTTTTGTTGTAAATTTGTAAAGGAAAACGCACCGATCAGTGCTTCTCATCCATTTATATCTTCCAAATAAAATTCACCGCACCCAGTCACTTGAAATCATTATACATGATTAAAATGGCAAAAAACAAGTGAGCCGCCTACCGCCTTATATCGTTACCTTGCTCTACAGCGAAAAAACCGATGCCTCTTATGGGGCATCGGTTTTTGGAAATGCAGCAAATTATTGGTTTATCGCAGCAGTTGTCTGATGCTTTCGGCCTCTTCTTCACTCGGCGGCACCAGGGGCAAACGGACGGGTCCAACATGCTGCCCCAACTCGTTCAAGGCATATTTTACCGCTACCGGATTAGGGCACTCGAATAAGCCTTTAAACACCGGCAAAAGCTTCTGGTGAAGCCTTGCCGCGGCATCGACGCGTCCGGCGAGGAACAAATCCAGCATCTCCTTCATCGCCGGCCCCACGATATGGCTTGCCACGCTGACGACGCCATAAGCGCCGACCGCCATGGCCGGAAGGGCCGCCGAATCGTCTCCGGAATACACCTTGAAACCGGCCGGAGCTTCGGCGGCGATTCCCGCCACTTGTTCCAGCGAGGCGCATTCCTTGGTGGCCACCACGTTCGGGATTTGTGCCAACCGCAGGGTCGTTTCTTTGCTGAGGCTGACGACCGTCCGGCTCGGTACATTGTACAGCATAACCGGAAGCTTGGTCGCGTTGGCGATACTTGCAAAATGCCGATACAAACCTTCCTGGTTCGGCTTGTTATAGTAAGGGGCTACGATCAGCAGAGCGTCAACCCCCAGCTTTTCAGCTTCCACAGACAAGTGGATGGAATGAGCGGTATGGTTGCTTCCCGTCCCTGCGATGATTTTGCAGCGTCCCGCCGCATGCTTGACGGCAAATTCGAACATCTCCAATTTTTCCTCGTCGGTCAAAGTCGGAGATTCTCCTGTCGTCCCGCAAATCACCAGACTGTCTGACTTCTGTTCTTCGATCAAATAATCCATTAAGCGTCCGGTTTGCTCCCAATCGATTCGTTCCTCGCTGTCGAAGGGGGTCACCATCGCCGTAATCAATCTTCCGAAATCCACGCCGTCTCCTCCTTTGGCTCATCTGCATTCATTAGCATTACTCCGACTACTTGCCCAGCTCAAATTTGGCATGTAAGGCGCGGAGAGCTTGCACCATATCCTCTTTGTTGACCAGCACCCAGATCGTGGTATTGGAATCGGCGGACTGAAGAATTTGAATATTCTGCTCCGTCAACGCTTCGACAATTCTCGCCATAATCCCAGGCACTCCGTTGATCCCTCCGCCGATGACGGACACTTTGGCGCACCCGCTTAAAATCTCGGGCTCATACCCTAAACCCTCCAGAACCGAACGCGCTTTAACCGCATCGCTGTCGAATACGGTATAAACTGCGCCCGAAGGGGTCACATTAATAAAATCAACGCTGATTGCATTCTCCGCCATCGCTTTAAATACCTTCAGTTGCAGGTTATCCGCAACCTTGCCGGAAGATTCAACCTTGATTTGCGTCACATTGGCCACATAGGCGATCCCGGTGACATAACGATCGACGATACCGATCTGCACATCCTTAAAGCCTTCGGGATTCGCCACCAGCGTTCCTTCGCTCTGGGAAAAGGTAGACCGCACCCGGACCGGAATACCGGACTGCATCGCAATCTCCACCGCCCGGGGGTGTATGACCTTGGCGCCTTGGTGGGCCATATTGCAAATCTCCGCATAGCTGACGTACTCCAGCGGCTTGGCGTCTTCGACAATTCTAGGATCGGCGGTCAGGATACCGTCCACATCGGTATAAATATCGACCATCTCTGCATGCAGCGCCGCACCCAGCGCTGTCGCCGAGGTATCGCTGCCACCGCGTCCCAGCGTGGTAAAATCGCCGACCTGGTTCTGTCCCTGGAAGCCCGTAACGATAACGACGTCATAGCGCTCCAGTTCCTCCAGCACGCGCGTCGGCACGATGTCCAGAATTCTGGCGTTTCCGTATTGGCTGTCCGTTCGAAACCCGGCCTGGGCCCCGGTCAGAACGACGGAACTGACCGACACTTTTCGGAGCAGGCTGCATAGCATGGACGCGGAGATGATCTCCCCGCAAGAAAGCAGCAAATCTTGTTCCCGAGACGGGAGCGAGCCGCCGCCGGAAGCGATCAAATCAAGCAATGTGTCCGTCGCATACGGGTCTCCCTTCCGGCCCATCGCGGAAACCACAACGACAAGCCGGTAACCGTTATCCAGTTCCCGGCGGATATGTGAGATGACCTTCTCTCTCGCTTCCGTCGACGAGAGAGAAGTGCCACCGAATTTCTGCACTAAAATGCGCATGGATATTCCTCCAATTTAAGTAAAACAAGCCGAAAGCCCAAATTATGAATTATTCCTTGCCCGCCGCTACAATCTCGGCGATTTGCACCGCATTCCAGGCAGCTCCTTTAAGCAGGTTATCCGAAACGATCCACAAATTCAGTCCGCGAGGATGGTCCAGGTCCCGGCGCAGCCGCCCGACGAAAACATCCGGTTTGCCGGCCGCTTCCGTTGCGAGCGGGTAGCTTTGCGAAGCCGGGTCGTCGACCAAGGTAACGCCCGGTGCATCGGAAAGGAGACTGCGTACTTCCTCAAGGTCGTATTCGTTCTTCAACTCGACGTACACCGACTCCGAATGGCCGTAAACGACCGGAATACGTACGCAAGTAGCGGTAACTTGGATGGAATCGTCGCCAAAGATTTTTTTGGTTTCGCGAACCATCTTCATTTCTTCCAGCGTATAACCGTTGTCCTGGAATTTATCGATTTGAGGTACGGCGTTAAAAGCGATTTGATGCTTCACCGGCAGCGATGAAACCGGCAGAATATCCGGCTTGACTTCGTTCCCCTCCAGCACTTCCTTGCTCTGACGCAGCATTTCGTCGATCGCTTTGGCGCCCGCACCGGATACCGCTTGGTATGTCGAAACGATAATCCGAGAAACGCCGTAACGGTCGTGTAACGGTTTAAGAGCCGTCACCATTTGAATGGTCGAACAATTCGGATTGGCGATAATCCCTTGATGTTGACCGATCATATGCTCGTTTACTTCCGGCACGACAAGCGGAGCCGTTTCCGCCATGCGGAATGCGTTGGTATTGTCAATCACAACCGCACCGTGGCGAACGGCATGAGGAGCGAGTGCCTTGCTGACGTCGCCGCCCGCGCTGAACAAGGCGATGTCGATGCCTGCAAAGCTATCCGGGCCAGCTTCTTCAACGGTAATTTCCTGTCCCTTAAAACGAAGAACGGTACCTGCGGAACGGGCTGAAGACAACAGCTTCAGCTTTTCGACCGGAAAGTCCCTTTTCTCCAATAATCCGATGATTTGTTCCCCCACAGCTCCCGTTGCTCCGACAACGGCGACATTAAACTTCCTTCTGCTCATCTGGCACGTCTCCCCTTCTCTAACATAACGATTTATAGTAAATGAAATAAATCTCTTGGTATGATGATTGCCTAATCCCGGAAACGCTCGATAATGACCGGTTGCAACTGCTTTCCTTCAAGCGCGGCGTAGCAGGTCTCCGGAACCAACTCCATTCGGGCCACCAGCGAATTCGGTTTGTTGACCGGATTGTCCTGTCCGAACGGTACGAAATAAATGTTCTTGGCCACGATCAATTTGGCGATATTCGCCATATTAAATCCCAAACCGTCATTCGTCGACACGGCCAATACGACCGGACGTCCATTGCGGAGCGTCGCCTTCGCGGCCATCAGTACCGGACTGTCGGTCACGGCATTGGCCAGCTTACTGGTTGTCGTTCCGGTGCAGGGAGCGATGGCCAGCACATCCAGCAGTTTCTTCGGCCCCAAAGGTTCGGCGTCAACAATTGATGAAATGATATCATTCCCTGTTATATCTTTCAACTGTTTCTGCCAGTCTTCAGCCTGGCCAAAACGGGTGTCGGTCATCTTCACGGATTGTGAAATAATCGGTACCACATTGGCTCCGCCGTCCACGAAGCGCTGTACTTGCGGCATAACCTCTTCCAAAGTGCAATGCGATCCCGTCACGGCATAGCCTACAGTTATCCCTTGCCAGTTCATCCTTCATCCCCCCGTAATTGAAACTCTTCCAGAATCGACTGACTTAGCGCATTCGCCATGATGATACCAGCCGTCTTGGGAGCGACGATTCCGGGCAGACCGGGAGCAAGCAGCGCTTTAATCCCGCGCTTCTCGGCAAAACGGAAATCCGTTCCGCCGGGAGCCGAGGCAAGGTCAATGATCACGGTATGCCGAGGCAATTTAGAGATCATTTGCGCTGTGACTATCATAGTCGGTATCGTATTAAAAATCAAGTCGATTTCGCTGGTGTAAGCGGTCAAATCCGTTGCTACGAAAGGCTTCCAGCCCATTTGAACCGCCCTCGCTGCGTCGGCTTTCCGGCGCAGGCCCACCTTCACGTTCGCTCCCAACCCCTGAAGAGTCCTTGCTAAAGTAAACCCCGTCCGTCCCATCCCCAGCACAACGCAATTTGAACCGTGAATCGTCGTGTCCGTATGTTGAATCGCCATCATCACCGCGCCCTCGGCGGTGGGAATGGAATTGTAAATGGCCACATCGTCCCGCTCCAAAAGCTCGATGATCCGAAAGCCGCACTCGGCTCCGATTTGTTTTAAATAAGCTTTGGCCATTCCCGTGTACACCGGTATTCCCGGACGCAGTACGGAGAACAGCTCTTTTTCCAGTACCAGCTCTTTACTCGAAAACGGCGCGCCGATGACACCCTGGTCGTTGCAGCCCACCACCGGCAGAACCACAACATCCGCTTCCTTGAGCAGATCGGGGGTTAAATTCTCATTCGTCACGCCCTCGGGCGGTTGCTCCAGCTTATCAAAACCGACGACCCGGACCGACGCATCCAGTTCCAAGCACTTATGAATCACTTCCACCTGGCGGGCATCACCGCCCAGAAAGACGATTGTTAGACCGGTCAGCATCAAGATCGGCACTCCTTCCAGGCAATACAGTATAGACCATCCTATGCAGAAGAAGGGCGGGTGGTGAAACGTCTGTGTAATTTTTCATTGTCTGTCCATGGTATGATTTGTAAAAAGAGGAGGTTTCGGGATGAGGGGAACGATATCGCCACTGGCCGCGACGCCCAGTTGGACAAACTTCGCGAAATCATAACTAATAACAAAAAGACCTCGCATTAAAGCGAGGTCTTCTTCAAATGCGGTTTAACGGGTTCCGGTATGTCCAAAGCCGCCCGCTCCGCGAACGGTTTCCGAAAGCGCGTCCACGCGGATCAGGTTGACTTCCGGCACGATTTGAAACACCATTTGCGCAATCCGTTCGTTCCGCTTGATCGCAAACGGCTCTTCCCCCAAGTTGATCAACAGAACCTTAATCTCCCCGCGGTAATCGGCGTCGATCGTTCCCGGCGTGTTCAAGCAAGTGATCCCATGCTTGTAAGCCAGGCCGCTTCTCGGGCGGATTTGCGCTTCCAACCCGCCCGGCATCGCGATGGCGATCCCGGTCGGCACTAGCGTGCGCTGACCGGGTTGCAGCACGACCTCCTCCGTTACGGCGGCGTAAAGATCAAAACCGGAGGCGAGCTCCGACATTTTACGCGGCAGCTCGATATCCTCGTTTCCCGGGATTACGTTCAATTGTACGTCATATAACAAGTTCATCTCTCCTTATATCCGACAGGACGCGGTCGGAAGCCCCCACCATGGCAAGCGCGTAAGGATGCGCAAACATGGTTTTGATGACTTCATTGACATCTTCCATCGAAACGGCTTCGATCCGGTCGATCATTTCATCAAGGGTGTAATGCCGCCCGAGCATCAGTTCATTTTTACCCAGACGGTTCATCCGGCTCCCCGTGCTCTCCAGGCTCAAGATCAAGCTTCCCTTCAATTGCTCCTTGCCTTTGCGCAGCTCGCTTTCGGTCAAACCGTGCTTGGCCACGTCATGTAAAATTTCCTTGGTCAAGTCGAGCACTTCCCTGGTTTGCTTCGGCGCCGTACCGGCATAAACCGTAAAAAGCCCGCTATCCGCATGGGAGCTGTGGTAGGAATAGACCGAATAAGCCAGCCCCCGCTTTTCGCGGATTTCCTGGAACAGCCGGGAGCTCATGCCTCCTCCGAGCGCATTGTTCAACAGCACCATGGCATATTGATTGCGGTCCCCGATCGGCAAGCCCGGGAACGAAAGGCAGATGTGGTTTTGCTCCGTCTTTTTCCGGTAAAACTTCAGTTCGCCCAAAAAGTCGGGCTTCACCAGCGTATCGCTCTGCCCCCGATTGTCGAAATCGCCAAAATAGCGTTCGAGCAGGTCGATGATGCCGTCATCGATATTGCCGGCAACCGCAATGACGGTATTCTCGATGGTGTATTTCTCTTTCATATACGCCCGAAGATGGCCGGGTTCCATCTGACGCAGCTTCTCTTCCGTCCCCAAGATCGGCAGCGCAAGCGGATGGCTGCCGTACGCCGCTTCGGCGAGCAGATCATGAACCATATCGTCCGGGGTATCCTCATACATCGAAATTTCTTCGACAATCACGTTCTTTTCTTTACGCAATTCTTCCTCGTCAAAGAGCGAACGAAAAAACATATCGGCCAATACATCCACCGCGATCGGCAGATGTTCGTCCAGCACTTTGGCGTAATAACACGTGTATTCTTTGGATGTAAAGGCGTTCACGTTGCCGCCGATCGCATCGAATTGTTCCGCGATATCCTTGGCGCTGTAACGTTCCGTCCCCTTGAACAGCATGTGCTCGATAAAATGCGAAATGCCCCCCATTTCGGACGTTTCGTTCCGCGATCCGCTCTTCACCCAAATGCCGAACGAGACCGAGCGGCAGGTCGGGATTTTTTCCATAACCACCCGAAGGCCGTTTTTCAACTGCGTTTTATTCACGTACTGGCCCTCCTAAACGTTTTACGGACTCTCTCGCTCGCGTAAAACAAAATTCTGCTTATCTAAGTATAAGCTTTAAATGCAACAATATCCTATCAAAAAAAAACGCATTGCTCAACTTTGAGGAAGTTCCACCCGGTCCGATGACAGCGTTTGTTCCACCGTGCCCAATCGCAGGCCCTTGCCGCGAACCACCTGAATCATGCCTTCCAGCGCATCCCGCGACGAAGCTGTCGGATGCATTAGAATCAGCGAGCCGGGACCCACCTTCTCCGAGATCCGGCGCACGATCTCGGATGCCGGCGGTTTTTTCCAATCGATCGTGTCGACCGTCCACAGTACCGTTTTCAGGCCTTGTTCAGCCGCCAGATCCACCGTCCTCTGGTTGAAATCTCCGGAAGGGGGAGCAAACCACCGGTTTTCCACGCCAAGCGTCTCCTTCAGCGCCTCTTTGGTCTTCGATATTTCAAGCCGAGCAAGACTGTCGCTTAACTGGCTCATATTGGGGTGGGAATAGGCGTGATTCTCAAGTTGATGCCCTCTCTTTTGAATCTCTTTGGCGATCTCGGGATTTTTTTTCAGCCAACTGCCATCAAAGAAAAATGTGGCTTTTACGCGATGTCGATCCAAAGTGTCCAACATGGGCGGAATATATTCGTTCCCCCAGGCCACATTGATCATAAAGGCCGCCATCGGCTTGTTCGGGTTTCCTTTGTAGATGGGATGGGGCCCCAAATCCTCCAGATTCACCTTCGGCTTGATTTCCTTGTACAGGTACTCGATTTCCGCGCCTTCGGGCTTTAATCTCGCTTTCTGAAACGTACTCTCGATATCCACTTCGCGGCCGTTATACCCGGGGATGGCCTTCCAAACGCGATCCACCACGGCGTCGATCGGCTCCCTTCGCAAACCTTCCGCTTCGCGGCGGATCCGTCCGAGCAATGCTTCTTCCCCCTGGCTGCCCGACAGCCATCCGAAAGCATCCCGCTCCACATTCGGGCGCAGCACTTGATCAACGAAGGAACGAATTCCGGTAAGTTCTCCCAGCGTTAAGACCAATGCCGCGCAAATTCCGACCACCGCGAATTTTTTCCGATTCATCACAGGCTCATCCCTTCAAGGGTTTTGTCCCCATTTTATGAGAACAAGCCTGAAAATATGTCGTTCTTCCAGCGACTCGCATGAAAAATCGGGATGGGGCTTAAAAGCGTTATGTAAAAAAAGAGCCAGAATAACGCATTCTGTCTCTTTTCCCGTACGGTTCTATAGGTGTGATCAGGAAGTCGATTTTTCCGTTTCGGCGGTCAGCACCGCTTTACGGGAAAGATTAATCCGTCCCTGTTGGTCGATCTCGGTCACTTTTACCGTAACGGTATCGCCGATCGCGACTACATCCTCTACCTTGGCAACGCGTTCCGTCGAAAGCTGCGAAATATGCACCAGGCCGTCTTTGCCCGGCAAAATTTCCACAAAAGCCCCGAATTTCTCGATCCGCTTCACCGTACCCACATAAATTTCGCCGACGACGACTTCTTTGACGATGCCCTCGATAATCGAACGCGCTTTGTTGTTCATTTCCTCGTTCGCCGAGGCGATAAATACGCGGCCGTCTTGTTCAATATCGATTTTTACGCCGGTTTCCTCAATGATCTTGTTGATGATCTTGCCGCCTGCCCCGATGACATCCCGGATTTTGTCCGGATTGATGTTCATGATCGTAATCTTAGGCGCATACGGAGACAACTGTTCTTTCGGCTTCTGGATACGTTCCAGCATCTTCGAAAGGATAAACATGCGTCCTTCCTTCGCCTGAGCCAACGCATCGGTCAGAATCTGCCGGTCGATTCCGTCGATCTTGATGTCCATTTGGATCGCCGTTACACCGTCCGCCGTTCCGGCCACTTTAAAGTCCATATCTCCAAGATGGTCTTCCATCCCCTGGATGTCCGTCAAGATCGAGACCTGTTCGCCGTCTTTGATCAGCCCCATCGCCACGCCGGCCACCGGTGCTTTAATCGGTACCCCCGCGTCCATCATGGCCAGCGTACTGGCGCAGATGCTCGCCTGGGATGTGGAACCGTTCGATTCCAGCACTTCCGAAACAAGACGGATCGTGTAAGGAAATTCCGATTCCGGCGGAATCACTTTCGAAAGCGCTCTTTCGCCAAGCGCCCCGTGTCCGATTTCACGCCGTCCCGGCGCGCGCAGCGGACGGGCTTCCCCTACGCTGAACGGCGGGAAATTATAGTGATGCATAAAGCGTTTCGACTCTTCCAAGTCGATTCCGTCCAGGATTTGCACATCGCCCAGCGCACCGAGCGTACATACGCTAAGCGCTTGGGTTTGTCCCCGCGTAAACAAACCGGAACCATGCGTCCGCGGCAGCAAGCTGATGTCGCACTCTATCGGACGAATCTCATCGAGTTTCCGGCCGTCGGGACGAACTTTGTCATGGGTGATCAGACGGCGCACTTCTTCCTTGACGATATCATGAAGCACTTCTTTTACGTCGCCAAGCAGATCCGGAGACTCTATGTACTTCTCCTCAAAATAAGCTACCGTTTCGTCGTTGATCGCGTCGATCGCGTCTTGACGCGCGTGCTTCTCGACGATTTTCACCGCTTCGATCAGACGGTCCGCGGCATAAGCGCGAACCTCCCGGTCCACATCCTCATTTACCTTGTGGAGCTTCACTTCCATCTTTTCTTTACCGGCAACCGCCACGAGTTCTTCAATCACGGCAACGATCTTCTTGATTTCATCGTGACCGAACATGATGGCTTCCAGCATCACATCTTCCGGAACCTCGTTGGCTTCGGCTTCCACCATCATAATGGCGTCCTTCGTTCCGGCAACGACCACGTAAATGTCGCTCGCTTCCTGTTGGGCGATGTCCGGATTGATTACGAACTCACCGTTGACGCGGCCCACAGCCACCCCGCCGATCGGTCCGTTAAAAGGAACGTCCGAGATGCTCAGCGCGGCGGAAGTACCGATCATGGCGGCAATTTCCGGCTCGCAATCCTGATCCACGCTCATGACCAAATTTACAATTTGTACGTCATTGCGGAACCCTTCCGGAAACAACGGCCGAATCGGACGGTCCGTCAACCGGCTCGCCAGGATCGCTTTTTCGCTCGGGCGTCCTTCGCGTTTAATAAAGCCACCGGGGATTTTACCCACCGCATACAACTTTTCCTCGTAATTCACGGTCAGCGGGAAAAAGTCGAGGTCCTTCGGTTCCGCGGAAGCCGTTACCGTACATAAAACCGCAGTCTCTCCGTACCTAACCATCACAGCGGCATTGGCCTGTTTGGCCAAACGTCCGGTTTCCAGTATAAGAGGTCTTCCTCCCAACTGCATTTTTACATGTTTTTCCATGAAATCCCTCCTTATCACAAATAAAAGTTCGGTACAAGTCTCATTATTTCCTGCTTTTGCCCGATTCATAAACGAAAGAAGGATCATTAGCGAAAGCCGGGTTCACGGAACTTGTCCAACTCACAACAAAAGCTCCTGACGGAGCTTGGTGGGCATACATGTATTTACTTTGCAAAAAGCAACCAAGAAGCGCGCCGTCCGCTTCATCAGCGGAGCCGGCGGCGACCAGGCTGCTTCGGTTAAACAAAGGCAAATTAGCGACGCAATCCGAGCTTCTCGATCAAAGCGGAGTAGCGCTTTACGTCCTTGTTCTTCAAGTATGCCAACAGCTTACGGCGTTGACCTACCATCTTCAGAAGACCGCGACGGGAATGATGGTCCTTCTTGTGTGTACGCAAGTGGTCCGTCAAATTCACGATGTTCTCCGTAAGGATAGCAATTTGCACCTCTGGGGATCCTGTATCGGATTCATGAGTTTTGTGCTCTTCAATCAGTTGTTGCTTGCGCTCTTGAGTTAATGCCATCCTGTTCACCTCCTTTTTTCTAATCGCCGTTAGCCTAGTAGTCGGACGGTGAGACCGTCAACCAAGCCAAGGTTATCTTGTCTATGTCATAAAAGCCCACATAAACAACCTAAACAAGTATAACATGATTAATATATAAAAGTAAATGCCGCGTCTTATTTCCGATTATTCCGCGACCGCCGACTTCAATCGTTGCTTTGCGGTTTCCGCATCCTTCGCAATCTGAGCGATCAATTCGTCAATGCCGCCAAACTTCCGCTCTTCCCGAATAAAATCGATCAATTCGACCCGAAGCGATTTGTCATACAAATTACCGTCAAAATCGAATAGGTGGACCTCCAGATTCGGACGGGTCGCCTGATCGTGGAACGTCGGTTTCACGCCGACATTCATCACGCCTTCCAGCGTGTTCCCTTCACAGTCGACGCGAACGGCGAAAACCCCTTTGATCGGCAGGACGTAATGCTCACCGGGCTGCAGATTAGCCGTTGGAAAACCCAATTGGCGTCCGCGCTTCTCCCCGTGCATGACCATGCCCTTGACCGAATAAGGTCGCCCCAGCCACCGGTTTGCCAGTTGAATGTCGCCTTCTTGGAGCGCTTTGCGGATCCCCGAACTGCTCACCTTCTCGCCGTCGATCAAATAAGGCGGAACCGTAAGGACGTCCATCGTATTCTCGCTGAGTTCCCGAAGCATCCCGGCATGTCCTTCGCCGCGGTAGCCAAAGCGGAAATCAAACCCGACAACGGCGGTGTGAATCCGCAGCGGAACCAGCATCCCGCAGACAAAGTTCTGCGGACTTACCCGCGAAAAGGCATCGTTAAATTCGACGATATACAGATAGTCCACGCCCATCCCGCGGAGAATGCGTTCTTTTTCCTCCGGAGGGGTCAGATATCCCTCATAATCGCCCTTCTTCATAACTTCTTTCGGATGCGGGTGAAATGTCATCACCGCCGACGGGAGTCCCGTTTGTCCGGCTAGGCGTACCGCCGATTCAATGACGCTCGCATGGCCGAGATGGAGCCCGTCAAACTGGCCGATCGCCAGAATCTGCGGTTTGGCCACCTCGCTGATGATTTCATCCGTCAAAGGATAAGTTAGGTTTATTGTTTCCACTCGTCTCACCTGCTATTTCACTCGGATTCGCGCTTAGCAAAAGCGCTTTGCTTGCCCGGTTATTCGGGCGGAAACACCTTCACGGGAGCAATTGCGCCCGTTTCTTCCTCCGAGCGGTAAATCCCGAGGAATTTCCGCTCAGGGCTGTACAAGCGGATTATTTCGCCCGGCTCCGCCGTCGGCTGAACCACCGCACGGGATAAGCGCTGCCCTTGCAGAGCCGCCTTTACTTTCTCTTCCGCCACCGTGCTTGCCGGCAGATGGCTTACCGCTTCATCCACCGCGATAAGGCGGGACTGCAGTTCGCCTTCCCGCACGCGGTCCGCCAGCTGCTCCAGGGTTAAACACCGGTCCTCCCGGATTCCGGCGGACATCGTTCGTTTCAGTTCTCCCATCACCGCCGGCACCCCCAAGGCGCGGCCGATATCGACGCAAAGCGTGCGGATATAGGTTCCTTTGGAACACAAGGTGCGGAAAGAGATTCTCGGATGTGCGGGATCGGCCTCGAACCGCAGCAGCTCCAGTTCATGGATCGTGACCTGGCGGGGCTGCCGCTCCACCACTTTGCCTTCCCGGGCGAGTTCATAAAGACGCTTGCCGTCCTGCTTCAGGGCCGAGTACATCGGCGGTATTTGCGAGATCTGCCCTACGAAGCGTTCAAACACCGTTAAGATCTCAGCTTCGGTCACTTGAACCCCATCCGACCGCTCCACCACGGTACCCGTCATATCCTCGGTATCCGTTGCCAGCCCGAGTACGAGCGTAGCCTCGTATTCTTTGGGCAGCTCCTGCAAATATTCCACCATCCGCGTCGCCCTGCCAAGACATAACGGAAGGACACCGGTAACCGCCGGGTCCAGCGTACCGGTATGTCCGATTCGTTTCATCTTCAGAATCCCCCGGCATTTCGCCACGACATCATGTGAGGTAAAACCCGCGGGCTTCCAAATCGGTAAAATTCCTTCATATCCGTTCATAGCTGCAGCTTCACCCGATCCAACACCTGAGGCACGATCTCCTCCAGCGTCCCTTCGATCCGTGCCCCCGCCGCGCGGACATGGCCGCCGCCGCCAAAGCTTTGTGCGACCCGGGCCACATCGACTTTGCCGGCCGAACGCATACTGACCTTGACCGCATTTTCGCTGATGACCTTAAACAACAGGCCAACCTCCACCCCTTGGATATTCCGCGGATAGTTGACGATGCCTTCCAGATCTTCATGAATCGCCCCGGTGACCCGCAAATCCTCGTCATTGACGGAAACCCAGCTGATCTTCCCGTCCTCGCTGATTTGCAGTCCGTTTAGCGCACGGGTCAATAACCGAAGCTGCGGCAGCGTCATCTGCTCCAGCAGCAGTTCGGACAAGCCCGGACCGTCCACGCCATATTCCAGCAGTTTGGAGGCTGTCGCCATAACCTTCGGCGTGGTATTGGAATACCGGAAACCTCCGGTATCGGTTAACAAACCGGTATATATCAAGGTGGCCGCATCTTTGTCCAAGCTCATACCCATAAAAGCGATCAAATCAAACAATATTTCAACCGTCGCCGCCGCATGCGGAACAATGAGGTTGCAAGTCCCGTAGCCGTCGTTCGTCGGATGGTGATCGATATTCAGGATCTCGGCATTTTCGGCAAAATAATGGCTGCTCTTGCCGGTACGTCTGAAATCGGCGCAGTCCACGCAGATGATATGGCTGTAAGCCGCCTCCAAAGGAGCTGCCGAAAGATTGACGATCTTGTCCGCTTCCCACAAATACTCCATCCGCTTCGGGATCGGCCCTTCGTTCATCATAACGTATTTTTTACCCAGACATGAGAGAAGCCAGCCCACCGCAAGGGTAGAACTGACTGCGTCTCCGTCCGGCTGTACATGCGCCACTACCAGGAAATTGTCATGCTCCGTCAAAAACCGCTGGGCCTGCCGGAACTCCCGTTCATTGGTCTGCATTGCCGTCTCCTTTAAATTCTAATTTTCCTCTTCATGCGAAATATCGCCAAGAAGCTTCTCGATTCGACTGCCGTAAGCAATCGACTCGTCAATTTTGAAGATCAATTCCGGTGTATGCCGCAGCCGTATCCGTTTGCCGAGTTCGGTCCGCAAGAAGCCTCCCGCTTTCTCGAGGCCTTTTAAGGAAGCGCTCTTCGCTTCCTCATCCCCGAACACGCTCAAATACACTTTCGCCTGCGACAGATCACTTGTCACATCGACTCCGGTCACGGTGACAAATCCGATGCGAGGGTCTTTCACCTCATTCTGGATCAGCACGCTAAGTTCCTTCTTGATTTGTTCGCCTACGCGGCCGGTACGATTTTTTGCCATCTGTGACACCTCACCTTATTTCGGTTCGACGGTTTCCATGATGAACGCTTCGATTACGTCGCCCTCTTTGAGGTCATTGTAATTGTCAAGGGTAATCCCGCATTCATAGCCCTGCGCAACTTCCTTCGCATCATCCTTAAACCGTTTAAGCGAGTCTATTTTGCCTTCGAAAACGACGATACCGTCGCGGATCAGGCGAGCTTCCGCCGAGCGTGAAATCTTGCCCGAGGTAACCATACAGCCCGCGATGGTGCCGACTTTGCTGATTTTAAACGTATTGCGAACTTCGGCATGACCGATGACGGTCTCTTTGTAAACCGGATCGAGCATCCCTTTCATCGCCTGTTCGATCTCTTCGATCGCGTTGTAAATTACGCGGTGCAGTCGGATGTCGACCTTCTCCTGCTCGGCCGTCGCCTTGGTCTGGCTGTCCGGACGAACGTTAAAGCCGATAACGATCGCATTTGAAGCCGCCGCCAAAATAATATCGGATTCCGTGATCGCCCCCGCGCCGCTGTGAATAATCTTGACGCGAACGCCTTCCACTTCGATCTTCTCCAATGAGCCTTTGAGGGCTTCGACCGACCCTTGAACGTCCGCCTTGATAATGACGTTGAGGTCTTTGATTTCCCCTTCTTTGATATGGCGGAACAGATCGTCCAGCGTTACGCGCGTATTGGCTCCCAGATCGGACTGCCGCTGCGTAATGGCCCGTTTCTCGGCGATGGAACGCGCTTTGCGTTCATCCTCAAACACCATGAACGGATCGCCCGCCTTCGGCACTTCCGTTAACCCCGTAATTTCCACCGGCGTGGACGGTCCGGCTTCTTTCAAGCGGCGTCCCTTGTCGTTCACCATCGCGCGGACACGGCCGAAGCAGTTGCCGGCCACGAAAGCATCGCCGACTTTGAGCGTACCGTGCTGTACCAGAATACGGGCGACCGGACCGCGGTTCTTATCCAGCTCGGCCTCGATAACCGCGCCGCGGGCGCGTTTGTCCGGGTTCGCTTTATACTCGTTAACCTCGGCCACGAGCAGAATCATCTCAAGCAGGTCTTCCAGACCCATTTTTTGCTTGGCGGATACGTTGACGAAGATCGTGTCTCCGCCCCATTCCTCCGGAACCAAGCCGTATTCGGTCAATTCCTGCTTCACTTTATCCGGATTGGCGTCCGGCTTGTCGATTTTGTTAACGGCCACGATAATCGGCAGCCCTGCCGCCTTAGCGTGGTTGACCGCCTCCACCGTTTGCGGCATGACGCCGTCATCTGCCGCCACTACGATGATGGTAATATCGGTCAATTGGGCTCCGCGGGCACGCATGGCCGTAAAGGCTTCGTGACCCGGCGTATCGAGGAACGTGATTTTCTTGTTGTTAATTTCAACTTGATAAGCTCCGATATGTTGGGTAATCCCGCCGGCTTCTCCGCCGGATACATTCGTCGAACGAATCGCATCGAGGAGCGTCGTTTTACCATGGTCAACGTGACCCATAATCGTAACGACCGGAGGACGTTCCAGCAAATCGGCTTCGTCGTCCACTTCTTCGATCGTTTCGAATCGATCATCCTCGACCGGAATCTTGACTTCCACTTCAACGCCGAAATCGCCGGCCAGAAGCAGAATGGTGTCGATGTCAAGCTCCTGGTTGATCGTTGCCATTACGCCCAAAGAAATGAGCTTCTTGATCACCTCGGATGCATCCTTGTGGAGCAGCTTGGCTGTTTCGCCCACCGTCATTGTGCCGCGGACGATAATTTTCTTCGGCGTGTTGTCGATCTTCTCGCGCGGCGGCTGTTGATTATAGTTGTTTCTTCCGCCGCGGCCGCCTTTTCCGCCGCGGTTGTTCTTATATCCGCCTTGACGGTTATCGTCAAAGTTTCTTCCGGATCTGTTATTGTTGTTGGAGCCGCCGCCATTTCCTTTACGGTAACCTTGGTTCTGGCCGCTTTGGCCGCCTTGACTGCGGTTGGCGTTCCCCGCTCCGTTACCTCCGGTACCGGTAGGTCGGTTTTGCTGAGGGCCGCGGTTTCCGGCGGTTCCATTTCCCGGACGGGAGGAATCGTTGCGCGCTCCGCCTCCTTGGTTTTGACCGCGATTTTGCTGTGCATTACGGTTTTGGGACGAGCCGTTGCCTTGCTGCGGACGTCCCCCTTGTCCTTGCTGATTGCCTGACGGACGATTCGTTCTTTCCTGCGTGGCTTGTGCGCTGCCTGAGGCAGACGTGTGATTGGAATTTGTTTTATTATTCATGCTTACCTGCTTTTCTTGTTGATTTTTATTGGTTCCAAGGGCTTGATCTTGGGAAATGCGGACATGATCCCCACGCTGACCGGTTTTGTCCCCGGCGGATGGTTTCGGTGTCTGGCTTCCTCCTGCGGAAGCCGGAGCCGGCGATTTGGTTGCAGCTTCAGCGCGTCCCGGATTTTCTCTCTTCGCAGCGGCATTGCTCTTAATATCCTTGAAGAACTGCTCCACCCGGGAAACCGCATCGTTCTCCATGACGCTCATATGGTTATTAACCGGGATATTAAGCCGTTTAAGAATGGTAATGATTTCTTTACTGCTCATATTCAGTGATTTGGCGTATTCATACACCCTGAGTTTATCTTTGTTATCTTGTTTACTCAATATACTCCACCTCCGACGTTTTCACGATTTCTTTAGCAATCATATCGGCAAACCCCTGATCGGTGAGCGCAAGTACAACCCGCTCCGGGCGTCCAACACTGGTTCCCAGCCGTTCGCGGTCAAAGCCTATCATCAGGGGGACTTTGTACGTTGCGCACTTGTCTCGGAATTTCTTCCGGGTGTTGGAGGAGGCATCGCCCGCAACGATGACGAGCTTGGCTTCGGAGGAACGGATGGCTTTCAATACCAGTTCATCTCCGGTTACCAGCTTCCCGGCCCGGGTGGCGAGTCCCAGCTGATTAAGCAGCTTACTCATCGCCATCCTCCCCATGGTCCCGGCTGGCGATGAATTCCTCCTCCACCGCCAGGAAATCCCGGGCCAATTGTTCATAAACCTCCGGCCCCACCGGCGCTTTCAGCGCCCGGTCGAGCGCGCGGTTCTTGTGAGCAAGCTTGAAGCAGGAGACCTGACCGCAAAGGTACGCGCCGCGGCCCGATTTTTTGCCGGTCAGGTCAATAGATACTTCACCCTCCGGCGACCGAACGACGCGGATCAGCGTTTTTTTGGGCATCATCTGCTGGCAAGCCACGCATTTGCGCAGCGGTATTTTTCTAGGTTTCATCGTACAGACCCCCGTTCCTTACTAACAGGTCGGTTTGTTAGACCCAAATTTCAAACGGCCTAATCAATGGAAACGGAATCCTGAGGCATTTCTTCCTGATCGGTCTTCTCTCTTCCGAATTCCTCTTCCGCCTGGGTTTCGCTCTTGATATCGATTTTCCAACCGGTCAGCTTGGCGGCTAAACGGGCGTTTTGTCCCTTGATCCCGATCGCCAGTGAAAGCTGATAATCCGGCACAATGACGCGGGCCATCTTCTCGGCTTCAAACACTTGAACCTCAAGGACCCGGGACGGGCTGAGCGCGTTAGCCACGTATTCCTCCACATTGTCGGAGTACTTGACGATATCGATCTTCTCCCCGCGGAGCTCATTCACAATGGTTTGAACCCGCGTACCTTTAGGTCCCACACAGGAGCCGACCGGATCCACTTCACTGTTGCGGGAATACACCGCAATTTTCGAGCGGAAGCCGGCTTCCCGGGCGACGGAACGAATCTCCACGACCCCGTCGAAAATCTCCGGAACTTCAAGCTCGAAGAGCCGCTTCAATAAACCGGGATGAGTACGGGACAACAAAATTTGCGGACCCTTCGTCGTATTCTCCACTTTGGTGATATAGGCCTTGATCCGGTCGCCGTGCTTGAATTTCTCGTTGGGCATCAGCTCATTCAAAGGAAGATGCGCCTCCACCTTCCCGAGATCCACGAAGATATTCCGCAAATCCTGGCGCTGCACGATCCCGGTGACGATATCCTCTTCCTTCTCGACAAAAGCGTTATAGATCAGGCCGCGCTCCGCTTCGCGAATCCGCTGCGTCACGACCTGTTTGGCGGTTTGAGCGGCGATCCGCCCGAAGTCCCGAGGCGTCACTTCAATCTCCGCGATATCCTCAAGCTGGAAGTTCGGATTGATTTCCCGGGCGGCCGGCAACGAAATTTCCGTGCGCGGGTCGAGCACTTCCTCAACCACCAGCTTGCGGGCAAACACCTTGATCGCCCCGGTATGGCGGTTCATATCCACGCGCACGTTCTGAGCGGTGTTGAAATTGCGTTTATAACTGGAGATCAAAGCGGCTTCGATCGCCTCAAATATAATGTCTTTGCTGATCCCCTTTTCCCTTTCCAGTTCATTCAAGGCCTCGATAAAATCCATACTCATTTGCCTCGTGTTCCCCCTTTCATAGTCTCCCGCAGTGCAATTGAATGCCTGCTAAAAAATGATGGCCAACCTGGCGCTGGCAACTTTGCTGTATGGAATGGCATGGCTCTTCTTGCCGACTTCGATGACCAACTCCTCATTTTCAAACGAAAGGAGCCGTCCTTCAAACTCTTTCAAGCCGTTTACCGGTTCATATGTAGTAACGAATACATCCTTGCCGACGGCTTTCTTCACGTCCTCCGCCTTCTTCAGCGGGCGCTCCGCACCGGGAGAAGAAACTTCAAGAAAATAGGCGGACGGAATCGGATCGTTCTGATCCAGCTTCTCGCTGAGATATTCGCTGATCCGGCCGCAATCGTCGATATCGATGCCTCCGTCTTTATCCACGAATACGCGCAGGAACCAGTTGCTTCCTTCCTTTACATACTCGATGTCTACCAGTTCAAAGCCATGTTCCTCCAAAAAAGGGTTGACCATCTCTTCCACGGCCGCTTTGATCTTCGGTGTGCTCAAGCGTACATTACCTCCATATGGTTCTTTCCTGTATACCAAAGAGTAAAGAGTGGGTTTCCCCACTCTTTAAACAACGGTTCTATCTTCATGATTACCAAAAAAATTATAACATAGTCCGGTAAGAGTGACAAGTAAAACGCCTTGACGACAAGCCTAGAACAGGGAGAGCTGGTTGCTTTCCGGCAAGCCGCGGAAGCAGCCCATCGAGCCGAGCAGCTCCACGATCGTTTTGCTCGCCTTGGATTTCTGCTGGAAATCCTCAATGGAGAGGAACTCCCCTTGCTCTTTGGCCGCCGCGATGTTCTTCGCCGCGTTCTCGCCGATGCCGGCAAGCGCCGAAAACGGCGGGATCAGGGAGTCGCCGTCCACAATAAACTTCGTGGCGTCGGAGCGGTAAAGGTCGATATTCTTGAAGCGGAAGCCGCGGGCCGTCATCTCCAGCGCCATCTCCAGAATCGGCAGCATGTTTTTCTCCTTCGGCAGAGCCTGGAAGCCTTTTTGCTCAATTTCTTCGATCTTTCGATAAATCGCCTCATATCCCTGGCAGAACAGCTCGATATCGAAATCCTCACCCCGTACCGAGAAGTATGTCGCGTAATATTCGATTGGATGGTACAGCTTGAAATAGGCGGTCCGAACGGCCGAGATAACATAAGCGGCGGCGTGCGCCTTCGGGAACATGTATTGAATCTTCAGACAAGAATCAATGTACCACTGCGGCACCTTGCATTTCTTCATCTCCTCGATCCACTCGGGCGTCAAGCCTTTCCCTTTCCGGACGCTTTCCGTAATTTTAAAGGCCAGCCCCGCGTCCATCCCGGCTTTGTAAATCAGAAACAGCATGATGTCGTCCCGGCAGCCGATAACGGTTTTAATGTTGCATGTCCCGTTTTTGATCAGTTCCTGCGCGTTTCCCAGCCATACTCCGGTACCGTGGGAAAGGCCGGAAATCTGCAGCAGGTCGGCAAAACTGGAAGGCTGGGATTCCACCAACATCTGGCGCACGAACTTCGTCCCCATCTCAGGAACCCCGTAGGTGGCTACCGGCGTACGGATTTGCTCGGGAGTCACTCCGAGCGCTTCCGTGGAGTTAAACATGCTCATGACCTTCGGATCGTTCATCGGAATCGTCGTCGGGTCGACGCCGGTTAAATCCTGCAGCATCCGCATCATCGTCGGATCATCGTGTCCGAGAATATCGAGCTTGAGCAGGTTGGCATCGAAGGCATGGTAGTCGAAATGCGTCGTCATCCACTCCGAGCCCGTATCGTCGGCCGGGTATTGAACCGGAGTGATGTCTTCCACTTCGATATAATCGGGAACGACGACGATCCCCCCGGGGTGCTGGCCGGTGCTGCGTTTGACCCCGGTACATCCCGCCGCCAAGCGGTTCAACTCGGCGCCGCGCCAATGCTTGTGGTGCTCCTCCTCGTATTTCTTGGCGAAGCCGAAGGCCGTCTTCTCGGCGACAGTACCGATCGTTCCGGCCCGAAACACGCTCTTTTCGCCAAAGAGGACCTTCGTGTAGTTATGGGCATGCGGCTGGTATTCCCCGGAGAAGTTAAGATCGATATCGGGAACTTTATCGCCCTTAAACCCGAGGAACGTTTCGAAGGGGATGTCCTGGCCTTCGCCCTTCAGCTTCTGGCCGCATTTCGGGCAGTCCTTGTCCGGCAGGTCAAAACCGCTCGGCACGCTGCCGTCGAGGAACCATTCGCTGTACTTGCATTGGGAGTTCTGGCAAATATAATGGGCCGGAAGCGGATTAACCTCCGAGATGCCCAGGAAGGTCGCCACGACCGAGGAGCCTACCGAGCCCCGCGAACCTACGAGATATCCGTCCTGATTGGATTTCTTGACCAACCGCTCGGAGATCAAATAGTTCGCCGAGAAGCCGTACTTGATGATCGGCTCCAGCTCTTTTTCCAGACGCTTGACGACCACCTCGGGCAGGTCTTCCCCGTAGATTGACCGGGCCGTCGAATAGCAGGTGTTGCGGATTTCTTCATCCGCCCCTTCGATGATCGGCGTGTACAGCTTGTCCGGGAACAGTTCCAGCTCCTCGAAGGTATCGGCCAGGCCGGAAGTATTTTTGACCACGACTTCAAAAGCCTTCTCCTTGCCCAAAAATTCAAACTCCTCCAGCATTTCGTCCGTGGTCCGGAAATGAGCGTCCGGCTTGCGGATATCCTTCAGCGGGCTGAAACCCGTAATGCCGTGGATGGTGATGTCCCGGTAAATCTTGTCCCGCGGCTCCAAATAATGCACATTCCCGGTAGCCACAACCGGCTTGCCCAATCTCTCTCCGATTTCCACGACTTTGCGAATCGCGGTCTTCACTTCCTCAACGCTGCCGACAAGCCCCTTGTCCACCAGATGCATATACATGGTGAGCGGCTGGATCTCCAGGACATCGTAAAACTCCGCGATGCCTTCGGCCTCCTCCACCGACTTGTTAAGTACGGCCTCGAAAAACTCGCCCTTCTCACAACCGGAAATGATCAGAAGCCCTTCCCTCATCTCCGAAAGTTTGGATTTCGGGATGCACGGAACCCGTTTGAAGTATTCCGTATGGGACATCGAGATCAGCTTGAACAGATTTTTCTTGCCGACCATATTCAGCGCATAAATTCCGCAGTGAAACGGCCGGGCGTTGGACAAATCCTTGCCCACCTTATCGTTTAAGCGCTCAAGGGAGGTAATGCCTTCGATTTTGGCCGCGTCATCCAGCAGTCCGTTCAAAATCTCGCCGAGCGCCACGGTATCGTCGATCGCGCGGTGGTGATTTTCCAGCGAAACTTTATATTTGGCGGCGAGCGTGTTCAACCGGTGGTTTTTTAAGGTCGGAAACAGCATCCGGGCCAGTTCCAGCGTATCGAGCACCGGGTTCTCCAGCATAGGCATACCGAGTTCCTTCAGCTTGGCATTGACGAAGTCCACGTCAAACCGGGCGTTGTGGGCCACCAGTATCGCATCGCCCGCAAACTCAACGAACCGCTTCAGAACCGGCTCCACATCGGGCGCATCCTGTACCATTTCGTCCGTGATGCTGGTCAATTGCTGAATGTTGTACGGAATTCGCTCGTGCGGATTTACGAACGTAGCGTAGCGGTCGATCTCCTTGCCCTCTTTCATCTTGACCGCCGCCACCTCGATGATCTTGTTCTGCGTTACCGAAAGGCCGGTGGTCTCGATATCGAAGACGATAAAGGTCGCCGTCTCCAGATCGACCGGACGCGGATTCAGGACGACCGCGACGTTATCGTTCACCACATTCGCTTCCACGCCGTAAATCATTTTGATGCCGTTCTTTTTGGCCGCCTTGGCCGCATCGGGGTAACTTTGAACCCCTCCGTGGTCCGTGACGGCTATCGCTTTATGTCCCCATTTTGCCGCCGTTTTGACGTAGTCGCCGATCGAGGTCACCGCGTCCATCGTACTCATCGTGGTGTGCAGATGGAATTCGACGCGTTTCTCCTCGGCGTTATCCTTCCGGGATGGCGGGGCGGATATTTCGCACAGATCGGAAGGGATCATTACCAACTCGGGAATCTGCATAAACCGATCATACTCCACCTTGCCCCGGGCTTTGACCCACTTTCCGTTGGCCAGTTGCCCCATGACCTTCAAGTCCTCTTTGTTCTTTGCGAACATTTTCATTTGCAGGGAATCGGTAAAATCCGTCAAGTAGAACGTAAACAGGGTGTTCCCGTTGCGCAGCTCCTTCCGGTCCAGACCGAAAATGGTTCCCTGAATCGTAATTTTCTTCTCTTCATCCTTGATCTCCTGAATCGGTACGGCCGGCTCCTTGATGTCATAACCGACCTGCAGCTTGATGATCTCGCCTTCGACCTCCTCAGGCGGCGCCTCCACGGGGATGCTTTCCATCAATTTGTTGATGACTTCCCGCTCTTCCTCAACGATCCGCTGCTGGAACTCCTCAAACGCTTCGCTGCTGCTCTCGCCGGACAGCAGCTTCACTCTGAGCGCCAAACCGAAGTAAGTGTCGTAAAAGGCGGGAATCGCCTTATCGATGTTTTTTTTGCGAGCCAGTTCCAAAGAGGTGGCATCGCTGAAGGTAACCGTCACCAGATCGCCGTCCACTTCATAGCTCGCCCGGGCCATCCAGCCGTTAACGGACGGCACCTCCCGCTGCACCCATTCGATGAACAGCTTCCAATATTCCTGCACAATGGCCGCTCCGGCTACTTCGTTCTCATACTGAAACAAAAAAGAAATGTCCGCGATGTGGCCCATCCGTTCCTTGATCCGTAAGCAGAACATCCGGTAGATCTGCGCCGGAACCAGGGTCGATTTGCGAAGCGAGATCTTCCACTCCTTATTCGTCCGGCTGACTTCGACGCGGTCGATAACCCCGTCGAGGAAATAAGGATCCACCACGGAAGCCGGGACCTCCGCCTGCTTCATCAATAACTCGAGCCTCGTTCTTTTCCCCTCGGCATTTGCGTCGGACATGCTTTCCCCTCCCCCGCATTGATATGACGCTAGAAACACGTCTACCCGACATACCTTCAAACAAACAAAGCCCCCGGCGATCGCCGGCGGGGAACCCCCGTTCCCCGTCGGCAGTTTCCTGCCGGAAGCCTGCACCATTCATGTTCCGATATAACTAATAGGCTCTGGCAAAAACGACGGTATGACGAGCTTCTTCTCCGCACACCAGGCAAGTAGTTTTTGTAACCTCGGGATGGAACGGGATGTTCCGGCTGGTCGCGCCCGTCTCGTCTTTAACATGGCGTTCGCAAGCCTCCGATCCGCACCATCCGGCGAGGGTAAAGCCGCGTTTCTCCTCGATGCTGGCTTTCATTTCGTCCAGCGTATCGACGGAGTAGAAATGCTCCTCCCGGAAGGCTTTGGCGCGCTCATACATTTCGTTGTGCACCTGATCGAGCATCGCTTTGACTTCCTCCACCAGATTCTCTTGGGCAATGACTTTCTTCTCACCGCTGATTCGGGAGACAAGCACGCAAACCCCGTTCTCCATATCGCGCGGACCGATCTCCAGACGGACCGGAACGCCCCGCATTTCATACTCGTTAAATTTCCAGCCCGGACGAACGTCCGCCCGGTCATCCATACCGACGCGAACGCCGGCCTTCTTCAGTTCGGCGAACAACTCGTCCGCCCGTCCCACAACAGCGTCACGGGTTTTTGGCGGGCCGATCGGGATAATCATGACCTGCTTTGGAGCCACCTTCGGCGGCAACGCCAAACCGCGGTCGTCTCCGTGCACCATAATAAGCGATCCGATCAAACGCGTGCTAACGCCCCACGATGTGGTATGGACGTACTCGCGTACGTTGTCGCGATTTAAGTATTGAATATCGAAGGCTTTGGCAAAGTTGGTGCCGAGATAATGCGACGTCCCCGCCTGAACGGCCCGTCCGTCCTTCATCATCGCTTCGATGGAGTAGGTGTCCACGGCCCCGGCAAATTTCTCGGAAGGCGTCTTCTGACCGACGATGACCGGAATCGCCAAATAATTTTCGACGAAATCGCGGTAAATTTCCAGCATCCGCATCGTCTCTTCGCGCGCTTCCTGCTCGTTCTCATGAGCCGTGTGCCCTTCCTGCCAGAGGAATTCGCTGGTCCGAAGGAACGGCAGCGTGCGTTTTTCCCAGCGAACGACATTCGCCCATTGGTTGATCAGCACCGGAAGATCCCGATAGGATTGAATCCACTTCTCGTACATATGGCCGATCATCGTCTCCGAAGTCGGACGGATCGCCAGGCGCTCCTCCAGTTTCTCGCCGGCGGCTTCGGTTACCCAAGGAAGCTCCGGATTAAAACCTTCCACATGCTCTTTTTCCTTTTGGAAAAAGCTCTCGGGAATAAAGAGCGGGAAGTATGCGTTGCGATGCCCCGTCTCCTTGAAGCGACGGTCAAGTTCCGCCTGGATATGTTCCCAGATCTCATAGCCGTCCGGCTTGAATACGATGCAGCCGCGAACCGGCGAATAATCCATCAGGTCCGCTTTTTTGATCACATCGATATACCAGCGGGAAAAATCCTCCCCCTGCGGGGTTATTTCCGTTACGAATTGTTTCTCCTCGTTTGCCATTAAACCATTAGCCTCCCGTTTATTAACCTATCAAACGCAATATATCATTATAAGTGACCGCAATCATCAGCAGAAACAGCATCGCAAACCCGATGAAGTGCACGAGCCCCTCGCGGTTCGGATCAACCGGTCTGCCGCGCAGCGCCTCCACTCCAAGGAAGATAAGTCTGCTTCCGTCCAGAGCGGGAATCGGCAACAGATTAAAAATCCCCAGATACAGACTGAGTATCCCGGCCCATTGGGTCAGCTTTACGATTCCCTGCTTTGCGATCTGCCCCGTCACCTCAAAGGTGCGTACAGGGCCGCCGAGATCGTCCATGGAAAACTTTTGGATCAACTGTTGAAAGCCAAGGAAGATCATTTGGGTGGTGTCGACCATTTTTTGGCCGGCCACGGTAAAGGTTTCCCCGAAGGAAGCGCTCCTTGAAGGGAAATACGTGACGATCGTGCTGCCGACCTTGCCCCCCTTCTCGTTCTCCACGGAACGAGGCGTGAGCGTGATGTCCAGCGTCTCTTCCCCGCGCTTCACCGTCCACACCATCGGCCGATCTTGCGCGGCTTGGATCCTCTCGATCAAACCGTTGGCATCGGTGCCCACCGGCTTGCCGTCCACCGCCTGGATAATGTCCCCCGGCTTCACGCCGGCTTCATCCGCGGGCATCCCTTTCATGACATCCCCGACCTCCAGATGCGTCGGTTCCGTCAGCGGAATTCCCGCCATCTGCGTATGCAGGGCGAACAGGACAAAGGCGAGAATAAAGTTCATCAAAGGCCCGGCAAAAATGGAGAGCGCCCGTTGACCGACCGTTTTGCTGCCGTATTGGCGGTCCCTTGGGGCAATTTGGGTCTCTTTCCCCTTGGCTACCAGCATCGCTTGGCGATGTACCCGGTACTCCTGCACATCTCCGTCCACATCCAGTTTGATCAGCAGCCGGTCTTCCAGGTCTACTTCACTAACCTCGCCGCGGATGACGTCTTTCCGGCTGTCTAAACGATCCAGATAAATCTTGCGGACTTCATCTCCGGACAGCCGCAGTGCTACGGTTTGTCCATTCGTAATTTGCACCAGTTCGGGATCTTCGCCGGCCATCCGCGCGTAACCGCCAAAAGGCAGCAGCCGGAGCGTAAATTGCGTCTCGTTTCTTCGGTAAGAGAAAAGCTTTGGTCCAAAGCCGATCGCGAATTCCCTCACCAAAATCCCGGCGCGTTTGGCAAAATAGTAATGTCCCCATTCATGCACCGTCACAATGACAAAGAACATGAGAACCGTCATAAAAATGATCTTAAGCAATTCCAATCGTAAGCATCCTCCTTTGGCCACGGATCGTCCAACATTCCTTCAGATTATCATTATTCTCCGATTAGGCACAAGAGAATACCGGGACGGAACTTTTCCACACCCACCGGATCGGAACGAAAGGTCTGCAACTTATCCATCAAACCGATCTTGCGATTTCCCGTGCCCACCGGTCGGCTTCCTTGATGGCCTCCAGACCCGGTTCGGCCTGGACCTCATGTCTGGAAAGAACCGTTTCAATAATATGTTCAATCTGCAGAAAAGGAATCTCCCTGTTTAAAAAGCGGGCAACCGCTACCTCATTGGCCGCGTTGTATACACTTGTCGCCGTGCCTCCTATTTTACCACATTCATAGGCCAGCCTTAAACAAGGGTAACGCTCGAAATCCATTTCGCGAAAATGAAGCTTGCCGACCTCGGCCAAGGACAAGCGTTTTGCTTCGGAGATCCAACGATCCGGGTAGGTCAGCGCGTACTGAATCGGCACCCTCATGTCCGGCGTTCCCAGTTGGGCGATCACGCTGCCGTCACGATATTCAACGAAAGAGTGGACGATGCTTTCCGGGTGCAGCAGAACCCCGATCCGCTTGAAATCCATCCCGAACAGCCAGCGGGCTTCGATCACTTCCAGTCCTTTGTTGACCATCGTGGCGGAATCAATCGTCACTTTGGCTCCCATCGACCAGTTCGGGTGCTTCAGAGCATCCTCTACCGTGACATGGCGCAATTGGTCGCGGTTCAAATCCCGAAAGGAACCGCCGGACGCCGTCAATGTAATCCGTTCTGCATCTTCCGCACGCTCACCGTTCAAGCATTGAAAAATGGCCGAATGTTCACTGTCCACCGGCAGCAGCGATACCCCTTTTTTTCGGGCCAAATCAGTTACGAGATGCCCTGCGGTTACAAGGGTTTCCTTATTGGCCAGAGCGATATGCTTGCCTTCGGAAATTGCAGCCAGCGTCGGGCGCAACCCCGCGCTTCCGACAATCGCCGTTACGACCGTATCGGCATCCGTTCCGGCCGCGACTTCCACCAGCCCTTCTTCCCCATGAAAAAGCTGAACCTCGGAAGGAATCGACGAACGCACTTTATCGGCGATTTCCCGGTTTGCGACCGAGGCTTTTTTCGGGCGAAAAGCACGGACCTGTTCCACAAACAACTCCGCATTGCTCCCTGCGGCCAAGCCCTCTACCTCAAACTGATCCTGATGCTGCCTTACGACATCCAGCGTCTGCGTTCCAATTGATCCGGTGGAACCGATCACCGTAATCTTCTTCATCCCGTTACCCCCATGCTCATTTAATTTAGTACATCGGAAGCAAGCCTAGAATATGTACGAAGGGAAAAACCGCAATCCAGCTGTCGCACCGATCCAAAATGCCTCCATGGCCGGGCAGCAACGTCCCTGAATCCTTAATCCCGTACACCCGTTTATAAGCGGACTGAATCAAGTCCCCCATTTGACCGACTACCGCTGCGGAACCTCCCAGCAGCAAAGCTCGTCCGACCGGAAGTAACCCCCCGGAGAACAAGGCGAACAGAGCCGCGACAATAACCGCCAGCAGTACGCCGCCCACCGCTCCCTCCACCGTTTTGTTGGGGCTGATCGCCGGCCAGAGCTTCGTTTTGCCAAACCGCCGTCCGGTGAAATAAGCCCCCGCGTCACTGCTCCAGATCGCGGCAAGCATCAGAATGGTCCAGAACAACCCATGCCCGTCCGGCGTGCTGCGAGTTGCCGCCAAATAAGCAAATCCCAACCCGATATAAACCGTTCCCAGGAACATAAGGGCGATTTGCCCGATAGGAATATCGTTCTTGGATACTACGGTAACTACAAAAAACAGCAGCATGAGCAGCCAGAAGAATCCCATCATGCCAAGCGGATTTGTCAGTTGGAGCAAGCTCCAGGGGAAAACGGCATACAGCACGCCCGCATACCCGATGACCGCGGTTCCTCCGAATGCCGGCAATCCGATCATCCGCACGAACTCGTAAAACCCGATCAGCGCCATCATCACGACGAGAGCGTGGTATTCGAGTCCTCCCCACAAGCATATGCCCAAAAATCCGCCCCCGGCAATCAAGCCGGTAATCAACCGTTGTCTCAACTGTCTACACCTTCCATCCGTCAGGATAATCCGCCGTATCGCCGGGTGCGTCTTTGGTACTCCGCCACTGCGGCAAACAACTGTTCACGGCCAAATTCCGGCCAGTACAGATCTGTAAACCACAGCTCACTGTATGCCGTCTGCCATAACATGAAATTACTTAGCCGAAGTTCGCCCCCAGTGCGAATAAGCAAATCGGGATCCGGCAGATCCCCGGTCAAGAGTCCCGAGCCGATCATGTCCTGCGTGATGTCCTCCGGCTTGATGCTGCCGTTCTGGACACGGACGGCAATCTCCTTGACGCATTCGGTGATTTCGCGGTGGCTTCCGTAATTGAGCGCAAAATTCAAGATAAGTCCGGTATTATTTTTGGTTCGCTCAATCGCTTCCTCCATCGCCGCGACCGTATGGTCGGGAAGTTCATTCGGGTGCCCCATCATGCGGACCTGGACATTCTTCTCGATCAATTCCTCCAGTTCGATAGCCAAAAACTCTTGGGGCAGCGACATCAGAAAATCAACTTCATCCTTCGGCCGTTTCCAGTTCTCGGTCGAGAAGGCGTAGAGCGTCAACACGGAGATCCCGAGCTCATCCGCCGCAATCGTGGCCCGCTTGACCGCCTTCATCCCGTTCCGATGACCGACGATGCGAGGCAACCCCAGCTTGCGCGCCCAGCGGCCGTTGCCGTCCATAATAATGGCGACATGCTTCGGGATATTGTCCCCGGACGGAGCCTCGATTGCGGGACGACTGCCTTTTTTCCGCCAGGACTCAAATAACTTGATCATTGCTTTTCCTCCAGCTGGTGATGAAAAAGAGACAAAACCCCACCGTAAAAGGAGGGGCCGATTATCGTCTCTTAAACTTCCATAATCTCTTTCTCTTTCGCAGCAAGCACTTTGTCCACTTCCGCGATAAATTTGTCGGTGGTCTTCTGAATGTCTTCCTGGTGTCTGCGCGACTCGTCCTCAGAGATGTCGGTTTTCTCCAACTTCTTGATATCGTCGTTCGCGTCCCGACGAATGTTCCGGATGGCCACCTTCGCTTCTTCTCCGAACTTCTTCGTCAATTTGACAAGCTCCACGCGGCGTTCCTCCGTTAAAGCCGGGATGCTTAAACGGATCGATGTCCCGTCGTTGGCCGGCGTCAGACCCAAATCGGATTTCTGAATCGCGCGTTCGATGTCGGCGAGGGAGGATTTATCCCATGGCTGAATCATCAGGGTACGCGAATCCGGCGTATTAATGTTGGCAAGCTGGTTAATCGGAGTCGGCGATCCGTAGTAATCCACCTGAATGCGGTCGAGCAAGGAAGGCGTCGCTCTTCCCGCCCGCAGGGTCGCGAGGTCCCGTTTAAGTGCCTGAATCGCTTTATCCATGCGTTCTTCGGCATGACTTTTGATACTTTGCGGCATTTAATCTACACTCCCCTTGACGATCGTCCCGATCTTCTCTCCCAGGACGACTCGCTTGATATTTCCTTGTTCCGTAATCGCAAACACGATCAGCGGAATATTATTATCCATACACAGCGAGGAAGCTGTTGAGTCCATAACACCCAGGTTTTTATTCAACACTTCCAGATAAGTAAGGGTTTCGTACTTCTCGGCATTCGGATCGACAAACGGATCCGCGGAATATACGCCATCGACCTTATTCTTCGCCATCAGAATCACTTCGGCTTCGATCTCCGCTGCGCGAAGAGCGGCGGTCGTGTCGGTGGAGAAGAAGGGGTTCCCCGTACCGGCGGCAAAAATAACGACTCTGCCTTTTTCCAGATGGCGGATCGCGCGGCGGCGAATATACGGCTCGGCGATTTGCTGCATGGCGATGGAGGTTTGCACTCGTGTCGGAACCTCGATTTGTTCAAGCGCATCCTGCAAGGCCAGCGAATTCATCACGGTAGCCAACATTCCCATATAGTCTGCCGTCGCGCGGTCAATGCCCTTCGCGCTGCCCGCAATCCCCCGCCAAATATTGCCTCCACCGCAAACGATCGCAACCTGAACACCGAGCTGGGTTACTTCCTTTACCTGCTGAGCAATGGACGAAATCGTTTCGGCATCGATGCCGTATCCGTTTTGTCCGGCAAGCGATTCACCGCTAACCTTCAAGACAACTCGTTTAAAAACTGGCTGTTCCAAATGTATACCTCCACTATAGACCCCCTATGTACAACCGGGTAAAGGGTGTCAGGTTAAAAAAGAAGGAACACGGCGTGTTCCAACTCTTCAAACGTGCATGCAATCCATGACGTTTTATAATATTTACTTTATTGTCTTACTTGAGACATAACTTCCTCAACGAAGTTGTCCACTTTCTTCTCCAAGCCTTCGCCCAGTTCATAGCGAACAAAGCGGCGGATGGTGATATTCTCGCCGATCGCGCTGATCTTCTCGTTTACGAGCGCGGCGATCGTCTTGTCCGGATCCTTCACGAAAGCTTGCTCAAGCAAGCAGAATTCCTCGTAGTACTTGCCGATCCGGCCTTCGACCATCTTGTCGACGATTTTCTCGGGTTTTCCTTCGTTAAGGGCCTGTGCTCTCAAAATTTCCTTTTCTTTCTCGATGTCGTCCTGAGGCACTTCTTCGCGGCGAACGTAACGAGGGCTCATGGCCGCGATGTGCATCGCGATGTCGCGGGCAAATTCCTTGAATTGATCCGTTTTCGCAACAAAGTCGGTTTCACAGTTGATTTCCACCAACACGCCGATCCGGCCGCCGGCATGAATGTAGGACTCAACAACGCCTTCCGTAGCGATTCGGCCGGCTTTGTTTGCCGCAGCAGCCAAACCTTTCTCACGCAGAAGTTCCGTTGCTTTCGTCAAATCACCGTTTGCTTCTTCGAGTGCTTTTTTGCAATCCAGCATGCCCGCACCTGTTTTTTCACGCAGTTCTTTTACAGATTTTGCATCAACAGCCATGTTTATATAACCTCCACATATTAAATGATGGGACTCTTTTCATCTTAAAAAAAGGGCAGTGAGAGGTTTGACACCTACCAACCACCCTTTTCATTTAATTCGTTCTTTGTACTTTATGGACGTTTGCGATATTAGGCGGTAGTTTGCTCGCCTTGGTTCGCTTCGATAACGGCATCCGCCATTTTGCTGGTAAGCAATTTAACCGCGCGGATCGCGTCGTCGTTACCAGGGATAACGTAGTCGATTTCGTCCGGATCGCAGTTGGTATCCACGATACCTACGATTGGGATGCCCAATTTGCGAGCTTCCGCAACGGCGATACGTTCTTTGCGAGGGTCAATAACGAAGAGTGCGCTAGGCAACCCTTTCATGTTCTTGATCCCGCCGAGGAATTTCTCGAGACGATCTTTCTCTTTGCGAAGAATAATAACTTCTTTCTTAGGCAGAACTTCGAATGTTCCGTCTTCTTCCCAAGTTTCGAGTTGTTTCAAACGGTCGATCCGCTTTTGGATCGTTTGGAAGTTGGTCAGCGTACCGCCGAGCCAGCGTTGGTTAATGTAGAATTGACCCGCGCGCTCAGCTTCTTCCTTCACGGAGTCTTGAGCTTGCTTCTTGGTGCCGACGAACAGGATGGTCCCGTTCTCTTCAGCTACGCTCTTAACGAAGTTGTAAGCTTCTTCTACTTTCTTGACCGTTTTTTGCAGGTCGATAATGTAAATACCGTTTCTTTCGGTGAAGATATAACGATCCATTTTCGGATTCCAACGACGTGTTTGGTGTCCGAAGTGAACCCCTGCTTCAAGCAGTTGTTTCATGGAGATTACTGCCATCTTCACGCACCTCCTAGTTTGGTTTTATTGTGATGCTTCCTCCGCAAGTGTCATCTTCCGTTAAGACTCCCAATGAGAGCACCCTTAACGAAATCAACCAGCGTGCGTTATAACACCGTCAATTAATATACCATAACTGAAAAATCGATGCAACCAGGGCCGCGGCTTTTCCGACAAATTTCATCTTCGCGTCCGGAGCCGCAAAAAAAGCTCCTTGTCAGGAGCTGGCGGACAGGTTTACTTCGCAGGAGGGGCCGTGATTTTCGAGATAATCGAGCCGATCTCTTCTCCCGGTTCGAACGTAAACGTGCCGGTCCGGATTTTGGTATTGATTTTCTTGCTCTTGGCTTCTTTCAAGAAGGCGGTTTTATCGGCGATGACCCCCGATTTCTCCAGCCCCTCCGCTACTCCCGAAAGGGTGCTCCCGGAGGAAATTTTGTAGGTCACTGTCGTTTTTTGAGGAGCTTGGGGTTTGACCGGGGTTTCGGTCTTTGGCGCAGCCGTCTCACCCGGAGGTTTGGACGCTTCGGGCGCTTTCGAAGTTTCCGGGGTTTTTGAAGTTTCGGGTTGAACCGGCTGTTCCGGAGTCCCCGGGGCATTCGGCGTTTTCGGCTGCTTTGGCGAATCCGCCTGTTGTTCCCCGGCGGTTCCTTCGCCTTCCCCCTTCGCCTTCCACTCCTCCTCGGTCAGTAGCTCCTGGTCCGCTTCCACGACTTTCAAATTCAAAAGAGCCGCCGCCTGTTCGACCTCCGCCTTGGTCCGCAATTTTCCCGTCCCTTGACCGATCATCATCAACTGCAGCAGCAAGGCGCCCGCAATGAGTCCCGCGCCCAGCCCCATCATAAACTGGCGGTTTCGGATCATCGGGATTCCTCCCTTTTGGCCAATTGCAAAATCAACTGGACTTCCCCTCTTTGTATGCCTACCGATTTGGCGATCATGTCCATCGATTTCCCTTGCTCATACAAATGAAACAGCTCGGGATATCGATCCCGTACCGACTCCGTCCGAGCCGCCTCTTCGGGCATCGTCTCCACAGCCGCTGCGGGTTCGGCTTGAACAACGGCGATCTCGGGCGTTCGTGCGGCCGGAAGGTCCGCTGCTGCGATCTCGCTCTTCGGTTCGCTCGCGGTTTCCGCCGGCCGAGACGGAGCTGCGGACAACTGCTGATCCAGCGCATCCAGCCGGGATTTGTACTGAAGCGCGTTCTGCTCCACTTCCACCAAGCGCTTGCGCAGCTCGACAAGCTGCTCCTGCTGGGCAAGCTGCTTGGCGGCGAAGTCCTGCTTCATCCCGGCTATCAAATCGATAAGCTCCTCGTTTTCCTTTTCAATCTCCGACATAAACTGCTCCAGCGTAGCTTCCAGTTCCGAGGCGCTGCCCGGGGAAGACGGCTGGGTCGCCTTCCGGCCGGGGAGAAGAAGCGCATAAACGAGGGCGGCGGCTCCCAGCAATACAATATAAAACCATGGGTCTCCAAATGACAATGTAATCCTCACCTTTGATGTTTAAATAAGTACGTATTAGCGTCTTGCCCGGTGGGCTAAGCGGAAAATGGCCGCTACAGAGACAAATCGATATGACGGCCCTTAAAGGGATGTTCGGCGGGGTGCTCTTTTTCCTGCTCCTCCTGCTGTTCACCCTGCGGCGACTGCTGCTGCCGCTGTTGGTCCGGGGAATGGCCCTCGCGTTTTATTTTTGTATTGTGTGCGCTTTCGTCAATGTTGGCGCTCCGCTGGCGTTCAAGCTCCCGCTCCTTAATATTTTCCGCAGAGAGCAGGTTTTGATCGATGACAGGGCGTTGCTGATTCTCCTGTTGAATCCGTCCGGCTTCATTGGTCCGGGGTACCGCGATCTGCATTTCTACGGCTTTCAAATTCATGGAATCACCTCATCGCTAGGATTATGGCCGCCCTTAAATGTTCGACATAACGAAAAGCTGGTTATCACTAGACATATGCAGCCATCGTGATATCCCCGTCGTTAAAGTAAAACGACATACGGGACAAAGGTTCCTTAATGTACTTCGTGTACCGTCCGATGACGATCCTGGACCCGCCATAGATCGTTTTAAGGACATCCACCCGCGCCCGAACCGTTTCTTCAAGCGTTTTTTCAATCGTCAGCATCCGCTCTTTCAGTTCGTTCATTTCCTGAATGTTCGATTTTTTGGTCATATTCAACTTGGAGCGCATCTCTACCTTCTCCGGGGTCAGCTTCCCTAACGAAGCGAGTTGGTCCAGCAGGGACAGCGCTTTTTCCGACTTTTCGAGATTCGCCATAATGTCTTTGACCTTCTGCCGGAGCTCCATCAGCTCATTCCGGAGTTCGGGGAGTACACCGACTTCTATGGAGGTCGTCGTCGACATCGGATTGCCGATCACCCGGGCGATCACCCGTTCACCGGCCTGAATGCTGCCGCCTACGATCAAACCTTTGGTACCGTTGCAAACAACGTCGCGCCCCGCGCGGATATTCGAATGCATAATGCTTTGACTGACGATGATATCCTCACCGGCCACTACATTCCCGTCTTGAATAAAGGAGCTTTTGATGGAATGGCCCGCTTTAACCAGCCCTTTATTGTAACCGATAATTCCCCCGGTAATTTCGATGGAGCCTTCCGAATACAGCTCGGCTCCCTCAACGCCGCCGACAACACGAATATCCCCGGCAGCACTGACTTTAAAACCCGTCAGTACATTCCCGCGGATGACGACCGTGCCGACAAAATCGATATTTCCCGTACTGTAGTCGACGTCCCCGTTCACTTCGTAAACCGGGAATACATTTAACTTCCCTTTGTCGGTCATGGTGACCAAACCGTCAATCGCCGCGTACATGGCGGTTTGATCGGGGCTCAGCACCACATTCTTCCCGATTTTGAATCTGGCTTCCTTCCCGGATTTGTTGGGGATCGATTCCCCTGTTACCGCCGTTCCGGGGCGTCCGGGAAGCGGAGGAACTAGTTCGGCGATAAGCTGTCCTTTCCGGACATTGTTCAAACGAGTAATTTCTTTATAGTCCACCTTACCGTCATCCGTCTCCAGAGGTTGGTACCGTACATCTTCAAGCGGGACGGAATAGCGGATCTTTCCATCCTCCCCGGGCTCCGGATCCAAACCGATGGCGATCGGGGTTTTACTGAAGAAATATTCTCTGGGATTGATAGCGAACCGCTCGACAATATCGTCCTGAATCCCGTACTTGATGCCGTGGTGATGCAAAAATTGATATAAAGCATCCTTGGTACAGGAAAAATTTTCGTCTTTTTGGGTAAACTGCAGATAAGCGACGGTTTTATCATCATTAAAGGTGACGCTAAGAAGTTTCCCTAAATCGGCCGTAAATTCCATGTTTCGTTCCTCCTTCCATCTTCATAATTCAATTGGTCTGCACACCTAGTCTTCTCTCATCAGCAAGTCGCGCTGCTTGTCCAAGGTGCCGCGGAGCCGCAAAATCGCTTTGGAGTGAAGCTGGGAGATCCGGGATGGCGACAAGGACATCACCTCCGCAATCTCACTCAGCGATAGATCTTCATAATATAACAGAGAGACGACGGTCCGTTCCTTCTCGGTTAATTTTTCGATTCCCTTGGCCAGCGATTCGCGCAAAAAATGCTCCTGTACTTTATAATCCGGATTTTTGGCCTTATCGTCAACAAGCAAAGTGAGCCGAGTCTCCGATTCCTCTTCACGAATCGGATCCTCCAAAGAGCAGAGGGTCATGACGGCCACTTCCTGCAGCATGCTCTGGAACTCTTTCTCGCTGATATGCAAGTGCTTGCTCATTTCCGCGTCGGTGACGGACCGGAGATATTGCTGCTCCAATTGCTGGTATCCTTCTTCAATCTTCTTGGCTTTCTCTCTTACGGAACGGGGAACCCAGTCCCCTTGGCGCAATCCGTCCAAGATCGCCCCCCTGACCCTCCAGGAAGCATAGGTTTCGAACTGAAGGCCGCGCTTATAGTCGAATTTTTCGACCGCATCAATCAGTCCCATCACCCCATTGCTGGACAAATCATCCTTGGAAACGTTCTTGGGCAGACCTACGGCCAGACGTCCCGAAACGTAGTCGACAATATGCAGATACTTCTCGATAAGTTGTTTCTTGGCCTCCAAATCGCCGTGTTCCTTCCAACGCTCCCAAACATCGGCATAATTTAGAGTGGATGTCTTCCGCTCGTTCAATTGCCTCCACCCTCCTTATTTGTCTGTCAGGTGACGAACGACCTTAGCCAGCTCTTCAGGATCTTTATCGTCAAGTGTCTTTACTAATTTTGGCGGATTCAATGGTGTAAACTCTTGAGTCTGTGACTGGTCCTTTGGTGTTTGTTTCAACAAATCGTTTAATTCTTCACTTTGATCCGGTGTCGTAAGGTCGAGACTGGCACCTTTATCCTGTTCCTTAAGCGCGTCCGTAAGGTCTCTGACATCAGGCCGCGGCTCCTGTTCTTTGAGGAAGGTTATAACCCAGTTTGCCGCAAAAGCGAGCAAGAACCATACGGCGAACGCGATCAAGCCGCGGATAAAACTTGTCATAAACAAGTTATTGCCAGCCGATACCGCATAGGTAATCAAAAAACCGATAAATCCGAATAGAAGATAATACCCCAATTTTCCTGACATGGCTACAATTCCTTTATACCCATTTGTACACTGCGTATGAATAAAATACCCGTTTCACAATCCAATTCAATCGTTCTTCCATAATTACCGCCCGTATCTTCCGCCACCAGCGGTATACCGAGTTCGTTTAGCATCACTTTACACGATTCCACATTTCTCGGGCCGATTCTCATGGAATCCCCTTTGCCCGCAAAAGTAAACATCTGGGAGCCTCCGGCCATTTTGGCGATCAGGCGGCTCTTCGTTACGCCAAGCTCCGAAAGCCTGCGCACAAGCTCAGGCAGTGCGGTATCTGCATACTTGGCCAAATTGAGCGCCCCTTCCCTCGCGATTTCCGAGGAAGGAAGCATCACATGGGCAAGACCGGCTACCTTCAGCATCGGATCGAACAATGTGACCCCGACACATGATCCTAGCCCCGTGGTGCGGATTAACCCCTGTCCGCGAATCACGTTCAAATCCGCCATTCCCACTTTCACAATGTGCTGCTCATCAATCATGACGGGTCGGAACTCCTAGAGCGGTAAATATTTTATCGAAGGACTCGGGGTCTGGAATCAGGAAAAACTGTCCTTCGACTTCATGCTGACCTTCAATAAAAGTGGTATCGATCAGAAGGGCGGAGTCGCCCATCTCTCCGAACTGCAGCAGACCGTAGCTTAAAATCGCGCCGGCCATATCCAAAGCGAGCGCCGGTACGGTCGGAGTCATGGCCAACGAGGTGAAATCGGCCAGCGAGGAAATGTACGACCCCGCCAAGATGTTCCCGATTTCCGAGAGCGCGGACCATTCCATCTCCGAGAAACTTTCCTCGCTCTCGACCTCGATACCCGCCAGCCGGTGAAGCAGCTTCTTCGCCGCTTCGGGGCTCAGAATGAAGAACAGGTTGCTCGGCGTGTCTCCTTCCACCCGGAAGAAGATCGCCAGTACAATACGCTCCGCGCCGCCCACTCGCTCCGCAATCGCTTCAAACGGCAGCATCTGGACTTTGGGAACCGCCATGTCGATCGGCTTGTCCAGCAGTTTGGATAAAGCGGTCGCCGCGTTTCCGGCACCGATATTGCCGACCTCTTTGAGAACGTCCATTTTGAATTCCGCAAAGTCCTTAAACAGATCCACCGCTTATCCCTCTAAACTTTCCAATTGGATAATTTCACTGCGATTCAATACCTCGGACAGATTCAGCATCACCAGCAGGCGCTCATCGGACAAGCGCGCCACGCCTTGAAGATATTTGGCTTTGACGCCGCCGACCACATCCGGCGGCGTGTCGATCGAATCCGTATTCAAATCGATGACATCGTTGGCCGAATCCACGATAAAACCGACTTCCATTTCATTGGCCGCGACGATAATAATCCGGGTCTGGTCGGTATACTCAGCCTCCGGCAAACCAAACCGGCCCCGCAGATCGATGACCGGGATAACGACCCCGCGCAGGTTGATAACGCCTTTGACAAACGAGAACGTTTTAGGCACGCGCGTAATCGGCATCATCCGCTCGATCGTTTGGACCTTGTCCACATCAATGCCATACTCTTCATGCCCCAGTTTAAACACGATTACTTTTAATTCTTCTCCCATGAAAATCCCTCCTTAAATGGTCCCGTCCGGATGATCGACCGCTCCAGCCCGGGCGAAAAAGCAAGCAGCATTATTTTATGAATGAATTCGGATCGATGATTAAGGCGACTTGCCCGTCTCCCAGGATCGTAGCGCCCGCTACGCCCTGAATGGCAGGAAGATACTTTCCGAGATTTTTAATGACGATTTCGTTTTGCCCGATGAAATCCTCCACCGTCAAGGCCGCCAGGCGGTCCCCTTTGCGAATGACGACGATTTCCGTTTCCTCCTCGCCGCTTTCGTCAAAATCGCTGACTTCAAACAGCTGAGCCAGTGACAGCAGCGGAATATGGGCATCCCGGTAAGGAACCATCGTATAGCCATGAACTTGCCGGATTTGCTCGCGCTTGATCAACCCGGTTTCCACGATGGAAGATAGCGGAATAGCGTATTTTTCCGACCCGACTTTGATCAGCATCGCCGAGATAATCGACAATGTCAGCGGAAGCTGTACCGAGAACTTCGTGCCTTTGCCCAAAGTGGATTGTACCGAAACGACTCCGCTTAAGGATTCGATTTTCGTTTTGACGACATCCAGACCTACGCCGCGTCCGGAAATGTCGGAAATCACTTCCGCCGTACTGAACCCTGGAGCGAATAACAGCATATACACCTGCTCGTCGCTCAGCGTCGCGGCTTCGGCTTCCGTAACCACACCGTTTTTGAGCGCCTTCGCCAATACTTTGTCGCGGTCTATGCCGTGTCCGTCGTCTTCGATCTCGATGAATACGTGGTTTCCGCTGTGGAACGCCCGCAAGTTCACCGTTCCGGTTTCCGGTTTCCCGGAAGCGATTCGCTCCGCCGTCGGCTCCACCCCATGGTCAACCGCGTTTCGCAGCAGGTGAACAAGCGGATCGCCGATCTCGTCGATCACCGTGCGATCCAGTTCCGTCTCGGCGCCGGTAATGATCAGATCGATTTTTTTGTCGAGTGATTTGGCCAAGTCGCGAACCATCCGCGGAAAGCGGTTAAAGACGGTATCGATCGGAACCATCCGCAGCTTAAGTACGATATTTTGCAGATCGCTGCCGACCCTGCTCATATGCTCCACCGTTTCGGTCAAATCGGAGCGTTTAACTTCATACGCCAACTGTTCCATGCGAGACCGATCGATCAGCAGCTCGCTGAGGAGATTCATCAGGACGTCGAGCCGATCGATATCGACGCGAATGGTCCGCGACGGTGCGGCCGCCGTTCCCGAAGGCTTGGCGGCGGCTTTGGTCGGCTCCGCTTTCGGTTGCTTCGCTGGCGCTGCATTCGGAACCGGCTCTGTCGCGGCAGGTTCGACCACCGCGGACGCCGCAGCGGTCTCCTTGGCTCCCGAATTCAGTTGTCCCAATGTCTCATGATCCAAAACGACCACTTGGGCCGAGTCGATTTCCGACAGATTCATGATCATGCTTTGCAGTTCGCCGGCTTCTTTCTGGGTTATGTAATAGAGAGAAAAGCTGCGGTCGAATTGTTCCTGCTCGATTTCCTGGACCGAAGGATGCGATTTAACGACTTCTCCGTACCGTTCGAGCAGGTCGAATACCAGGTAGGCTCTGGCCGCTTTCAATTGGCAGTCTTCCCGGATCGCCACTTCAAGGTACATCACCTTGTGGCCTTCGGAAATGGATTGCTCCAAAACGGAGTACTGGAATTCATCCAGTTGAATCGCCGTCCCGGCTCCCCCGGAAGCATCCGCCGTAACGCCCGATCCCGCTCCGGGACTTCCGCCAGCCGGGGCCATGTCTCCGCGCACGATCGCCTGCAGATTCGCCACGATCGAGCTCACGTCGGCCTTTCCCTCACCGCCCTGCATAATGTCCTGAACCATGGACTGCAGAGCATCCAAGCTTTGGAACAGGGTATCGAAAATAAACTCCTGCATCTTCAGCTTTTCGTTTCGTACCAGATCCAGCACATTTTCCATCTGGTGCGTCAGGGAGGAAAGATCCTCAAATCCCATGGTGGCAGCCATCCCTTTCAGGGTATGGGCCGAGCGGAAAATAACCTGAACGATGCTCAAATCCTCCGGGTTGTTTTCCAACTCAAGCATATTTTCGTTTAGTGACTGTAAATGATCATTGGACTCATCGATAAACATGGATAAATATTGGTTCATGTCCATGGTGAGGCACCTCCTTCAAGAGATTCCGTTTATTTCACATCTTGTGCAAGCTTGGGGCCGATTTCGTGCAACGGGAGAATCCGGCTGACGCAGCCAAGTTCGATGGCCGACCTCGGCATGCCGTATACGACGCAGGTTTCTTCGCTTTCGGCTATCGTCGAGGAAACGCCGGAATCGTACAATAACTTCATGCTTCTCGCCCCGTCGCTCCCCATCCCGGTAAGAAGAACAACATGTCGTTTCAGCGAGGTCAGGGGAAGCAAAGATTCGTACATCACGTCAACGGACGGCCGATGCCCGTTGCGCAGCCCCTGCTTCGATAACGATACCTTGTAACTTCCGTCCGTACCCGAGACGACATGTAGATGAAATCCTCCGGGCGCGATATAAGCGGTCCCGGCCTGCAGCGCCATGCCCTCCTCGGCCTCCACCACGGTCAGAGCACTCAAGCTGTTCAGTCGCTGAGCCAGTGATTTGGTGAAATTCGGCGGCATATGCTGTACGATGACAACCGGTGCCGGAAAATCGGCAGGCAGCTTCTCCAGCACCGCCTTCAAAGCTTTAGGTCCGCCGGTTGAAGTTCCGATCGCCACCAGGTCGGTAAACGACGTTCGTCTCCGCGGCGGCGAAGGCGGCGTTTTCGCAGCCGCCGCGTTCGGCTCTATGTCCGATGCCGGCTTCACAGGCCGATCGCTTTCGCTTTGCCGCTTCACCTTCGGCTTTAACGGCTCCAAAGGAGCAGCGGATGCCGAAGCCCGCTTCGAACGATCCGCGGCGTCCCCAAGGTCGGAAGCCTTCCGCATCGTTCGCTTCGTATCTCGCTTCACGTCTTCCTTGGCCGCGGCGGCCTGCTCCGCTCCCGAACGCCAGCCCTCTTGCTCCGCCTTAGGTTTCGGCGGGACGATAGCCGCTTTTGGAATTTGGATTTGCCGTGACGGAGGAGTCTCCACTTCCAGCTCTTTAAGCTGCAGCGTCTTCTCCCTGGCCAGCTTACGTTCTTTGGCCGTCATGGCCGCCCGTATTTGCTCCCGTAGATCCCGCCCGACCTGCTTGATATCATGGGAACTTGTCGTCGCGGAGGGCTTCCGAATAAAATCGAAAGCACCGAGCTCCAGGGCCATGATCGTTTCCCGCATCCCTTGTTCATTGATCCCGGACAGCATGATCACGGGAAGCGGATGTTCCTTCATAATCCGTTTTAAAGCCTCCAGCCCGTTCATCTCCGGCATCTCGACATCCATGGTCATCAGATCCGGTGAGACCGAACCGATCTTTTCGATGGCTTCCCGTCCGTTCGCGGCCGTTCCGCTTACTTCAAAGTCCGGATCCTGTTCGATTAAATCCGATATGATTTTTCGCATAAACGCCGAATCGTCAACCACCATTACCCGATAAGGCATATTCCGTTCCACTCCTGTCCTTTATGCAGAATCATTTTGCTCGTCTTAACCATTTGTGCACAAACCCTTTGATTCCTGACAAAGTTTCATTAGACCTTTCTCGTGGAACATCCATATACTTCATGGCCAACCTCTTGATATCCCTAGAGGCGGCGCAGCCGGGAAAAGCGGCCGAAAACGGAACCTGCTTCTTCACCGCCTGCATAACGTGGGAATCATCGCTCAAGTACCCCAGTGTCGGGATATCCAGATTCAAAAACTGCTTGGCGACCAAGGAGATTTTGTCCGCAACCTGCCTGGCCTCTCCCTCTCCGTTGACCCGGTTGATCACCAGGCTGAACCCCACATCGGAATCTATCCCGTGAACTACTTTGATTAAAGCGTAGGCATCGGTAATCGACGTAGGTTCAGGGGTCGTGACTATGAAACAGTCATCGGCCGAAGTAATGAATTTCAGCGTCTCTTTGGAAAGTCCGGCTCCCGTATCAAAAATGATATATTCCATTTCATCGGAAATGCGTTCAATCTGGGAAGTAAAATAATCCAGATCGCTCTCCGACAAACTGAATAAGTCCGCCATTCCCGAACCGCCGGCGATAAAAGGGACCCCTTGTGTCCCCAATTCGACGATTTCCGAAATGTCCCTCTCGCCTTTAAGCAGATGATACAGGCTGTATCTTGGGCGCACCCCCATCAACACGTCGATATTCGCCATTCCGATATCCGCATCGAAGATGAGCACTTTGCGGCCCAGCGATTTCAAAGCAAGCGCAAAGTTTAAGGAAAAGTTTGATTTCCCGACCCCGCCTTTGCCGCTCGTCACCGTGATGATCCGGGCCGGGGTGCGGATTCTGGCCTGATCGGCAAGCTTCTCGCGCAATGAAACCAAATTCCTCAGTGATTGGGCCTGGTCATTCATGAGGGACGATCTCCCAAGATCAGATTAAGCAGCAGGTCCTGATTCGCGGACAACAAATCATCGGGTACGTTTTGTCCATTGGCGATATAAGAAACCCTAAGCGGATATTCCTCCAGCAAATTGTACATGGGCCCCACGCTCTCGGTCTCGTCCAACTTGGTAAAAATCACTTTATCCAGTCCATAGCGGCTGAAATGTTCGGTAATCTTCTTCATATCCTGCGTTTTGGAAGTCAGGCTCAAAACCAGGTAGGTTTCGCTTTTCTCATGAGGGCTGAGCAAACTGTGAAGCTCGGCGACATGGATCTCGTTCAGATAGTTTCTTCCGGCGGTATCCATGAGAATAAGGTCGCAGTAGGAAAGCCGCTGCATCGCCCTCTGCACGTCTCCCGGCGATTGAACAACTTCGAGCGGCACGTTCAAGATCGATGAGTAGGTTCGCAATTGTTCAATCGCCGAAATCCGATACGTATCCGCCGTGATAAAGCCCACTTTTTTCTGGGCTCGAAAGATTTGATCGGCGGCAAGCTTGGCGATCGTCGTCGTTTTGCCGACACCCGTGGGACCGGCGATGTAAACGATTTTCGTCTCATCCCGGATCCCCTCTCCGACGCGATCGGCGAGGAAGTCCGCGGCCGCTTCCCGGACTTTAAGCGCCAGCGAATCCGGCGCCGCCGTCTTGCCGGAATCGATCCACTCCTGGTAAGCGGCATCGATCCATTTGTCGATCAGCTCCGGCGAAATTTCCTGGTCCGCAAGCTTTTGCTTGAGCTCCGGCAAAGGTTCGGGAAGCTCGCGGTTTTCATGCTGCTGCCTCGCCAGTTGGCCGATCCAGGACTTCATCTCCCGCAATTCTTCCAGAAGCCGTTCTTCCTTTGAATGCATCGGCTGGGCCCCCGTTAACGGCGGTGAAGAAGGCGGGTCGTCGATTTCCCGGCGGGCCTGCCGGATCGCCTCATCCCAGCGGCTGGCGGCCGTCTGCTCTTCAGCCTCCCGGATGTCTGCCGAAAGCGGGGAAGGATTGGGCGGCGGTGAAGAAGGCGGCTCGGCTAAGGGAGCCCCCGCTGGCTGCCTTTCCGCAACCTCCCTTCGCGGCGGCGTCGCCGCAGGGGGCGCGGTTTCGTCCGTTGAGGAAGCCGCAGCGGAATTCAAGGCCTGCGAGGACTTGCGGTAGGCCTCAGGTACCGCTTGTCTGGCAACGGGAGCCGCAGGCGGCCGCACAGGCCTTGGCTGCGGCTTCGCCGCAGCCGGGACATCCTCTTCGCCCTCCGAAGCGGCTATGACTTCGATTTTCTTTTTCCCGAACATGCCCAGAAACCCGCCGACCTTCAAGTCCTTCGTACTTAAAATTACGGCATTGGCACCCAGCTCTGTGCGTATTTTGGCCATCGCGTCAGGCATCGTGTCGACGATATAACGCTTCACTCTCATAAGTTCACCACTCCGACACTTTGAATTTCAACATTCGGCTCAAGCTCACTATACGACAGCACCGGGATATCCTGCATACTTCTTTCAATAATTTGACGCAAATACATCCGGATGGTCGGTGATGTCAGAACGATAGGCTGCTGACCGGATTGCAAAAGACGGTTGATTTGTTCGGAAAGCTTCTGAAACAAGGTTTGGGTAGATACCGGATCCAGCGCCAGGAAACTCCCCTGTTCGGTTTGCTGGACACTTTCCGCGATTTTTTTCTCCAGCGTAGGACCTACCGTAATCACGCGCATCGTTTCCCCTTGCTGGGTATACTGCTGCGTAATTTGCCGGGACAAAGCCTGTCTCACATATTCCGTGAGAACGTCCGGGTCTTTCGTATATGTCCCGTAATCGGCCAAGGTTTCGAAGATCGTCACCAGATCCCGAATCGAAATTTTCTCGCGAAGCAGTTTGGCCAGCACCTTCTGAACATCCCCGATCGAAAGCACCGAAGGAATCAATTCATCGACAAGCACGGCATAACTCTCTCTGAGATTGTCGACCAGAGCCTTCGTTTCTTGACGTCCAAGCAGTTCATGGGCGTGCTTTTTGATCAGTTCCGTCAAATGCGTCGCAACCACCGACGGCGGATCCACGACCGTGTAGCCGGATAACTCGGCTCTATCCTTCGTGGATTCATCGATCCAGAGGGCCGGAAGACCGAAGGCGGGCTCCTGGGTCTCAATACCCGTTATCGTGTCGTCATCCATCCCTGGACTCATCGCCAAATAGTGATTAAGTAATAATTCACCGCCGCCGACGAGATTTCCTTTAATTTTGATCACATATTCATTAGGTTTTAGTTGAATATTGTCCCGAATTCGAATCACCGGTACGACCAGACCCAATTCCAGCGCGCACTGCCGGCGGATCATGATGATCCGGTCAAGCAAATCCCCGCCTTGCCCCGTGTCCGCCAGTGGAATCAGACCGTAACCGAATTCGAATTCGATCGGATCGACCTGAAGCAAATTGATAACACTTTCGGGACTCCGCACCTCTTCGATCTGCTGCTCCTCCTCCTGAATCTCCTGCTGAATCGCCTTGAGGTTCATGTTTTTCTGCATCCGCCGTCCGGCAAACACCAACAGTCCGGCAAAAGGAAGGGTGGTCCATGGTCCGATAGGGGTAAAAAGTCCTAAAAGGGTAAGGGTGCCGGCCACAATATAGATCAGTTTCGGGTAGGTGAACAATTGCCCCGTGATGTCTTCGGCCAGGTTCCCTTCGGAGGAAGCCCGCGTCACGATCAGACCGGCGGCGGTCGAAATCAGCAAAGCGGGAATCTGGCTGACCAAGCCGTCACCGATCGTCAGGATCGAATAAGTGGAGAGCGCTTTATCAAACGCCATGCCATGAATCGACATCCCGATAATAAAACCGCCGATCAGGTTGATCAGCAAAATAATGATACTGGCGATCGCATCGCCCTTGACGAATTTACTCGCCCCGTCCATCGCGCCGTAGAAGTCGGCTTCGCGTTCGATTTTGGTCCGCCGTTCGCGGGCCTGCTGCTCATTGATCAGCCCCGCGTTCAAGTCGGCATCGATACTCATCTGTTTCCCCGGCATCGCGTCGAGGGTGAACCGCGCCGCTACCTCGGCCACGCGCTCCGAACCCTTCGTGATAACGATAAACTGAACGACCACGAGAATCAGAAACACGATAAAACCGACGACGGGCTGCCCCTGGGAAACCCATGAACCGAATGTGGCGACAACGTCACCGGCTTCGGCATGTCCCAAAATCAGTTTGGTCGTCGACACGTTCAGCGCCAGCCGGAACAATGTGGTGATCAACAGCATCGCCGGGAAGATGGAGAACTGCAGCGCCTCCTTGGTGTTCATCGCGACAAGCAAAATCATGAGAGCAATCGATATATTAATAATAAGAAGAATATCCAAAAGCAACGGCGGGATCGGGACGATCATTAGTAGAACAATACCGATAATGCCGACTAGGATGAATAGATCTTTATACTTCTTCACCGGTTCTTCCTCCGATCCCGATCTTATTTCACTTTGCCTTGCAATTTATATACATACGCAAGCACTTCGGCTACAGCCTGGAACAAATCCCCGGGGATCGTATCCCCGATCTCGGCTCTCTGGAACAGCGCCCGTGCCAGCGGCTTGTTTTCAATCGTCACAACGCCATGCTCCTTCGCGATCTCCTTAATCCGCAGGGCGACGAAATCCTGCCCCTTGGCGATGACCTGGGGAGCTTCCATTTGCGTTCCGTCGTACTTCAAGGCAACGGCGAAATGCGTCGGGTTGGTAATGATGACATCCGCTTTGGGCACCTCCTGCATCATTCGTTGCAGGGCCATCCGGCGTTGTCGTTCCCTGATTTTCCCTTTGATCAGCGGGTCGCCTTCCATTTTTTTATATTCGTCCTTAATGTCCTGCTTGGACATCTTCAAACTTTTTTCGTGCTCGTACCGTTGGTACATATAATCGAGCACCGCCAGGACTAACAGCGCCGCGGCGATTTTAATCCCCAAATTCATCGTAATTTTTGCCGTAAAATGAAATGCTTCCTCCACCGGGACCTTGCCTAACGCGGCGATGCTGCTCCTTGCCCCCCAAATGGTGGAATATACGAGATAGCCGATAATCACAAGTTTAAAAACCGATTTCAGAAATTCGACAAGCGCATGCATGGAGAAGATCTTTTTAAACCCCTGGATGGGACTCAGTTTGCTGAATTTCATCTTAAGCGGTTCCCCGGTAAGCAGAAAGCCGACTTGCGCATAATTGGCGATCACGCCCATAACGACGACGACCAGAAAGACAGGGGCGAGCAGCAACAAAATTTGCACCCCGTAATCCCCCAGCATCACCATGACGTTCTCCTTCGTCACATCGGTCGTAAGCCTGTGATAGAAAACGTCGCTGAACAGGGCGACGAGCCGTTCCTTGATATAGGCGCCGAAAGCCATCAGGCACATAAATGTGGCCAGCAGAATGAGCGCGCCGGAAACCTCCTGACTCTTGGCCACCTGACCTTTTTTTCTCGCGTCCTGACGTTTTTTGGGTGTCGCTTTCTCCGTCTTCTCTCCGGCAAACATCTGCAAATCGAGGCTGTACCGATAGATCATAAGCGACTCCCCTCCTTACGTAGGTCGATCTCCGAGTGTGCCGAACAGATTGTGCAACGCCTTAAACATCACTTCGAACAGGTGTTCGAAGGCGACGATAAACCCCGGTACCAACAGCAGAAGCACCACCAGCCCAACTATGATTTTCACCGGAATCCCGATGACAAAAACGTTAAACTGCGGTGCGGTCCGGGCCAGAAAACCGAGCGCCACGTCGGTTAAAAACAAGGCCACGACCAGCGGAGCGGACATCTGAAAAGCCAGCGTAAAGGCCTGGCTAAAGGTACGCACCAAAAACTCGGTCACACTGCCGTGATACAATCTTTGAAACGCTTCGTTGGAGAGCGGAATCCAGTTGTAACTGCGGATAACCGCGTCCAGCAAATAATGGTGCCCGTTGATCGTCAGAAACAGCAGCGTGGCGATCAAGTATTTAAAGTTGCCGATTACCGGGGCCGACGCGCCGGTCATCGGGTCAATCACGTTGGCGATACCGAAACCGATCTGGATATCGATAAACGATCCGGCCGTTTGAATGACGGAAAAGATCAGATAAGCCACATAGCCCATCAATAAGCCGATCAACACTTCGCGAAAGACGAGCAGAATGTATCCCAGATCATTCGGAATGGCCTGATTCGTTCCCTGAATCGTCAGGATCAGCAACGAGATAATTCCGGCAATCCCCACTTTGAAGTTCATGGGAACGCCGCGTGATGAAAAAATGGGGGCAACTACAAAAAAGGCTGTCATTCGACAAAAAATTAGCATAAATACTGAAATTGCGTGTAAAATGATCTCCATGTTCGCCGCAGCCTAACCGATATAATTAGAGAGATTGTTCAAGATACCATAAGTAAAATCGACAAGCGTCGTTAAAATCCACGGTCCGAACATCAGCAAGGCCAGCAGCACGGCGACAATTTTCGGAACGAAGGCGAGCGTTTGCTCCTGAATTTGGGTCGTGGCTTGAAAGATACTGATAATTAAGCCGACGACCAAACCGATGACCAACATCGGAGCGCTAACCTTTAACACGGTATAAACGGCTTGTCCGGCCAAACCGATAATAAACTCCGAACTCATAACCGTTTTCCCCCTCTATGAAATAGTAGATCCATCCGGATGCGCCTGGCCGCGCCTTACATCCCTAGCCTCGCTAAGGGTTGAAGCTGGCCAATAGAGACTTCACAATCAGGTACCATCCGTCCACCAAGACGAACAACAAAATTTTAAACGGCAGTGAAATCATGACCGGCGGAAGCATCATCATCCCCATAGCCATAAGCACACTGGAAACAACGATATCTATGATAAGAAACGGTATAAATATCATGAATCCCATCTGGAATGCGGTCTTCAGTTCACTGATGGCGAACGCGGGAACCAGCACCGAAATCGGTATTTCTTCATAACTGCTCGGTTTCTCGGTTTTGGTGTAACTCATAAATAATTGCAAATCCTTCGGCCGCGTGTGCGAGTACATGAACTTTTTCATGGGAACGGCCGCTTTGTTCAAAGCTTCCGTCTGGGTGATCTCCCCTTTAATGTAGGGCTGCAGAGCCACCTCATTAATCGTCGACAGCGTTGGACTCATGACAAACAGTGTCAGGAACAGCGCCAGTCCCACCAGAACCTGATTGGGCGGCGAAGTCTGTGTTCCCAGCGAACTGCGGACAAACCCGAGCACAATCACGATTCGCGTAAAACTGGTCATCAGAACCAGGATTGCCGGCGCTATACTTAACACCGTTATGAGTAAGATGAGCGACAGCGAACTGGTACCGCCCTCTGTTCCCGTATTTCCCCCGATTTGTATCCCGATCTCCGGAATAGGATCGACGGGAGCCGCGGAAGCGATGGTTACTGCCAAAACGCTCCACAACGTAAAAAGCAATGTCGCAATTAGCACTTTGTTCTTCATGAATCCCTCAACCGATCTGTAGATTGTTCTTCCTGATCCTTCAGCAATTCCTCCATCTGACGCTTACGGCTAGGCATTTTTTGCAATTGGGAGTGAAACATTTCGTGAAACGATGTCCCTTCGAGTTCCTCCGCTTCCTGCGGAGGCGCTTTGCGGAATCGGGAGACGAGGCCAGACAGAACCGAAGTCACTCCGGCAAACTCCGTCCCCTCCTCTTCAAAAGCCTGCTGCAAAGCCGCCAGTTCTTCCGGATCGGTAATCTTGTCAAGCAAGGTGATATTCTCACCCACGCCGACAAGATACACGCTGCTGCCGATTTCGATCACCTGGAGCGACTTGTTCGGACCGAGACCGACAGCTCCCATCGTACGGATCGAACGGCTTTGGGAGAATAACCGGTTTTTCTTTCCCAGGAAACGGATTAAGACTACGATCAAAACAATGATTATTGCCAGTACGACAATGACATTAATCAAATTCCCCCAAAGATTGACATCCCCACCAAACGAAGGAGCGTCGTTTTGCGATAGAAACATCGGTTTCGCCTACAATCCAAGTGTTTTGTTGATCGCTTCGATAACCCGATCGGATTGGAACGGCTTGACGATAAAGTCTTTCGCGCCGGCTTGGATGGCGTCGATAACCATCGCCTGCTGCCCCATGGCGGAGCACATGATTACCTTGGCGTTCGGCTCCAGCTTTTTGATTTCTTTTAACGCCGCAATGCCGTCCATCTCAGGCATGGTAATATCCATCGTAATCAAATCCGGGCGCAATTCCTTGAATTTCTCCACCGCTTGCGCGCCGTCTTGTGCTTCCCCGACAACCTCAAACCCGTTTTTCGTCAAAATATCCCGGATCATCATTCTCATAAATGCTGCGTCGTCTACGATAAGAATTCGGTTTGCCATTGATTTAAAATCCTCCCTAAACTTCTACTATTGTAAATTTTGTATGCGATCCCACTGGCTAACAATATCCGTAACGCGAACACCGAAGTTTTCGTCGATAACAACAACCTCGCCTTTGGCGATCAACTTGTTGTTGACCAAAATGTCCACCGGTTCGCCGGCAAGCTTGTCCAGCTCGATAATCGAACCTTGCGACAATTCGAGGATATCTTTAATCTGCTTTTGGGTCCTTCCTAATTCTACGGTGACCTTAAGCGGTATGTCCATCAATAAGTTCAAATTGTTAACGTCGGCTTGACCGTATGCCGGATTGCCGAGATTGGCGAATTGTACGGGCTGTACGTTCACGTTCCGTCCGGGCACCCCGCCAAAATGCTGCGGTTCGCCGTAAGGCCGTTCTTGCGGCGGATAATAGTAACCCTGCTGCTGCATCGGCGGCTGTTGCATCGGCGGCGCCATCGGCTGCTGCGCAGGCGCGGGCGGTTGTTGATAAGCCGGAGCCGGAGCCTCGTAAGCCGGTGGCGCGGCGGCCGGAGCTGCAGCTGCAGTCTCTTGCGCCGCGGGTTCGGAAGAGCCGTTGATAAGGCTGTCGACCATTTCCTTGGCGAATTTAACGGTCAACAGCTGCATAATCGTCGAATCGATCAAATCGCCGATCGTCAACCGGAACGAAATTTTGATCAAGGTTTCATCCGGCGGCAGGCTGGCTACACCGTCCCCGTTCGTCATGTTCAAAATATCGATCCCCGGCGGAGAGATATTTACAAACCGGTTAAAGATCGTCGACATGGACGTCGCGGAGGAACCCATCATCTGGTTCATCGCTTCCTGAACGGCACTGATATGAATCTCATTCAATTCCTCGTCGGCCGGGTTTCCTTCGCCTCCCAACATGAGATCGGCAATAACTTGGGCATCCCTAGTTTTAATAACCAGAGAATTGACGCCTTCAAAACCGTCTACATACTGGACATGAATGGCAACATGCGGTTTCGGGAACTCGGTTTCAAACTGAGATCTCGTGATAATGGATACCTTGGGAGTCGTGATATCCACTTTTTTGCTAAGCAGGGTAGAGAGAGCCGTAGCCGCGCTCCCGAAAGTGATGTTACCGATCTCGCCCAGAGCGTCCTGCTCCAACGGCGACAAGTAATCGGATACCGTCGGTTCAGGTGCCGAGTCCGGATTGGACTGTTTTAACAAGGCATCGATCTCTTCCTGGGACAAATAATCTTTACTCGTCAAGTTCCTCAACTCCTTCGCTGACAATTTCATCAATTTGAACGGCAACTCGGTCTTTTAACGTACCGGGACTTCCGATATATTTCAATCGATCGCCCACCCTGATGGACAAGCCTTCTTGCACCGGTTTGTTCAGGGATATCACATCGCCTACGGACAGCTCCAAAAATTCCTGAACGGTAATTTGGGACTCCCCGAGCTCTGCGATGATCGGAAGCTTGGCTCTATTCACACGATGGCGGAGCGCATCCACCTCTTCTGGTACCCTCGCTTTTTTCTGGGAGACGAACCAATGGTGTACCGAAAGTTTCGGCATAATCGGCTCAATTACGACATGCGGGATACAAAGGTTGATCATCCCTGACGTGTCTCCGATCTTCGTGCTGAGCGAAATCAACGCGATCGTTTCGTTCGGAGAAACGATTTGCATAAATTGAGGATTGGTCTCCAGAGCTTCCATCCGCGGATTGATATCAATCACGGTTTTCCAAGCTTCCTGCAAGCTTTCGAATGCCCGGCTGAAAATTCGTTCCATAATAATCGTTTCAATTTCCGTTAAAGAACCGATTTTCGATGGCGCCGTTCCGATCCCCCCCAGCAATCTGTCCAACATGGCGAATGCGACATTGGGGTGAACCTCAAGCACCATTCGGCCTTCCAGCGGCTCCGCCTCAAAGATGTTAAGGATCGTCATCTTCGGGATGGACCGGATGAATTCATCATACGGAAGCTGTTCAACCTGAACCACATTGATCTGGACAAACGTTCTAAGCTGTGCCGAGAAATAGGTGGTGAGAAAACGGGCAAAGTTTTCATGAATACGCGTCAAACTACGGATATGATCCTTGGAAAAACGAACCGCTCTTTTGAAATCGTAAGCCCGGATTTTTCGCTGCGTCTCTTCCTTTTTCAATTCCTCGGCATCCATCTCACCCGAAGAAAGCGCGGCAAGCAAGGCATCGATTTCATTTTGCGACAACACATCTACCAAACAACTCACCCCCTTGGAAAAATAATCAAAGACCGATATTAGTCTAGATCGCCGTAATAATGAATTTGGTAATATCGATTTGAATCAATTTTCCTTCCGGCAGCGACTTGTTGATCAGGTTCAGCAATTTCGAACTCAAGTTGTCCTTGCCTCTGGCCCCGTTCAATTCTTCCGGCTTGGTATCCGCCAGTGTTTTAATAATGATCGGCGTGATTTTGAAATCCTTGATTTTATCAAAGGCCTCCTTGGAAGCGGCGCTATCGAGCTGGAACGCAAAATCGAGGACAACGACATAATTCGGATCGGATAGATTCGTTTTGATATCATTAATGGTTGAAGTCACTTCAACCAGTTCATCCGCAGTCAAGTGTTTAGGAACGGTTACTTCGTCAACCGCAGCCTTCACTTCACCGCCCGAAGCCGGTCCCGTCATCTGATTGACGAGCAGAAAGGCGGCCATTACGATCAGGGTTATGGCCAGCAATATCGTAATCAGCCATGGTGCCATCTTTTTCATGACAATTCCTCCGTTTGTTGCACTTTAATAGTTGCTGCGTGGATACCGATCTCGCTGTAATATTCATTGATCATCGCGATAATTTCGGCCGCCTTCTCCAGCACGATAATACGCTTGCCGGTGACCAGGGTCACGTATGTATCGGGTGTTTCTTCCACGGTTTCGATCATAATGGCGTTAAGCCACATTTGCGCACCGTTGAGCTTGGTTACAGAAATCATGTTTAACCTCCCAATTAAACCGGGGGAAGGAAGGTTTTCCTCCCCCGTTAACCTTCATCTTAACGCTTCAGGTTTACGATTTCCTGGAGCACTTCATCCGAAGTCGTGATAATCCGGGAGTTTGCCTGGAGACCACGCTGCGCCACGATCATTTCGGTAAATTCGCCCGTCAGGTCGACGTTCGACATTTCCAATTGACCCGGTACGAGAGCGCCCGTCCCGTTTTCTTGGCTATTCGGAGCAGACATCACCAGATCGCCGTTTTGTGCGTTCAAGGTCGTGCGATAGAGATTGCCCCCGATTTTCTCAAGACCTTCCGGGTTAGTGACCTTGGCCACTCCAACGGTTTGGCCGGGCTCGGTCGCTCCGGTGTTCATTTTCTGCATGATGACACCATTTGCTGAAATCGAAAATGCGGTAACATCATCAGCAATTTGCTCCATTATCCCCCCGCCTTCATCGCAGAGGTACAAACCGTCGGAAGTCACCAAACGGCGATTCGCGTCCAGGTGGAAATCACCGGCACGAGTCAGAAATGGGACCTCCTGATCGTCAGTCAGCTTGACCATAAAAAAGCCGTCCCCGTCGATCCGCAAATCCAGCGGATTGTTCGTCGTCTGGGCGCTTCCGCCGGTATGCAGCGTGTCGATCGAGCTGATGGACACCCCGAGGCCGATTTGTCTGGCGTTCATACCGCCAGTCTCGTCGGTAGGTGCGGTTACCCCCGCGATGGTCTGGCTCATGATATCTTTAAACATGACGCGTCCCGATTTAAAACCAACGGTGTTTACGTTGGCAATATTGTTGCCGATGACGTCGAGCTTCGTTTGAAACCCGCGCATCCCCGACACACCCGAATACATGGATCTTAACATTTCGTAAATTCCTCCCTGGGACAAAATTGTGGTTAGGACCGCTTCAGTCGATCCGCGGCCCTGATCGGCTTCCGAATCCGGGCCAGCCAAAATGCTAAGAAATAATTACTGCGCTATCGATCTGAGTAAACACATTGTCCTTCATGCTGTTCCCGGACAATGCCGTTACAACCGTGCGGTTGTTCACATTGACGATCAGGGCCGTATCTTTCATCAAGATCAGCGTCTCTTTCGCGCCTTTGGCGGCCGCGCTGTCAATCGCCGACTCGATCCTACTCAGTTCCTCCGGTTTAAGTTCGATCCCGCGCTGCTCCAGTCTTTTCACGGCATGGTTGCTGAAATGCAGCAGCCGATCCTGGAGCATCTCTTCAAAACTTAATCCATGGGAGGAACTCTCGGCCTGCTGATTTCTGGAGTAGGGGACCGCCCCCGGCTGAATTCGGCCGGTATACAGGTGCCCTACACGGATTGGGTCGCTCACTCCGCACCCGCTCCTTGTCCTGTAGGCGGAGGCGTATCGCCGCCCGAACCGCCGTCTCCTCCGGCAGGTTGCTCGGGTTCCGGTTCAGGTGCGTTTTCCACCTTCTCAACCTTGGAAAGTTCGATTTCCTTATCGCCGACTTTCACATAATGAACACCGCCGCGTACGATGATTGAATCGACCAAACCACGCTCCGTCGTTGTGATCACTTCCGGCTTTCCGGTCGCAATATCGTAGTTGCCGGTCTTCGTTTCGCCCGCCCAGCTTACCATTTTACCGATTAAGCCCGAGCTGTTGCCAAGCGACGCGCTCATGGCCTTTAGCTGATCGGAGATGTTGGTCAACTGTTCGACCGAAGTGAACTGCGCCATCTGCGCGACCATGTCTTTGTTGTCCATCGGAGACATAGGGTCTTGGTACTTCATCTGAGCCATCATCAGCTTGAGAAAATCGTCTTTGCCCAGCTTGGTATCCTTTTTGCTGGCTCTTTGGACATTCTCTGTCGAATAATGAGGCCAGTTGACCTTCGGCGGTATAACTTCAGCCATGAAATCAGCCTCCTTTCTGCTAGGCTCTAGCTACAAAGGAACTTCCCAACGTTCCTTCTCTCTCTCTGACGCTCGAGATCCATTCATTCCATTCCTCGTTCAGATCGTGGACGCCCAGCAGTTCTTCCTCGGAAACCACCTCACGACGCTTTCCGTTTTGCTGCTGTCCCGTACCGCTTCCCGGTTGACGTCCATCCTGGTACATATGGGAGGACAACGGCGTATTTTGCGTAACTTCCAATTTGTTGACTTGAAGCCCTTGGGACTGTAATGCCGATCTGAGCTGAGCCATTTGGGATTCAAGCGACTCCTTGGCAAAGGCGTGCTCCGTCATAAACTGAGCGATCAACTGCCCGTTTTGCATCGTAATTTTGACGTCTACCTGCCCCAGATGCTCGGGAAAGAGCGAAATTTTCGCTTCAGACACGCCACCGGCCTGAATAATCTCCAGTTTGCTTACCAAGAAGCGGGACATTTCATCGCCGAACTTTTCAACCGGTACCGGAGGAGCCGGTGCCTTCAGCGGAGCCGCCGCGTCGCGAAGGGCCAATTGACCCGCCGTCACAATATGCCCGGATTGGAGCGGATGTTCGCCATCCGAAGATTCAACGGCAGCGGCGTTTGTCTCTTCACCCGTCAGCAGCACTGCGGATGCCGAGGCCGAAGCTTTGACCGGAGCGGTCTCGGCTTGGGAAATCGCCGGCACTTTGGCGGCTTCCGCTGTATTCTTCTCTGCGGCCGACACGTTCCGATCCGCATGAACCGAAGCTTTATCCTTCACGATGCCTTTCAATTCAGCCAGCGTCGATGCATACTTTCCGGACGGCGCCTTGCTTTCCCCGGTGATTCCGGCCGAGGCAAGAAGCGTCTGCAGCGATTCCAAAAGCGCTTTAGCCTGCGACGAATTCAGCTCGGCGTTTGCCGAAGCGTTGGAAGAAGCCGCGACCAGTTGAACCAGCGTATCCTGAACCGCGAATCGAATCGTTTCGGCATGCTCGGCCAGCGCCGGAATCCCCGAATTGTTTGGAGCCGTCTCAGAACCAGCGGCTTGCTGCATGTTCTGGAGATAGTGAAGCGCGTTTTGCAGCCAGCCTTGCAGCATGGCCAGCAATTCCGGATTATCATCCGCCATCGCTTCATCCAATTGCTCCAACTGTTCGAGCAGGTCTTCCAGGAGAGTCTTCAAGCTTCCGCCCTCACCTTCCGCCGCCATCCCGTTCGAGGATTCCGTCAAGCCGGACATAATCGCCAACTGCGCGGTCAACTGACCGTCTTGCGCGTTCGCCTCACCGGCAAGCATCGACACAAGGGTTTGGCCAAAAGTTGCTGTCGCCCCTTCCGTCCCCGTCGCTTTACCGGCGTTTCCGTACCACAAAGTCTTTGCGGAAGCCGTAGTAGCTCCTACATTAGTTAATGGTTGACTCATTTTCTTTTCACCTCCTTTCCCTAGAGGTCGTCCAAAAAGTCATCCCCTGCTGCTCACTTGCCGACCAGTTGGTTAACGATCTTCACCGACAGCTTCTCATCCGCTTTGGTCATGGCGTCAAGAACTTTGGAGCGCGTCGTATCATCGATCGACTTCAAGATTTTCAAAGCTTTTTCCGGACTGATCTTATAGGTCTGGATAATCAGCTTCGAAGCGGAGTCCGCCGACATCGTGCGGAACGTCTGGCTGAGCTGCGCGTCGTCCAGCGCGTTCCCGGTGGTTTTGGCGGGCGTCTGTTCCGCGGCTTCCTTTTTCAGCCTGGATTGCAAGGCCGCAATCGCCAGATCTTCCGCGGGTTTCACGTCCTTCAATCGGATGGAAATACTCGCCGCCTTTTCGGGATCCATCTTTTCCAGGATCGCCACTTTGCTCTCGTTGCTCATGACACTGAACATCTGAAGCGTTTCGTCGGTGGTCAGCTTGTCAAAAATCGCCGCCGCCTTGCTCGGACTCATCGAGGAATAAATCGAGGCCAGCTTTTTGACTTCTTTCAAATAAGCCGCTTCCTCTTCAGCCTTTTTCTGCTCTTCCTCCGCATCTTGCGCGGTATCCAGCTGTTCCTGGAGCTCCTTCGCCTTCGTACTCTGCTCGGTCGCAAGCTGGTTGGCTTGTTTCAGTTCCTCTTCCTGTTTGGCCACCTGTTCTTTCAGCTGTTTGACGGTTGCATCGGTGCTTTCCTGCTGCTTTTTCTCGTCTTTTTTCGACTCCTTGGCATCCCCTGTTTGCTCGTCCGGGATCCAGTCTTTGACGATCGGGATTTTCTCGCCGATGTCCAGCAAGGATCGTTTGATATTTACATTGAACAAGGTCAGCAGCACGCCAAGCAGTACGATCGTGAACAAGATCGGGGTCATAAAGAACAGAAACCTCGAAAACCCTCCGCCTGACTCCTCCAATTCCTCATCCAGTTCAGTCTGTGCCATTTCTTCTCCTCCTTCGCAAACCCATTGTACGCCCCGACTCCTTTAACGGGCTCTCATGGCGAACCGGACCGTTGCCATTTCATCCAATTCGTTTTGTTCCCGAAGAAGCATTTCTTGCTGGAACTTTTCCTTCGCTTTGTCCCTGGCTTTCAACCACACTTTTTCGTCCAGCATTTTAGTGGTTAAAATGGTTTTCTTCTGATCGACATTCACTTCCGCCCGCTGCACATCTCCGATTTTTCGCGTAATGCAGGTTTCAAGATAGTCCATATACCGTTGAAGTTCCTGCAGCTTGATCATCGAAGCCTTGTTCTCCATCTCGTTTTGAATGGCCGCATGGGTTCGTGACCGTTCTTCCACCAGCTGTTCCAGAGAGTACTGCTCCGCCTGTAGAATTCCTACGGCCGCCGACAGCATCCATTCAGCCTGAGTCTTCTCATTGGACTTCAAGTCCACGACCTTCTGATATACGTAACGGAATCTCATGCTTTCCTAGTCAGCTCCTTGCAAATTCGGAAATAAGTTGTTCCTGCACTTCGGGCAGCGTCACTTTTTCATTGACCTTCTGTTTCGAGAAGGCCCAGATCCGTTGAATGTAACTGATCGCCTCATCGATTTCCGCATTCGAGCCCTGCTGATACGCCCCGATATTAATGAGATCCTCGGATTCCCGGTAAACGGCCAGAAGCCTCTTCAAGTTCTCGGCGGCATCGTTTTGCTCATCGGTCACTATATCCTTCATGACGCGGCTGATACTGGCCAAAATGTCGATGGCCGGAAAATGTCCTTTATTGGCGATATTCCGGTTCAGAACGATATGCCCGTCCAAAATCCCCCGCACCGCGTCGGCGATAGGTTCGTTCATGTCGTCCCCGTCAACCAATACGGTATAGAACGCGGTGATCGAACCGGTCGGCCCGGTTCCCGCCCGTTCCATCAGCTTGGGCAGTGCGGCAAATACGGAAGGGGTATACCCCCGCATGGCCGGCGGCTCGCCGATCGCAAGTCCCACTTCCCGCAGCGCCATGGCATAACGGGTGACCGAGTCCATCATCAGCATGACGTTCAAGCCGCGATCCCGAAAATATTCCGCGATCGTCGTGGCGATGAGCGCGCCTTTCATTCGGATCAGGGCCGGCTGGTCGGAAGTCGCCACAATGACGACGGATCGTTCCAACCCTTCGGGGCCCAAATCACGTTCGATAAAATCGAGCACTTCGCGCCCCCGTTCGCCGATCAGCGCGATGACGTTGACATCGGCCGAGGTGTTGCGCGCGATCATCCCCATCAAAGTACTTTTTCCGACCCCGGAGCCGGCGAAGATCCCGACCCGCTGGCCCTTCCCGATCGTCAGCAAACCGTCGATCGCCCTTACGCCGATACTGATCGGCTCGGCCACGCGCGGCCGGTTGAGCGGGTTCATCGGTTTGTTATGGGTTGAATAGTGGCTCATCCGCGAGGGAAGAACGGAGCCGTCAAGCGGTTGACCCAAACCGTCGAGCACTTTGCCGAGCAGTTCCGAACCGACTTGCACGGTCAACGGCTTGCCGGTGCCGACCACATCGCATCCCGGACCAATCGACGTCAGTTCGCCGAGCGGCATGAGCAGAACCTTGTTATCCCGGAAGCCGACAACCTCCGCCTGCAGCGGCTGCGACGACTTGCTCGGGTAAATGTAACAAACATCTCCGATGCTCGCGTCCGGACCTTCCGATTCCACCATCAGACCGATGACCTGGGTCACCTTGCCGTTGATCCGAACCGGATCCAACTGGCGGAGATGGTCGAGATAACGAGCCGGATTAATGATCGTCATTCGTCATTCCCCGTTCCTCGGTCTGCCGCGAAATCCGCAGCAGTTCCTTCTTGATTTCGGAAAGCTGGGTATCGATTCTGGCGTCCACACTTCCGAAGGAGGAGCGGATCACGCAGCCCCGGTCCTGAACCGATGCATCGGGTAGAATTTGCAGTTCCGCTTGCGAATCGATCACCAGACTAAGCTCTTCACGCGCCGCTTGAACAAAAGCAAACTGGGAGGGCGACACGCAAAGCGTCAGCACACCCTGCTCCCTTTTTCGCGACAAACTCTTCTTAATGAGTTCCACCGAATATTCCGGTTTCAGCTCAAGCTGCCTGTCGATGATCTTCTCGGCGATCGCGCAGCTCAGTTCCACCAAAAACGGTTCCGCTTCTTGGATGATCCGCTCTTTCTCGATATAAGCCTGCTGCAAAACGGCGCTCGCCTCGCTCATCATTTCGTCGATCTTGATCTTAAGGGTTTGCTCCGCCTGCACGCGTCCTTCTTCAAAACCTTCATTAAAAGCTTCCGACTTCACGGCTTCGACCAAATGTTCGTCCTGCTCCCGCCGTTCGGTCCACCAGGCTTCAATCTGCTGCCTGGCTTCGGCCAGCATCTGCTCGGCCTGATCGGAAGCGGCCTTCACCTGGCTTTCCGCGAATGCCTTGGCGTCGGCCAGCATCTGTTTTCTGGCTTCTTCCGCCGCGGCGTCCTGCGCCGAAAACACTTCTTCCTGCACAGTAGCCATATCATCGTCTGATCGCTGTTCCTCGGATGCCTCATACGTTTTGGCCAAATTCAGCTGTTTCAAAATGTCCACCGGAACGTATTGGGATACTTTGATCAAATTAGACAATGATGTCATCTCCTCCGCCGCGGGCGATTATAATCTCTCCGGCATCCTCCAACCTGCGGATCGTTGCTACGATGCGGGTTTGAGCTTCTTCCACGTCACGAAGCCGCACGGGCCCCATAAATTCCATTTCTTCCTTGAACGTGTCGGACATCCGCTTCGACATATTGCGGAAAACCGCCTCGCGAACTTCCTCGCTCGCCACTTTAAGCGCAAGCTGCAGGTCCGCGTTTTCGATGTCGCGGATAATCCGCTGAATCGAACGGTTGTCGATATTGACGATGTCTTCGAATACGAACATCCGCTTTTTGATCTCTTCCGCAAGCTCCGGGTCCTGGATTTCCAGCGAGTCGAGAATCGTACGTTCCGTCCCGCGGTCGACGCCGTTCAAGATTTGAACGATCGCTTCGATACCGCCGGCGCTGGTGTAATCCTGGGTCACGGTAGCGGATAGCTTCTGTTCCAGGACGCGCTCCACTTGGGAAATGACTTCCGGAGACGTGCTGTCCATGACCGCGATTCTCCGCGCCACTTCGGCCTGCTTCTCCTGAGGGAGGGAAGACAGAATGACGGCGGCCTGTTCGAACTGCAAGTATGACAAGACGAGGGCGATAGTTTGCGCGTTCTCGTTCTGAATAAAGTTCAAAATTTGATTCGGATCCGCTTTGCGGGCAAAATCGAACGGTCTGACCTGCAAAGTGGCCGTCAGGCGATTGATGATATCGATCGCTTTCGATTGACCGAGCGCTTTCTCCAAAATTTCTTTGGCGTAAGTGATGCCGCCTTGCGAAATATATTCCTGGGCGAGACAGATTTGGTGAAACTCCGCCATAATCATCTCTTTCTCGGCACTGTCCACTTTCCGGACATTGGCGATCTCCAGGGTCAGCTGTTCAATCTCGTCCTCACGCAAATGCTTGAAGATTTGGGCGGACACTTCCGGACCAAGCGTAATGAGCAGAATTGCCGCTTTCTGTCTTCCGCTTAAAACTTGGCTTGTTGTTGATTTTGACAATGCGTTCACCTCTATTCGTCAGCCAGCCAGGTGCGAAGCAAGTTGACGAATTCGTCCGGCTTCTTCTTGGCCAGCGTCTCAAGCTGTTTGCGCACTTGGTTTTCGTTTGTAACAGATTCCAAGTTGATGGAAGGGAATTCCGGTGTAAGCGGCATAGGAATTTCTTCTTCCACCTCTTCAGCCTTGCGTCTTCTGCGAATCAGGAGGAATACGATCCCCGCGATGGCGAGCAGCGCCGCGGCCCCGACTCCCCATACGATCGGGCTTGAGAGACTCAAACCGGAACGTTTTTCATCAGAATTATGAAAAGCTTGGGAGTACACTGAAACTTTTCTCATTAAATCTGCGTCTGTATAAGTAGTACCGGAATCAGCCAAATAGGAACCGACGATATTGGTCAAGACGTTCTCAATCGCCTTCTGTGTCGTATCGTCCAAAGTTTGTTGGCCGGCAGGTGGTTCAACCGCAACATTAATGGTTAAATCTTTAATAACGTAGGGACTGGCTACAATATCCTTGGTAATTCGGTTCACTTCGTAGTTGATCGTAGACGAAGATTCTTCCGAAGAGGAGCCCCCGCTTCCCGCTTCGGTGCCTGGGTAATTCGAAACGTCCGTTTCACCGGTCCCCGCTACTCCGCTGTCAGGACTTCCTTGACCGGTGTAGCTCTTTTGGATTTTTTGCGCACTGATTTCGATACCTTTCATATTTTCGGTATCTACGGGTGTAACCAGATTTTCCTTTTGGCTGACCTGGTCAAAATTAAGCTTGGAAGTCACCAGCACTTCCACTTTGTCTTGACCCATCAATCTGGACAAGAACTGTTTGACGCTTTGCTTTACGTCGCTCTCGAACTTTTTCTGAAGAGCCATATTTTCCTGAACCGCCGTCGTCAGCGAACCGATTTTACCGCCTTGTCCCGCAGGTAACAGCACGGTGTCGTCGCTCGAAGACAAGGAGATGTTCTCGACCGGCAGATTAGGCACGGATGTTTTAACGAGGTTAAAATATCCGTCAATCGCTTCTTGCGTAGGTCGGTAACCCGGCTTAAACGTCAGCACCACGGATGCGGAAGCTTTCTCCTGCTCCTCGGGACTGGCAAACACATTCTCGGCCGGCAGGTTGATCAATACTTTGGCGTCGTTTACGCCCTGCATCCGTTTCAAGAGCTGCTCGATCTCGCCGTTCAATGCGCTCTTGTATTTGACGCCGAATTCGTTGTCCGTCATCCCGATCAGGGAAGAACTCTCGTTGAAGGATTCCCAGCCGATGGAGCCGTTTTGGACGATTCCTTTGGAACCCACATCGACTTTGACGCGAGCGGCGTCTTTGCTCGGAACCGAGATCGTGGTACCGTCCGGTCCGAGTTTGTAGGGGATTTTCCCCGATTCCAGATGACTGATAATCCCGGCGGCATCCGTAGAGTCCAGCCCGGTGAAGGCCACTTCGTATTCCGTTTTTGAGAACTGGATCGTTAACAGGACGATGGCCAATAATACGATAGCTACAGTGGAAATGAGCAAGGTTTTCTGTTTTTTGCTGAAATGGTTCCAGTACCCGGTCAATTTATCCCGATACTGGGCAATTCTCTCGTTCACAACGTCACCTCATCCGAAGCATGCTTTTTTTATTAAATTTGCGTACGCATAATCTCTTGATAAGCTTCTATCACTTTATTTCTAACTTGCGTAGTCAACTGCAAACTTAACATCGCTTGCTCCGAGGCGATCATCACCTGGTCCGCGCTTACTTCACCAAGCAGAAATTTGTTGTTCATGGACTGTACGTTCTTTTCTTGGGCGTCCACTCCGTTCAAGGCATCCGTCAGATAAGCGCCGAACTCTTTCAGCGATTCCGCGGGCGTGGGGGAAACCGGTTTGCTTGGCTGATCAATGTTGTCTACAGCCTTCAAGGCGTTAAAATTCATAGCCTGTATCAAAACTCAACACTCCTATCTTTCTGAAAGATTCTATTTACCGATTTGAAGTGCTTTCGTCATCATGGCTTTAGAGGCGTTCAAAGCCGTGACGTTCGCTTCGTAGGACCTGGAGGCGGAAATGACGTCCACCATCTCTTTCAAAATGTCCACATTAGGCATATAAACATAGCCTTCGCTGTCGGCATCTGGATGTGTGGGGTTATAGACCGGTTTAAACGGAGCCGAATCTTCCTTGATTTGCGTAACCTTTACGCCTTGACTCGGCTGGCTGTTTCCGAGCGCGGAGCCCAAAGCCTGGCCAAAGTCGCTTTTCATCGGGGACATCACTACCATCTTGCGGCGGTAAGGGACGGCTTTGCCATCCACAACCTGCGCTCTCGTCGTTTCGGCATTGGCGATATTTGACGAGATGACATCCATTCGCAGACGTTGGGCGGTTAATGCGGAAGCACTAATGGTGAAAGCGTTGCTGATCTTCAAAATGCGTTATCTCCCTTCCAAAGCGGTTCGCTTCATTTTGATTTGGTAATTGACTTGTTCTATGTAAGAATTGTAGCGGAGCTGATTTTCAGCCAACTGAGTCATTTCGCTATCAATATCCACATTGTTCTGGTTATTGTTCATCATCGTTGACTGATCGGTATGAACTTCGGGTCCGGGCAAACGGGCCGATAGACCTATTGCAAAATGTTTCGAGTGAGTTCTGCGTCCTTCCAGGGTTCTTGTCGCTCCGCTCATTTCTTGCTGCAAAAGACTTTCAAAAGATACACCCGATCGTTTGAAGTAAGGGGTATCTACGTTTGCAATATTATTGACAAGAACCCCCTGCCTAAGATTGGCCGCCTGCAAAGCGGTTTCCAAGCGTTGGAACCCGATACCATTCAATAACTGCATCTAATTTCCCCCCTTATAACTCATTAATTAGTACAGGTTTAAGATATTCAACAGCTTTCAAACTTTTCCTCTTTTTTTCGACAAAAACCTAGTTTTTTACGTCTTTCCAACGTCCTAGTGTAGAAAAAAATAGGAGAATGTCATATATCCTAAGTTTCAGGGAGAATCGACTTTATTACAATAAGAAAAAAGCACTATCTTTGACGAAATTGACGATATTTTTTGCACTTTTTGAAATTATTTCAATTTTTCGCAATATTTCGACAGCGACTTTTTCCATGTTAAATCCTGGGGGCCACGAAAAAAGGCCGTAAACCCGATGGAAGGACTGGGTCTTACGGCCTTAAATATTTATGGTGAAAAATAGAACAGGTCCTGCTTTGCTTATAAAATATACTGGCTTAAATCACGATCTTTGGCGATATCCCCCAGCTTCTCTCGTACATATTCGGGAGTAATCGTCATTTTTTCCAAAGTTAATTCAGGCGCTTCAAACGAAAGATCCTCAAGCAGCTTCTCCAGAATCGTATGGAGTCTTCTCGCACCGATGTTCTCCGTATTGGCGTTCACGCTGGCCGCAATGGCGGCGATCTCGCGAATCGCTTCCGAAGAAAACTCAATTTCAATGTCTTCGGTCCGCAAAAGCTCCGTATATTGCTTGGTCAAGGCGTTCTGAGGCTCCGTCAAAATCGAGACAAAATCATCCAGCGACAAGCTGCTGAGCTCGACCCGGATCGGAAAACGCCCCTGCAACTCGGGAATCAGATCCGACGGTTTCGCTATATGGAAGGCGCCGGCCGCGATAAAGAGAATATAGTCCGTTTTGACCGGTCCATATTTGGTCATCACCGTCGATCCTTCGACGATAGGCAAAATATCGCGCTGAACCCCTTCCCGGGACACATCCGGACCGGAACCTTGGCCCCGGCTGGCGACTTTATCGATCTCGTCGATGAAGATAATCCCGGTTTGCTCCGCACGCTCTACCGCCTCTTGAACCAGGTCATCATGATCGATCAGCTTCGACGCCTCTTCCTGGGTCAGGACCTTTCTCGCTTCTTTGATGGACAATTTTCTGCGCTTCGTGCGGCGCGGCAGCAGGTTTCCGAACATCTCCTGCATATTCATCCCCATCTGGTCGTTCCCTTGGCCGGCAAACATATCCATCATGGTTGGAGCATTATCCTCCACCTCGATCTCCACGATGTCGTTCTCCAACTGTCCGGCAAGCAGCTTAAAGCGGACCTGGCGGCGGCGTTCCGCCAGATCGCCGTCCTCCTCGGACTTCTCCTGGCTGGCTCCGCTCGTCTCCCCGGCATTCTGGTTACCGAACAACATCTCAAACGGATTGCGGCTGTTCTTGGACTTGTTGGGGGACGGCACGAGAATGTGCACAAGCCGTTCATTGGCTAGCTCCTCAGCCTTATCCTTCACCTTCTCCGTCCGCTCCAGCTTGACGGTGCGAATGGCGGTCTCCACCAGATCGCGCACCATCGACTCCACATCCCGGCCTACATAACCGACCTCCGTGAATTTCGTGGCTTCCACTTTGATAAACGGGGCCCCCACCAGTTTGGCAAGGCGCCGGGCTATTTCCGTTTTCCCCACGCCGGTGGGACCGATCATAAGGATGTTCTTCGGTACGATCTCATCCTGGACGTCTTCGCTAAGCAAACTCCGGCGGTAGCGGTTTCGCAAAGCTACCGCAACCGATTTCTTCGCCTGCTTTTGCCCCACGATATACTTATCCAATTCGGCGACAATTTGTCTGGGCGTTAAATTGGCGTTAGGCATAAGTTCGTTCCCCCGATCACAATTCTTCAACGATAATGTTGCTGTTGGTGTACACGCAAATTTCCGACGCGACCTGAAGCGCTTCACGCACGATGTCCTTGGCTTCCAGCTGACCGGCATGGCGTTTTAAAGCACGGGCTGCCGATAGGGCGAAGTTTCCGCCCGAACCGATGGCGAGCACATCGTCATCCGGCTCGATGATTTCTCCGCCCCCCGAAATAAGCAGCATGCCGGAGTGGTCCATCACGATCATCAGCGCCTCAAGCTTGCGTAAGACCCGGTCCTGACGCCAATCTTTCGCCAGTTCCACCGCCGCCCGCTGCAAATTCCCGTGATGCTCCTCCAGCTTCCCTTCAAACTTCTCAAACAAGGTGATGGCATCGGCCACCGAACCCGCAAAGCCGGCCAGAACCTGGCCTCTGTACAAACGGCGAACCTTCTTGGCCGTTTGCTTCATGACGACGCTCTCGCCGAAGGTCACCTGGCCATCTCCGGCGATCGCCCCTTTGCCGTTATGCCGAACCGCGCAAATCGTGGTCGCATGAAAACTAGGAACCATAGCTACCGCTTCCTTTCATCACTCAATTCCACTTGCATATAACCTGAATCCCTTTATCATCCTATGCCTCAAACCGGCCCTATAGCCCCGTGCGCTCCATGAAAGCGCGCAGACTGTCGAGCGCGCGGCGAGCCAGCGCTTCGTTCTTCTCCGCCTTTTTGCGGTGTCGGGTATCCAGTTTCGGGAACAGCCCGAAATTCGCATTCATCGGCTGAAAATGCTTGAAGTCCGCGGTGGTAATATACCTGGCCATACTTCCGAGCGTCGTATCTTCAGGGAAGACGATCCCTTCCCGCCCGGCATACGCCTGAGCCGCGTTGATCCCCGCGATGAGACCCGAAGCGGCGGATTCCACATATCCCTCCACCCCGGTCATTTGCCCGGCAAAAAAGAGCGTAGGACGCTCCTTCAACTGGTAGGTCGGCTGCAGCAGTTTAGGCGAATTGATAAACGTGTTGCGGTGCATGACCCCGTAACGGACAAATTCCGCATTTTCAAGACCGGGGATCATCGAGAAGACCCGCTTTTGCTCCCCCCATTTTAAATGCGTCTGGAAGCCCACCAGGTTGTAGAGTGTGCCGGCCGCATTGTCTTGACGCAGCTGCACGACCGCATGCGGAAGCTTGCCCGTATGCGGGTTCACAAGCCCGACCGGCTTCATCGGACCGAACAAGGCGGTCTGTTTGCCGCGGCGCATCATGATTTCGATCGGCATGCAGCCTTCAAAATAAACTTCTTTTTCAAACTCTTTCAGTTGGGTGACCTCAGCGGTAATCAACGCCTCATAAAAAGCATCGAACTCCTCTTCCGTCATCGGGCAGTTCAAATAAGCGGCCTCTCCCTTGTCATAGCGGGAGGCCAGATAAACCTTGCTCATATCGATGGAATCCTTCTCCACAATCGGAGCGGCCGCGTCATAGAAATAAAAATAGTCCTCGCCGGTCAAACTCCGGATCTGCTCCGACAAGGCCGGGGAGGTCAACGGGCCGGTGGCGATGATGACGATACCGTCCCGCGGGATCTCCCGGATTTCTTCATTCACGACCTCGATCAAAGGGTGATCATGAAGCGTGCGCGTAATCTCGCCGGAGAAACCGTCCCGGTCGACGGCCAAGGCGCCTCCCGCCGGCACGGCATTCCGGTCCGCGGATCCGAGAACAAGCGAGTTCAACATGCGCATTTCTTCTTTCAAAACGCCGACCGCATTGGTCAGACCGTTCGCCCGAAGCGAGTTGCTGCATACGAGTTCCGCAAATTTATCCGTATGGTGGGCCGGCGTTTTGACAACCGGCCGCATTTCATATAACGTTACGGGCACGCCGCGGCTCGCAAGCTGCCAAGCGGCTTCACTGCCGGCCAGGCCCGCCCCGATCACGGTAACCCTATTTTTCTCTGTCACTTTAGAATTCCCCCGCATCTCTGGCTGTTTCGCAAATTTCAATTCCATCTCATTTGAATTATTCCGCCGCCGCTTCGTCCTCCTGCTCCTCGATCGCCTCTGTGTAATCGCAAGCCGTGCATTGCAGCTTGCCTCCCTGCTTGTTGCGCTTGATCACTAGCAGAGAATCACACTTCGGACAAGGCTTCGGCGACGGGCGATCCCAAGATACGAAGTCGCATTCCGGATATCTGTCGCAGCCGTAGAACACGCGTCCTTTTTTGCTGCGGCGTTCGACGACATGCCCTTCTTTACATTTCGGACAGGTGACCCCGATGTCCTTGACGATCGGCTTCGTATTCCGGCAGTCCGGGAACCCGGAGCAGGCCAAAAATTTGCCGAAACGGCCCAGTTTATATACAAGCGGCTTTCCGCATTTTTCGCAGATTTCATCGGAAACCTCATCTTCGATTTCGATTTCCTTCATTTCTTCTTCCGCGACTTCCAGCCGCTTCTCAAAGGTCTCGTAAAATTCGCCAAGGACTCTTACCCAATCCTCCGAACCTTCCTCAACGTGGTCAAGGTCGCCCTCCATATGGGCGGTAAATTCAACGTCCAAAATCTCCGGGAAAAACTGCTCCATCTGTTCGATGACGAGCTCTCCGAGTTCGGTAGGCACAAATTTCTTCTCTTCGATCGCCACGTAACCGCGTTTCTGAATGGTTTCCAGCGTTGGAGCATACGTACTCGGGCGGCCGATGCCAAGTTCCTCCAGCGTTTTCACAAGCCGGGCCTCCGTGTACCTAGGGGGCGGCTGAGTAAAATGCTGCTTGGGTTCGATTTCTTCCACGCCAAGCTTATCCCCGCTGTGCAGAGGCGGCAGGAACTTGTCGTCTTCGGTGGCTCCGTCGTCGTTCCCTTCCACATAGACCTTCATGAATCCTGGAAAGCGGATTTTGGAACCGACGGCCCGGAAGGTCGCGTCGCCTGCGGCAATGTCCACGGACATCGTATCCAGAATCGCGGACGCCATTTGGCTGGCCATAAAGCGTTCCCAGATCAGTTTATACAGCCGGTACTGGTCGCGGCTGGTAAACGCCTTGACCGATTCGGGATCCCGCATAGCGGAAGTCGGGCGAATCGCTTCATGGGCATCCTGGGCTCCGGCCGCTTTTTTGGAGTACTGCCGGGGCGATTCCGGCACGAAATCCCCGCCGAATTTGCCGACGATATATTCCTTCGCCTCGTCCTGGGCTGTGGTGGAAATCCGCGTCGAGTCCGTACGCATATAGGTGATCAGACCCACGGTCCCCTCTTTGCCCAAATCGACGCCCTCGTACAACTGCTGGGCCACGGACATCGTCTTAGCCGCACGGAAGTTTAACTTCCGCGCCGCTTCCTGCTGCAGAGAACTGGTCGTGAAAGGAGCCGCGGGGTGACGCAGCCGTTCCTTTTCCTTCACATCGGCGACCCGGAATTCCGCTTTCTCGATCGACTTCAGAATTTCCTTCACCTGATCCTCGTTGCCGAGCTCCAGCTTTTCTCCCTTATATTGATGGAACTTGGCCTCAAACGGGGTTTGGCCCGTTTTGAGTTTGGCCGTAATGCTCCAATATTCCTCCGGTACAAAAGCCGAGATTTCATTCTCGCGGTCGAGGATGATTTTGACGGCAACCGATTGAACGCGGCCGGCCGACAAGCCTTTCTTTACTTTTTTCCACAAAAGCGGGCTGATCTTGTAGCCGACCAAACGGTCCAAGATTCGCCGCGCTTGCTGGGCGTTGACCAGGTCCATATTTATTTTGCGCGGGGTTTTAAACGCATCCTTAACGGCTTCCTTGGTAATTTCGTTAAAGACGACGCGGCAGTTTTCCGTCTGGTCCACGTCCAGAACATGGGCCAAATGCCAGGCGATCGCTTCTCCTTCGCGATCCGGGTCAGCCGCCAGATAAATTTTCTTCACCTTTTTACTAGCGTCCTTTAGTTCCTTTAATACCGAACCTTTCCCACGGATTGTAATATACTTTGGACTGAAATCGTTCTCGACCTCAACCCCGATCTGACTTTTGGGCAAATCGCGAACATGCCCCATTGAAGCCTTCACGATGTATTTGCTTCCCAAATATTTGCCAATCGTTTTCGCCTTGGCCGGCGACTCGACGATGACGAGAGAATCCGCCACAGGTTCATCCTCCTCTCATACAGCTCACTACTGATTTTCTCGATATTTAGAATTCTTGATATATAGCCTTATTATGAGAAACCACTCACCGAAGAATGGACTATATAATCCTATAAACAGAACCCGGCAGTTGAACTACCGCTTTTTTCATGATTAAAGATAACAGAACTGAATGTAAATGTCCAAAATCCCACCCGGACCGTGCCAGCAGTTCCTCGAATGAAGCGTCCCCCTGCTCCAACATATGGTATATGGCCTGCTCGTCAGTTGTCAACTCGGCTCCCGGCGCCGCCGCTTCGGGACACACACCGGCCCTCGGCAGGAGCGACGCGTATTCTTCCAAAATATCCCCGGGCTCCGTCACCAGCTTCGCCCCCTGCTTCAGAAGGCCCAATGTCCCCCGGCTCTTTGGGGACGTGATGGGGCCGGGTACGGCAAACACGTCGCGGCTCTCCTCCAGCGCCTGGTCCGCGGTGATCAGCGAACCGCTGCGGGAATCGGCTTCCACGACGACCGTTCCCCGCGTTATTCCCGCGATGATCCGGTTGCGCTGCGGAAACAGCCCGGGATGCCCCGGCGTGCCCGAGGGGTACTCGGACACCAGCAGCCCCCGCTCCGCGATTTGTCTGTACATCGCGGCATGTTCTCGCGGATAAGCCACGTCGATCGCCGTTCCCAGCACCGCGACGGTCGATCCGTCCGCCCGCAGCGCGGCTTCGTGGCAGACGCCGTCGATGCCGCGGGCCAGTCCGCTGACGACCGTGATCCCCGAGCCGCATAAAGTCTCCGCGAGCCAGGCAGCCACTTTGCGGCCGTAAGCGGTCGGCACCCGGGTTCCGACCAAAGCGACGGATAATCGGTTCAGGAGCTCCCGGTTGCCGATGGTATACAACACCCACGGTGGTTTTCCCGTTTCCTTCATTAATATAGGATATGACTCATCCAAAATCGTGACCGGTTCAATGCCCTTCCGTCGCATCACTTCCGCTCGCTCTTCGATCCAGCCGGGCGTGAACCGCTCCGTCACACGAAGGGCCAATTCGGGTTCAAGCCCCCTTGCCGTCCAATCGCCCGGTTCGAAATCCAGGGCATGCACCCAATCCTCATCTTTCGACAAAATCCCCGCTATTCTCTTCCACCCCAAACCCGGGCATTCATGGAGTCCGATCAGGACCCAACGCTTATTCATCCTTTCCGACCTCTTTCTCCGTTATAATCAAACAAAAAAAGCAACCTTCCATCCCTTAGGGAACAGAAGGTTGCTTACCTCTGTTTTGATTATAGCAGAACTTTCCTAGTGTGTCGTGCAGGTATTCAAGATCCCGCGCTCTTCGAGCACACTCACCAGCGTCGCTCCCATTTCGGAAGGCGTCGGCGCCACGCGGATGCCGCATTCCTCCAGCTTGGCGATTTTCTCGCTGGCCGTCCCTTTGCCCCCGGAAATGATCGCGCCGGCATGACCCATACGTTTCCCCGGAGGCGCCGTAACTCCGCCGATAAAGCCGACGACCGGCTTCTTCATGTTGTCGCGGATCCATTCGGCCGCTTCTTCCTCCGCCGTACCGCCGATTTCCCCGATCATAATGACCGCATAGGTGTTCTCGTCCTCGTTGAATCTCTTTAAAATATCGATGAATTCCGAGCCCTTGACGGGGTCGCCGCCGATTCCCACCGCCGAGGACTGACCGATGCCGCGGGTCGTCAATTGATGCACGGCCTCATACGTGAGCGTACCGCTGCGCGATACGACACCGACGTGGCCAGGCAAGTGAATGTATCCCGGCATGATGCCGATTTTGCATTCGCCCGGGGTAATGACGCCCGGACAATTCGGCCCGATCAGAACCGTTTTTTTGCCTTCCATATATCTCTTGACTTTGACCATGTCCAGCACCGGAATGCCTTCCGTGATGCAGATGACCAGATCCATCTCCGCTTCAACCGCCTCCAGAATCGAATCCGCGGCAGCCGCGGGAGGTACGTAAATGACACTGGCGGTAGCCCCGGTAGCTTCCTTAGCTTCGCGGACCGTATTAAACACCGGAAGGCTGACGGTTTCGCCGTTCTCCAAAGAGATGTCCACCGTTGTCCCGCCTTTGCCGGGCGAAGTTCCCCCGACCATTTGCGTCCCGTAATCCAGCGCCCCTTTGGCATGGAAAAGGGCGGTTTTCCCCGTAATTCCCTGGGTGATGACTTTTGTATGTTTATCGACCAAAATACTCATGCTTCGAGCCTCCCGTTCATGGATATGGTGATGAGATCAAGATACGAGCGAAACGATTTTTTGCGCGCCGTCCGCCATCGAATCCGCGGACACGATCGCAAGTCCGGATTCGGCCAAAATCGATTTCCCCTTCTCCACATTCGTGCCTTCCAAACGAACCACGAGCGGACGATCCAGCCCGACCTGCTTCGCCGCCTCCACGATGCCCGAGGCGATGACGTCGCATCTCATAATACCGCCGAAAATATTAACGAAAATCCCCTTCACCTTAGAGTCGGAGAGGATGATTTTGAACGCTTCCGTCACTTTCTCGGCCGTCGCACCGCCGCCTACGTCCAGGAAGTTGGCCGGGTCCCCGCCGTAGGTTTTAATGATGTCCATCGTGGCCATCGCCAAGCCGGCACCGTTCACCATACAACCGATATTCCCGTCCAATGCGATGTAGCTGAGATCATACTTGGAAGCTTCGATTTCCTTCTCGTCTTCTTCTTCCAAATCGCGCAGGGCCAAAATATCCGGATGCCGGAACAGCGCGTTGGAATCAAAGTTCAGCTTGGCGTCGAGCGCCATGACATCCCCGTCCCCTGTAACGACAAGGGGGTTGATCTCCGCGATAGAGCAGTCCTTATCGACAAACGCGCGATAAAGCGCCAGCATAAATTGGGAAGCCTTATTCACCAATTCCTTCGGAATGTTGATGGCAAAGGCCAGTCTCCGGGCCTGGTAGGCCTGCAGTCCTATCGCCGGATCGATTACCTCTTTGAATATTTTTTCAGGCGTCTTCGCCGCCACTTCTTCAATTTCCGTACCGCCTTCTTCGGAAGCCATCATCACGACCCGCCCGGTCGCCCGGTCCACTACGACACCGACATAATATTCCTTCTTGATATCGCAGCCCTGCTCAATCAGCAAACGCTTGACTTCCTTCCCTTCCGGTCCCGTTTGATGGGTAACCAGCACCTTCCCCAGAATCTCCTGGGCATAAGCGCGAACTTCATCCAGGTTCTTCGCAACCTTGACACCACCGGCCTTCCCGCGGCCGCCGGCATGGATTTGCGCCTTGACGACAACCACCGGGCTGCCCAGCGCTTTCGCCGCCTCTACGGCTTCTTCCACCGTAAATGCCACTTGACCTTTGGGGACGGCGACCCCGTACTGCTTAAGGACTTCTTTTCCTTGATATTCATGGATATTCATGCTTGGAATCCTCCTATCAACAGGCGGTTTTAATGGTAGTCAAACAATAGTAAAACCCAAATTATTGTACCATGTTTTTAAAACGCTTTCCTTAAAAAGTTCATGATTTATACACAACTTTTTTATATCATAATAATCTCATTTTGAGATGAATTTAATGGGTTTGCACACCGGTTTACCGCTATGTTAGCGTTTTAGCTATGCTAAATTTCGATGGAAACCGCGTTTTTTCTTTGTTTTCGTCAAAAGGAACGAAATCATGAATTGTGCTGTCTATACTTGCTTTTTTGCGTAGATATCAAAATCAAACCCGCATGAAAGAGAAAGGCTCTCGCAATCCCCTCGATAAATTGGTAGTATTGAAATTAGTCCCGTTCCCTGTGAAAGGAGCTGAGCTTATGTTTATCGCCATTGTACTCATGCTGGCCGGTATCGCGATCATCGCTTATGGTTTTTTCGTCAGAAACAAGCCTTCTTTCGGTTGGAGGTTCAACGAAGGGTGGAAAATCAAGGGCGATTCGGAACCGAGCGAATCTTATTTGGAGTCTATGAAATTTTCCGGGTTTGTAGCGGTGATCCTTGGCACCTTCCTTTTGCTGGGCGGTCTTCTAAGCTTATGGTCGGCCTTGGCGTCATAACCCATCCCAACGCGGGGAAAGTTGTTATCTGCTCGAATGCAGATTTCCATCCAATGAAATATTGGATCGGTTCTTAACGGAGTTAAGTCATTGGGTCGGCTATAAATTGTCGATTGTATTAATAGATAGACAACTTGACTTTTTCCGCGGAAACTTCTAAGATACGGACATAAGAATATGGAAAATATGGAAGCACCTTTTTTCCCAAATCCGGCCTAGACGGCTTTGAACGGGAGAGAGGTGTTTTTTTATGTATGGAAAACTCTACAGCGCCTGTCTTTACGGGATTGACGGCGTTTTGATCGAAGTCGAAGTGGATTTGGCCAGCGGGATCCCGCAGACCCAGGTGGTGGGCTTGCCCGATTCCGCGGTCAGGGAAGCGGTCGACCGTGTCCGGGCGGCGATCAAAAACTGCGGCTTCGCCTTTCCGCTGCAGCGGGTGACCATCAATTTGGCCCCGGCGGATTTGCGCAAGGAAGGCACGGCCTTCGATCTGGCGATCGCGCTCGCGCTCTTATCCGCTAGCGGCCAGGTCACCCTTCCGGCGAGCGGAAATCTCCTGATCATCGGTGAATTGGCTCTCGATGGAGCGCTGCGCGGGGTCCCGGGAATTCTGCCGATGGTGGATTTGGCCCGCAAGCACGGGTTCCAGGCTGTCCTGGTTCCCAGCGTCAGCGTCCCCGAAGCGCTGCTGCTCGACGGAATCACCGTCTTCGGCATCGGCCATCTCCGTGAACTGGTACCGGCCCACCAAAGGGACCAAAATCGTACGGAACCGGTCGTTCTCCACTCCTTGGACCATTTGATGCAAACAAGAGACCGTGTGCCTGGCGGCGGTCCCTCCCAACAGCCGGATATCCCGTTCGAGGACTATCTGGACGTCCTGGGGCAGCGGCCGATCAAACGGGCCCTGACCATTGCCGCGGCCGGAATGCACAACATTGTCCTCATCGGCCCGCCCGGTACCGGTAAAACGATGCTGATCCGCCGCCTCCCCGGCATATTGCCGCCTCTTACCCCCGACGAGTCATTGGAGGTAACCAAAATTTACAGTTCTGCCGGCAAGCTGAAGCAGCAGGACGGCTTGATAACCCGGCGGCCGTTTCGTTCGCCGCATCATACGATCTCCGGCGGGGGCCTGATCGGCGGCGGAAGCATCCCCAAGCCGGGAGAGGTCAGCCTCGCGCACAGAGGCGTCTTGTTTTTGGACGAGCTCCCGGAGTTTTCCCGCAATGTCCTGGAAGTGCTCAGGCAGCCGCTCGAAGAACGGGTCGTTACGATCAGCCGTTCGCGGGCGGCGTTCACCTTCCCGGCTCATTTTTTGCTCGCCGGTTCTTTAAATCCTTGCCCGTGCGGCTGGTTCGGCTCGGAGTTCCCGCAACCGTCGTGCACCTGTTCGCCTTTTCGCATCGCCCAATATCGCGAGAGGATCTCCGGCCCCCTGCTGGACAGGGTCGATATGCAAGTGGAAGTCCCCCGCCCCCAGCGTCGGCAGGAGGATACGAAGCCGCTATCCACGAAGGAAATGCGCGAGCAGGTGCGTCGGGCCGAACAGATCCAACTTCGGCGCTACCAAGGCTTGAAGATTTCCAGGAACAGCGAATTATCCGGCAGCCTGCTGCGACAATATGCCCAGATGAGCCAAGGAGCAGCCCGGCTGTTGGACGCCTCCTTTGAGGCATTGGGACTCAGTATGCGCGCCTATGACCGGATCGTGAAGCTGTCGCGCACGATTGCCGATCTGGAGGGACGGGAGGATATCCGGGAAGAACAGGTTGCCGAAGCGATTCAATATCGCCAGCTTGATCGAAGGCAGCCGGATGTGTCCGGCTAATAAGCCAAACCAGAACCGCCTTTTTTAACGGGCGATATTGCGAATTTAGGCTTTCCGACTGGGGAAAGCGCCTTACCCACTCCCTCTCCACGAACGTATAATGTGCATACAACCATTACTTAAAGAGAGGATAAATCAGATGATTGAACTGGCCTTGGCCTTTCAGGATAAGGATGGGCAATACGCTGAGCATGCAGGTGTCGTTCTAGCATCGATTTTCTATAACACCAAATCCCCTGTGAACGTCCATATTTTGCACGATGAAACGCTGAGTGAAGATAACCGGCAGAAACTTTTTGATTTGGCGACGGGTTTTAACCACACGATCCAGTTTTATCCGGTAATCCTCCCCGAAGATCTGCGTCAGCTCATGGAGAGTGTGGCCTCGGTCAATGTTTGGACTCCTGCCTCCCTGTATCGACTGCTGATTCCGGCGATCGTGCCGGTCGACAAAATCATCTATCTCGATTGCGACGTTCTGGTGAACATGGATATTGAAGAACTGTGGCAAACCGAGTTAAATGAGGCTTATTTGGGCGCCGTATGGGACCAGAATATTATGAATGTAACGCATACGATCAGTTCCATGGGATTAAATCCGGATCTCTATTTTAACTCCGGGGTAATATTATTCGGGCTAAACAATATCCGCCAGAACCCTGGCTGGTATGAAGAAACGCTGAATTTTTTCCGCAACTTTCCGAATACCTCCATGCCTGATCAGGATGCCTTAAATGCGGTTTATGGGGGGAACTACCTCCCGCTCGACCTGCGTTTCAACTTTTTTAACATGGCGGCCGCTGACCATGACTACACGAATAAAATCGTCCACTTTGCCGGCACCGATAAATGTTGGGACCGCACTTCCCCGGGATGGGAACTGTACCTGAACTACCTTAACCTGACGCCCTGGAGCAAACAAGCACCCCGTTACTCCGCGGCCCCCGCTATCGGGAGAGGGATGAGGGGACGGACGCGCATCAAACGCAGAAAGCGGAGAACGGCCGGAGGAAATTTCCGATCCAAACGAAGCAGAATGACCCGCAGCGGTTTATCCTACTCGAAGCCGGTCACATCGGCGGGCAGGGGCGGAACGATCGTTCGCAGAAAAAAGAGAGGATCGCGGCGGCCGCTCTCTATGCCAGCAAAATCAAGCGGGGGGACGGCTTCGCTTTCCAGGGGGCTAAAACCGCGCGGCGCCATAAAGTAGAAAAAGAAGTACAGAACCGTCACGGTTTTGTACTTCTTCTTTTGTTTAACTTCGTTTTATTTTTACGACCCGTTTCAAAAGGCCGCCTGAATATGTTCCAGGGTGAATTCGTCCCCGTAGCCAAACGTGACGGCGATGACATCAAATCGAATGATCGCGGCGGAATTGCCGGTTTGTTGAAAATAGACCGCGGCCGTATCGCGAACCTGCTTGATTTTGCGAGCCGTCATAGATTCCGCCGGCGTACCGAAGGCCGAATTGCGGCTTTTTCGGCTGCGTACCTCCACGACGACGAGCACGCCATCCCTTTTGGCCACGAGGTCCAGTTCCCCGCTGCGGCAGCGCCAGTTCCGATGCAGAATTTCGTAGCCTTGCTCGACCAGATAATCGGCCGCCAACTGCTCGGCCCGCCGCCCTCGGACCACACGCTCATCACGAGCCGAAGAACTGCCGTCCCCCGATAAAGAGGCGTAACGTTTATTCAAGGTCCATCCCTCTTTCCGCAAGCTTGTCCGAGCGGTAAATAAAACTGAGGATCTCGGCGACCAAGGTATACAGCTCCGGAGGGATTTGCCGGTCCAGATCGATTTTGGACAACACCTCGACCAACGCGGCGTCCTCCTGAACCGGGATTTCGTTCTCCCGGGCCAGGTCCAATATTTTCTCCGCCAGCAGCCCGCTGCCTTTGGCCGCAACGACCGGAGCATCGTGCTTCTGCGGATCATATTTCAAGGCGACGGCTTTCTTCAAGGAAAGCGCACGCTGTTCGTCCTTCCCGCTCATACGCGATAATCCACCCCTTTATAGGGACTGGGGGCGTAGGACAAGGAAGGCGCCAACTCGTGCCCCGGCTTTTCTCCCGTTTCCCCCGGCGGGATTAAAGGCTCGGCTTTTAATGACAACAGGCGGTATCCCGCGGCATCCAGCGCGGCTTCGATCTCCGGTTGTCTGGATTCCAGGAAGGCGCCGGCGATGTCCCGTTCGCTGTAAATTTTGAGCAGCACTTTTTTATCCGCAACTTGCACATCCACCATCAGCTGTCCCAACGCTTTCATCTGCAAGTCGAACCACAGCCGGCAGTTATCCGCGTCCAGCTCGCCTTTTCTTCCCCGTCGCGATTCGATGTGTACCGCGGCGGTCTGCTCTCCGTCGGGTCCGATAAACGGCAGAAACATCGTCACCTGGGCGAAGGGAGCCGTGCGGTCCGTCGTCAACAGCAGCTGCTGACCGGTCAACTGCTGAACGACTTGCCGGGCGGCCTCCTGAAGCGGGGCCGGCAGGTCGTCGGCGGCGGCGACTTGAAGCAGGAGGCTCTTCAAGGTGTCGCGGGCATGGGCCGCCGCGGAATCGGCCGCCTCCTGCGAAGCCGGGCCCGGCAGCACCGCCGGCCCGGCCGGGTGCGTCGGCGCCGCTTCCTGCGGGCCTGCCCCGGCGGCGCCGGCCGGAACGGCCGCGCCAGCCTGGCCCGGCTGCCCGGGCGCCGCCTGCGGCACGCCGCCGGGCACAGCGCCCCCGGGCGACGGCGCGTGCGCTCCCGCGCCGCCGCCCGGGGCGGCCTGCGCCGCCGTGCCTCCGGCAGGCGGCGGCGCGGCGCTGTGCGCGGGCTCGCCAGAGGCGCCCGCGCGCAGCACCTGCTGCTCGTGCTCCGCACCGAGCAGCTTCAGCACGCGCCCCACCCACGGCTCCGCGTGGGGGGTGGGGCGCTGCTGCGGCGAAGGCCCTGCGGGCCCTTCGCCGGCAGCGGCAGGGGCGCCCGCCAGCGGCTGTCCGCTGGCGGTGCCGGTCCCGGCCGTCCCCGCAGCGGACGGGGACGCGCTCCCCGCGGCCGTGCCTTCCAGCAGCACGGCCGCTTTTACATCGGAGAGCACGGTCAGCAGCTTCTGCAGAAGCTGCGGCGAAAGCCCGCTCTCCGGCTTAGCCTGAGCCCCCTGGCCCATAGTGGCGGGGGGCTCAGGCGAGTCGGCGGCCTGCGCAGCCATGCCGCCGCCGACCGGCCGTAAGGCCCCGTCCGAAGGCGCGGCCTTCCCTTGCGGTGCCACCTCTTGCGAAGCGGTTGGCACAACGGCTCTTCCGGCCCCCTCGTTCGGGGCCGTCCCGGCGGGCATTCCGCCTTTTCCGCTCCATGCCGTCCCTGCGGCATCTCTATTCGCAGGCAAACCGGCTTCCGCCGAAGCGTCTTGCCTGAGCCACTGCCCGAGCTGCTCCTCCAAAGTGGATAAAAGCGTATGCAGCGGCGGACCGAACACGGCCTGATGCAGGCCTCTAACCGTTTCGCCCGTGAGAGGAAGGCCTCGGTTCATGGCGATCCCCACCGCATGAACCCACTCCGCCATCGGAGCTCCGGCCGGTTTCTGGCTGGCCAGCGCCAGCAATTTCGCCGCGTTTTCCTTGGTCAAAGGAATTCCGTTCGTCTGCATCAATTGCAAAAGATCCCGATTCTCGGGGGTGTCCTGCATCCCCATCGCTTCGAGCGCGCTCGCCAGCGAGGCGGCTGACATCGTGCCTCCAGGTGAAGTCTGAATCGGCTTAAGCATGAGCAGTCCTTCATCGGACGGCGGCTGTACCTGCAGTAATGTCGTCTGCCCTTCTTTCAGCGGGGTTTCCAGCGCGGCATGCAGTTTAACCCCTTGTACCTGGATCACCGCCTCCTGGCCGTCCTCCGATACGCTTAGCACCGTGCCCCGAACGACCTGACCGGCTTTTAGATCCAGGGTTTTCGGTGTGCCGGGCCGACTCTCCCCGATCATCCCGCGCAGTAAAGGTCCAATATTCATATGATTCCACTCCCGTCCGCCCAAGTTGTATAAAAAATGTCTTGCGATGAAGGAAAACCCGCCCTTGCGGGGCGGGCTTATCAAAATAAGGTTTGTTCTTCCACAAATAAGTTCCGCATAAAGCTTTTGCGATGCATAGGCGTTGGGCCGAGAGCCAGAATCTGCTCCCTGTGAAACTTCGTGGCATACCCTTTATGTACCGCAATCCCGTATTCGGGATAAAGCGCATCCCAGGTGCCCTGACATAGACGGTCCCGCGTCACCTTCGCCACGATGGAAGCCGCCGCGATCGATTGGCTCGTGGCGTCTCCTTTAATCACCGATAACTGTGGGATCGGCGAATCGATTTTCTCGGCATCGATAAGAAGATAATCCGGAGTTACCGCCAAACGCTCTACCGCCTGCTTCATGGCCAGACGCGTAGCCTGTTTAATATTTATTTGATCTATTGTCTCGGAATCCGCATAGCCGATTCCTACCGCGACCGCCTGTTCCATAATAAGATCATACAGCATGTCCCTTTTTTTCGGACTCAACCTCTTGGAATCATTGACATCCTCCAGGACTAAACCTTGCGGCAAAATGACCGCCGCCGCCACCACATCGCCGAACAGACAGCCTCGTCCGACTTCGTCAATACCGGCGATATTGCGGTATGACTGCCAGTATTCTTTTTCGTAAATTAAAAGATCGCTCATAGTGCCTCCTTCATGACGCAACCCTTACAAGCTTACTCCTCTGGGTTGTGAAGTTCAAGTTCTTCCGAGTTCCGGCCGACTTGTCTGGTTATGCATGGACATGACTGAAGACATTTCAACGCATTACCTTTATTATCGGCACGTGCTATCTATTTTGAGAGTAGATGCCTAAAATTTACCTTACCTATATTAGACATCAACTCTTTAACAACAAAAAAAGCACGAATCCCAAAGGATTGCGTGCTTTGTATAAGAATCCCATAACGTTCGTTTACGTCAATAGGGGGCTTCCAGGCTGTATCTGCCCAGTTTTCCCGCCCGAAGCTCACGAAGAAAGATTCCCGAAGCCTTCTCCAAATCCACCCGGCCGCCGCTGACGATACAGCCGCGTTTCCGCCCGATCTCTTCCATGACGGTCACGATTTCGTCGGGGTTCTCGGTATCCTGCGGCTGCTCTTTCAGGTCAAAACGTTCCCTGAGCGGGTCCCAGTAGTACTTTGCCAAATATTTGACTCCGAAAAAAGCGATGTCCTCGACATTCAAAATTTCCTCACGGATCGCCCCGGTCAAGGCCAGCCGGTAACCTACATTCTGATCCTCAAACTTGGGCCAGAGAATACCCGGTGTATCCAGGAGTTCCATCTCCGTTCCTACCTTAATCCACTGTTGGGCTTTGGTCACCCCGGGACGATCGCCCGTCGCGGCGATGCTCCGTCCCGCCAGGCGGTTGATCAGCGTCGACTTGCCGACATTCGGAATCCCCACGATCAGCGCCCGAACGGCACGCGGATTTATTCCTTTGGCCAATTGACGCTCGATTTTGTCCCTGAGCAGTTCCTTCGCCTTTACCGGAATTTCCTTCACGCCCTGCCCGCTCGTGGCGTCCACTTGAACGGCCGTATGGCCTTCTTCCTTAAAGTAATCGATCCACTGCCGAGTAATCGACGGATCGGCCAAATCCGCCTTATTCAAAACAATGAGGCGCGGCTTACCTTGTAAAATCTCATCGATCATCGGATTTCTGCTGGATAACGGAAGCCGGGCGTCGATGAGTTCGATCACCACGTCGATCAGCTTCAGCTTCTCCTGGATCTGGCGGCGGGCCTTGGTCATATGTCCGGGAAACCATTGAATTGTCATGCTCTTTCACCTCTAGCTCCCGATTAGCCAGGCCAACCGGATGTCGTTTAATGATGCTTGATGAACTGGATATCCTTCAAAGGCCAGAATACGAGATCCGCGCGGCCGATAATGTCGCCGTACGGTACGAACCCGATTCGCCGGCTATCCGTACTGTTGGAGCGATTATCGCCAAGCACAAAGATGTGTCCCTCCGGCACGACGCCTTCCGGAACGAAGTCATTGGGGAAATTCGCTTCCGTATTATAGAGTTGATTATTGCTATGTTTTTCATTCAGAATACCTTGAATATAGGGTTCTTCAATCGCCTTACCGTTGACGGTAACCGTATCCCCTTCCACTTTCACCGTGTCTCCGGGTACGCCGATCACCCGTTTGATAAAATCACGCCCCTCGGAAGGAACATGGAATACGACGACTTCACCGTGCTTGGGCGCACGGATATCGTAAATAATTTTGTTCACGATGATCCTCTCGCCGGTGTGGAAGTTAGGCTGCATCGACGGACCGTCCACAATAAAGGGGGCAAAGAAAAGCCAGCGAATCAGGAGAACCAGTACGACAGCGATGACAATAGCTTTCAGCCATTCCATCGCCTCGCTTTTTTCCTTTTTGGGCGGATCTTGCGGGGTTTCCGACGAGACCGGTTGCTCGGATTGAACTTGATGCTCCATAGTTCCTGACCTCTCTTCGTCAAATATGTAAGGAAAGCCTGTTTATAAGAAGATGCCTCAGCTCCGCTGAAATCATACCAAAATTTCCTTCATAAAAAAAGTAAAGGGGCTTGATGAATCCAAGCCCCCTGATCGTTAACGAATTAACGACGTACTTCTTTAATTCTCGCTGCTTTACCGCGAAGTTCACGAAGATAGTACAGCTTCGCACGACGCACTTTACCACGGCGAGCCACTTCGATCTTATCGATTTTCGGGGAATGAAGCGGGAAAGTTCTTTCCACGCCTACACCGTTCGAAATTTTACGAACTGTAAAAGTTTCGCTGATTCCGCCGCCACGACGCTTAATAACAACACCTTCAAACAACTGGATACGTTCACGAGTTCCCTCAATAACCTTTACGAACACTTTTAAAGTGTCACCAGGACGAAAGCTCGGAATATCTTTGCGAAGTTGTTCTTGCGTAATCGCTTGTACGATATTCATCTAGGACTCCCTCCTTCCACTCAGGTGTTCATGCCTCTTCCGGAGAACCCCTTGTTCTCCCTCATCATCCGCAGAGGACCACCGAATTCACAACAAAAAGAATTTTATCATAATTTTCTATGCATAGCAAGGAGTTTTATTGTGCGCGGGCGAAGGGGGATTCGCCCGCGCATTTGGTCATTTCCCTAATCCATAACGCTAAACATCGAATTTCTATCTCTTTTTATTTTACTTCATCTCCAGCTTGGTCAGCAAATTCAGCACCGCCTGCGCACCCTCGGCTCGGGTCGCGTAAGCTTTAGGGGAGAACTTTCCGCCCCCTTGCCCTTTCATAAGCTCTAGTACCGCGGCTTCGTCGACCGCTTTGACCGCCCAGGCGGATATTTGCCCCCTGTCCTTGTATGTCATCGATGGAGATGCGGTTATCGCTTCTTCGGTCATTCGGTAAGCGCGCATCAGCATAACGGCCATTTCTTCGCGCGTCATCGGATCGTTCGGCGCAAAGCCGCCCGTCGCTTTCCCGTTCATCAGGCCGTAATGATGGGCCGTCGTCACCGCCGACTCATACCAGGCTGCGCGTTCCCGATCACTAGCAGCCCTCTCGTCCCGAACGTCCAAATTCAATCCCCGAACAAGCATGGCCGCAAACTCCGCCCGCGTAAGCTGCCGGCCCGGATGAAACTCCGCTGCGCCGGTCCCGTTTACGATGTGCCGGGCCGCAAGCTGCTTCAGGGCAGGCTCCGCCCAGTGACCTACGAGATCGGTGAACGTCTTGTCGAACTCCAGAACGGCGTAATGTCCGGCATGCGTGATGTCCGCTACGAGTTTCCCTCCCGTCCGTTGGCCGGGAATATAGATGAGCGAGCCGCCGTCGGTCAACCGGTATATTCCGGCCAGATTGCCGTCGATATGGCTATCCGGATCCAGCGAGATCGAGATCGTGACGGGCGCCGGGAATGGTTCCGGCCCGCTCGTTGTTCCGTCTTTCGTAATAACGGCGATGCCCAAATCAATGATTGCGCCGCCGCGCCGTACCGTACCGGTATCCGCCACCTTCGCCCACAGCGGGTCCAACTCGGATGCCGCCAACTCCCGCAGCTTGATCGAGATGAACGCCTCCCGGGACGGACCTTCCAAGGTCTGTTTTCCCACGGCCTGAAGCAGTTTGGACGGGATCGTCAATGCGACACCGGCTCTTCTCAGCTCAAGCGATTTGGAGCCGAGCAGTTCCCCCGCATTGCGCGGAAGAATCGCTTCCTGGTCACCCGCCTCCAGGAGAATGGTTACCTTCGCATCGCCGCCTTGTAGCGTTTGCCCGTCGACTACTTTTCGGCCGGGAGCCGCCGGCCAGTGATCGGCCGTCGATCCGGAGGCAGCGTCCGAGCCCGTGCCACCGGTGCCGGAGCTGGAGTTGCCGCCGGAGCCGGAGTTGCCGCCACCCGCCGGAACCGGAGCTAGAATAACCGTTCCGCCATCCGCCATGGCCGGAAGCGTCACCGTGACTTTTTGCTCCGCACTCACCCGGTACTCGGATCCGCCGTACAGATCCTTCACTTTGCCGCCCGCCATAAACGGAACCGGCAAGGTGACTTGCTTGGCTTCCTCCTTCACGTGAATGGCCGTCACGAGTTGCTCCCCGCCGTATTGCTTGGCAAACGCCAGGTAGCCTTCCTCATTGGAGGCGGCGATCGGGGTACGCGCTCCCTTGGAGAACACTTTCGAATGCTCGCCCCGGATGTTCAAGAGCTTTTGATAGTGCGTGAGCAGCTTATTCTCCGCTTCAAGCCGTTCCCACGGCATGTCGCTCCGGTTTTCGCCGAGTTCCCCTTTGCTGATATCCCCTGCGTTTTTGCCGGAACGTCCGAGTTCTTCACCGTAATAAATGACCGGCTGGCCCTTTGCCGTGATTTGCATCGCTGCGGCGGCCATCAGTTTGCCTTTATCCCCGTTGACATAATGGGTCAAAAAACCGTCCTCGTCATGACTGCTGAGGAATTGCCCCATCATCCTCGTATTGTCCAGCCGGGCTTCGCGCTCGGCGAGGTAGGCCTCGACCGATTCAACGTCGCCATTCGCCAGTTTTCTCGCCTCGTGCTTAAAGCCAAAATCGAGCAAACTGTCCATTTGACCGCTCTGCAGCTGCCCCCCGTCGCTTTGGACGGTAGCGCCGTAATATTCGCCGAGCAGTTTAAAATCGGGGTCGATCGCCGTGAGCGCATTTTTAAATGCCTTCCAAGTCGTATCATCGACGTGTTTGACCGTGTCCACCCGGAAATAGTCGAACGTATCCCCCCGGTCCGTTCTCGCCCGCTCAAGCCAACCCGCCTGCCATTCGATCACTTGCTGCCGGACCTCCGGATCTTCGGTTAACAAATCAGGCAGCCCGGCGAGTTCGCCTTTCACCGGGTCCGTATCCGCCGAGACGCCGTCCGTCCGCAGCATGCCGGCAAACCGCTCCTTATCCTGCTGGGTGACGCCCGGAGCGTCATCCCCCGGTTTTAGTCCATATCCGGTATGATTGAGAACCACATCGACCATGATTTTTATGCCGCGGTCATGCGCTTTGTCGATCAGCTCTTTCAACGTTTCCAAGTCGCCCAAGTGCTCGTCGATCCGGGTAAAATCTTTAGCCCAATAGCCATGGTAGCCATACTGTTTGCCGTTAAATCCAGCTCCCACATTATAATCGATGTTATCGACAATGGGCGTAATCCAGAGCGTGTTGACGCCTAAGGTTTCCAAGTAATCCAACTTGTCGATCAAGCCCCTGAAATCTCCGCCGTGATAGGCTTCCAGGTGATTTTTGTCCACTTCCGCATTGTTGGCGGGGTCACCATCCATAAACCGGTCTGTCAGAATAAAATAAATCCGCGCCTCATCCCAGTCAAAATCGGCCTTCCCCGCCTGCGCCCGCGTGCTAACGGTCACCTTGGCCGTACCCGAGTGGCGGTTGCCGTACTGGTCGACCAGCGTGACCGGTATGCTCTTGTTCCCCGGCGTCACCGTATCCTTCACGGCGATGCTTTGCTCAAGAAGCTGCGGATCAAGCTTCACCTTGGCCGGTCCGCCCAGCTCCGAAAGGTCGATATGCGCCTCCTTGAACGTCACCGATTCGGATTCGGACGTCATCGCCTTGATGCTCAACACCGCGTTTTCATCCGCCGCGATAGTCCCCGGATTCACCTCCGCTTCGACGGTAACCTTCGGTACCGAGAAGACAAGGACGGATTTCCCGTTCACCGTATTTTTCGGATCGGTCAGCTCGCGGGTTACCCCTTCTCGGGTGACCAAAAACGTATATTCGTACGTTCCCGGGGCCGCCCCCTTCAGGGTGTAGCTGAACCACTCTTTTTCCGGGATATACCTCAGCGTTTCCGCTTTTCCGTTGATCACGACTTTCACTTCGGATATCGTATCGAGGCGGCCTTCACGAAACAGCTGATCGTCCCGATACAGGAACGTGATGTTGCCGTCCTCAAGGACAGGTCCCTGAATACTCGGCAAAATATCCAACGCATGCACCATGCTAGTTACATTGACTTTTGTAAAACCTTCCCCCGGGGTAAGCGGGATGATCCGGTCGTCCGGAATATCCTGCTTGGCCGTGCTCCAATCCGTTCCCTTCCGCAGGACGAATCCTACGTTTGTGGCGTCGGGAGACACCTCGATCAGGGCCGTCGCGATCCCGTTTTCGATTTTGTCAAAACGGATTTCGTCGTTCTTCACTCCGGTATTCCACACCCACAAGTTCCAATCCGTATAATCGCGATCCGGACGGATGTAGTTCAGCTGTACGTACCGCTTGGCGTCTACGGCATCGGCGGTCACTGTAACGGTGATCTCTTTTTGGAAGCCGCCGTACGTTACGGAAATGACCGCAACCCCCTCCGCGTTCCCTCGGACCAGACCGGTACTAGTCACCGAGGCGACCTGCGGACGGCTGGAGGCGTATACCGCCTGCTTGGTTACCGTTCGTTTGCCGCCGTCCTCATAATTGGCATAAACCGCCGTTTGGTGCGTCTTTCCGATGGGCAAGGAATAGCTGTCCTTGTCGACCGACAAGCCTTGAATTACGGCTGCGGCCGCATCGGTCCGGATGACCACGGCCGTTAGAGGTTCCAGTGTGATCGAGCCCGCGGTTAGCGTAAATCCGGACTTTACCGTAACGGGATCTTTGCCGGCCTCATCGTCGTCGACAAGTACGGCGCCCGAGGTCAGATCTTCGGAAAGCGTTAGCGTCCTGGCTTTATTGTCGGCATTGACAAAGACATAATAGTTGCCGGTGCCGTCCGTCGCTTTATTTTTGAACGCGATAACGAGATCCTGCGCATTTATTTCAGGAATCTGCAGCGATGTCACATTCGTATTGACCAACGCTTGGTCGCCGAGCCGGAAGGCGTCCGTCGATTTTCTTAACTCGATCAACCCTGCCGTGTACTCCTTGGTTTTCACGTGCTCGGGATAAACGTTCGCATCCGTGGCCTTGGTCCAATCGAACTTGTTAACGGCGTCGGAAGAATCGTAAGAATCATGGATAAAATAACCGAATGATTTCCCGTTTTCATCCTTCAATTCGTGATACTTCTGCTCCGGAACCCCCTGTCCATGCCACTGCTTCGTCCGTCCATATTCCTGTCCGGCATGGAGAAAGGCGGTGCCTTGAGACACCAGAGTAAGCAAATTGCCGAGCCTTAACCGCTTCAATATTTCCGCTTCATTGGCTGGGACGGCCGGATCCTTCCTGGTCGCCTGAGCGATGATATCATGCAGGGTCAAATTATCGTGAGCTTCGATATATTGGACCATGTCCCCGGGATCATCGGCCGGCGTGTTGCCGGGCTGGGCTTTTATGTTTTTGAAGATCGTCTGAATGTCGCGTGCGCCCCCGGTGATAAACCTGGGCTCCCCCTCGCTGCCGTATCCCGATTTTAGTTCATTGCGAAACTCGTCGGAGAAGACGCCGACGTCGTCCGTCTGATCCATCCAATCCTGGTCCGCGCCTTTGCCGGCAAGGGACGGATCGGATATCGCGCCGCTGAACGTCTTCCAGCCTTCACCGATAAACAGCGCTTTCGGATGGATCGCGGCAGCCGCATTGTAGGCGTTTTGAACCGCCTCATAGGTGGCGTCCCCCATCATATCGAAGCGCATCCCGTCGATTTTGTACTCGGTGAACCAATACTTGACCGAGTCGATCATCAATTTTTCAGCCATTTTACGATTGGTCGCCAGATTGTTGCCGAAGCCTCCGATAAAGTTGCCGTTCTGATCCTGGAATGCGTAATAATTAGGTACGATGTCATTGAGAAAATCCGCCTTTGCCATATGCGTGTAAACCACGTCCAGGATGACACCCATGCCCGCATCGTGAATCGCATCGATCATCGCCTTCAGCTCTTTGATGCGCAGATGCGGATCGGCCGGATTTTCGGAGTACGCGCCGTCCGGGGAAAAATAACCGTGCGGATCATATCCCCAGTTATACTCGTTGTCCTTAGCGGAGTAAGCGGCTTCCCGGCTTTTCATATTGGCTTCATCCCCGTAATACCAGGCCATAACCGGAAGCAATTGAACATGCGTCACGCCAAGGGATTTAAGGTATTCCAGCTTCTTGGCGAAAGCATCATACGTTCCCCAGGTAGTCTGGTGCAGATCCGCGGCGACGGCGGGATCCGAAGTGAAGTCACGAACATGAATTTCCCAAATCACCGCATCTTCCCTTTGCTCATAACCCGGAATATCCGCGAAATCAAACCCCGGCGGATTCGTTTCAGTTAAATCTACGATCGCCGCCTTACCGACCGGATCCCCGTCGGGCCCTACCGTGCCTTTGGTATTTACTCTGAATTCCGCCATCGACTTGGCATACGGATCCAGCACCTTCTTGGGGACCCCGTTATGGGTTACCTCATACTGATAGAAGTAGCCTTTGAAGTCCGGAATCCCCATATCCCCTGGTTTTAACGCAAGCGACCATACCCCCTTGTCGCCTTTGTCCAGTTCGAGGGGTACTCCGACAGAACGGACCGCGTCATCTTTATCAAAAACTTGAACGGATACCTTTTCGGCCAGCGGCGCCCATAGTTTTAACTCCGCTCCGCCCGCCCGGTAAGTCGCACCCAAATCATCGCCGTCATAGTAGTACAGCTCATCCAGCATTCTCCAGCCGCTCACGGCCGAGACGGTTTTCCCCGCGTATGTTACTTGAAGCGGTAGTTCTTCCAAAGTGAACGAGGCTTCCACCTCTACGCTTGTCGCCCCCGTCATATTCACCCGTTGGACCGTAACGGCCTGGCCGTCCCTGTTCATGATTTGCAGTTCCTGCTTTAAAGTCTCGGGCTCCAAGCCTTCGGTCGAAGTAAGACTCAGCCGCAGTTTTCCTGCTGCCACAACTTCCGCCGATACGAGTCCGGTCGGAGTCTCCCCATAAGGGGAAACATAGACCGTATTGTCCCCTTCCTTTATGAACAAGTGGCGGAAACGGTCCATCATGGCAAAGCTTTTATCGCCCGCGTCCTTCCCCGCATCCCCTTTGGAAGGATCAAGCATCAGAAAACCGATGCTTTGCGCACCGCTCTTCAGCTTGACGTCCACATAAGCGCCAAAGCTGTCGCGCTGCGCGCCCGTGAACATCGTAGCTCCGGTCGGCCAATCGCTGGACGGGCTTTCGACATCGCCCCACAACCAAACCCCAAAAGCTTCATATTGCCGATCCTGTCTGGCGTAATGAATCCTCACCGTATCGGCCGGAAGCTCGACCGGCTCAAAGCTGTATGCCGTATCCGTCCCTTCCTTCAGCCAAACCTCATTCATCTGCGGCGATACCAGTTCAACGACTTTATCGCCGCCATCCTTGTCACCGGTTTTCGTGTTGACGACAACCATCCCTATCTTTTTAGGGGAGGCCGCCAACGGGATATCGACATAGGCTCCGTAACTGTCCGTTTGCCCGTCGGGAAAAGCGGTCGCCCCTCCAGGCCAATCCGTGGACGGAGCCGCCACGTCCTCAAACAGCCAGAGCCCCAAATTGCCGTAATCCCCGTCCGTCCGGTTATAGTGAACCCGTAAATGGTCGGCGGGCACCGGGTTCACGGAACCCGGATTTCCGGAAAGCGGAGCGGCGAAATCTACGGAGACTTTATGGTCGATCGAATTATACAAAAAAGTGACTTCGCGATCTTCCGTCAAAAAAAGCGGTTCCTTCGCACTCGGATATACCTCGCTTGCCGGTCCATCTCCCAGGCTGATCTGGAACTCATGAGCCCCGGCATACACCACGGCCGTTACCGAATACACTTGGTCATAGTCCGGATCCTTCAGAATCAGCTCCGCTTCCGCTGGAGGCCGATTTGCGGATTCGCCGATTCCGTGCTGGAAGCTGCCGGTCACTCGCGGCAAATGATCCGCCGATAGCGGTTTGTAAACTGTGGAATCCGCAATCCGGTGTGTGTTGTGATTGTAATAAAAGGTAACCTCGGTATCCCCGGTCAAACGAAGCTGGATTCTCCCCTCCGAACCAGCCCCGCCGGGATGACTATAGTGAGCGCTCCCATAGCTTTCTTTCCAATCGCCGTCAATGGCCACCTTATACTCATATGTACCGGCCGGCAATGTTCCGGTGAACCTATACTCGCCGTCGCCCACATACGTCATCTCGGTGGCCGCCGCCGCGGGATCCCAATCCTTGCCCGCTCCGAGACGCGTTTGCAAATCGCCTGCCAGAACAACCTTCGCCTGAGTTGTTTCCGCCTTGGCGGCGGGAGGGATCCAAATCATCGAGACAACCAGCGAAACAACTACCAGAATAGCCCAAACCCGCCTACCTGCTGCATCCAACCTCAACCTCATTGTGCATAGCCTCCTTTTTGTTTCGGGAATCGACAAAATTCATGCAAACGCTTGCGCAAATAAGTTTAAAGTCCCCTGCCCCTTTTATGGGACAAAGCCGGACAATTCCGGTAACTCGCGGCTTTCAGAGATGATTAAACAACGTATATGTAAGCGCTATACTGAAAACGTTTGCATTTCTCATTTTATTCATCCTTATTCTGTCCGTCAACCGTTAATTTTGAATGACATAGCCTCATCAAAAATTGCTATAAGCAGCTATTATAGACGGATTGAATCCGAAGTCCTACAATTTCTCAAACCGCCCTCTGAAATAGCGGCCTTTTGGGGCGTTATTTCAAGCCGATTCGGCTCCACGGGGAAAATAGCGGTCAAAAAAGTCTTATTTCCCAGATGCAGGCACCAAAATCAAGGTTTGGCCTGCTTTTTCCAAAAATAAGGGCCTAAAACTCCGCTATTTCTCACTGCCCAGCCGAGTTCGACAAAATAAAGGCCTAAAAGACCTTTATTGATCTGCCCGGCTGTCCAAGCCGTAACGGAATTGGCCATTTTCTTAATTCTTGAGGGAGGAAAAAAGAACCATATGGCGAAATAAACCAAGGAAATTTCAACCATGAAAGGAAATGAGGTTAGGATGACAAAAAAAATAGTGACCTTCATACTGTCCTGTACGCTTGTGCTGACGATGTCCGTGGGGTCCTCAACCGCGGCCGAAAAAGACAGCTTTGCGGCGGCAACGAAAGCAACTGCGAATAAAACTGCAACGACTAAAAAAACGACGACGAAAAAGAAAACGACGACATCCAAATCGAAGAAAACAACAACCAAGAAAAGAACAACAACCACCACAAAGAAATCGAGCAGTGACGTGTACTACAAAAACTGTTCCGCTGCCAGAGAGGCCGGTGCCGCACCTCTTTACGAAGGTGATCCGGGATACCGTAAAAAATTGGACCGCGACGGCGATGGAATAGCGTGCGAATGAAGTAAACGATGCGGGGCTCTTAATGATAAGGGCCCCACTAGTAAGAAAAAAATAATTTATATACATCCTGGTTTGCGGGATAGCAGAAAGGGTGTCCTTCTGATGGAATATAGCGTTCATGAAATACTAAAAGGATTAAGGCAAAGAATTAATGAAAATAATGAATTGATTATCCAAACTACGGGTGGAAATGTTGAGAAGGCTAGATAGGTTGAACTAAAGAATTGGCGTTGGGGAAGGATATGAAATAGTTTCGGAGATACGTCACCGACATCCCCACATCATTAACGGGAAAATCTCCCGTTAATGTACCGATCTTGGCTCTTCTACCGGATTTAGCTGGAAAAACTCCATCTATTTCGCGGCCCTATTACCGATATACTCAATTTCAAGCGAATTAGCGGGAGGTTCTCCAGCTATTTCGCCTCTAAAGCCGCATATGCACCAAATTAACTGGAGTAATTCCTTTTAATTCTAATGAGCTGCAGGTGAAAAATGTGAAAAGAACCCTCTACACTGCTGTCTATTGCCTCATGAGACATCGTAGTAGGAGGAAACGAGAACCCGCTGCGTCAATTATAAATTAAAGTGGGTGTGATACGCGAAAAGTACGCAGTCTCAAACCCACAGACATCCAAATCCGTATTAAGCCCACTACTACCAAGGTGCCTGGTGCGCTTCCAACTCCAAAAGATGCAAATCTGCAGGTATTTAGGCCGATCCACAAGGGTATGCGAAAAAAGATGCAAATCTGCAGGTATTTCTAGCGATTTTAGAGAAACGAGCTAGTTTCGTCGAAAATTCCTGCAGAATCGCAGGAATTTTGAAATTTTTGCTCCGAACAGGAAAAAAACTTGCAGATATGCAGGAATTCTTGTTAGCCAAGGTTGCCTGACGAGGCACCTAGTATGCAATTCAAAAGTCAAACTATAGATCCCACCTCCGAAGAGATGAACGCGAAATCTACAAGGGATTTGCGGTATGAGACCGAAAAAACTACTTTAGTACGGAAAATTATCCTCAGGGGTGCGCGTTTAATTCTTGCAAGGGTGTGCGCCTATGAAGTATAATCGTAATGTAAATTGTATATGGAGGCGCAAATCCTTCGCCTGAGCTACCGAACAATGTCCGGGAAACCGCGTAAACACGCGAATTTTAACACTTAACTTATCGGGGTATGGCGCAGTCAGGTAGCGCGCACCCTTGGGGTGGGTGAGGCCGTGGGTTCGAATCCCGCTACTCCGATCATATCAACCAAACAAAAACACCTTATTCGGGTTTCTACCTGAATAAGGTGTTTTTTCTAGCCTCTATTCTTATAGAAAGACGTCTCCGACACCGCCGTGAGATGATCTCTTCCCTTTTTATTCGTAGGGCAGTACTTCGCTTAACAGCTCCTGTTCCGTCTCGAGCGGATCGATCAAAAATTCAAGCATGATGATAACCTCCTTGAAGTAAACCTTAGGTTCGTTCACCGTAAAATTTTAAAATATCATCCACAGTCATAAATACATCGTCTTCCTGTTGGGTCGTTTCCTGATCGGAAAACGGCTGCTGCTGTACAGATTCCGTCTGGTTCACATGTTGTTCCATATTCACTTGCCTCCTACATTCCTTGCAACCCTTGCGACCCTCATCGAACGAAGGTCCTGCAATTTTATTTACCCCGTTTGGACGTGAATGTAACACCCCGCGCACTCCGCATTTCCACATTAGGTTTTCATTATATGCCGCAAGCCTGTAAAAGGTGACCGTTTCTATGTCATCGTCATGTTCGCCACCCCACTTTCGCCATCGGATCACCAAGTTCATCCTATGAGTACGATGCGACGTCCTATTCCCCAAGTAAGAAAAAAAGAACCGCAGCCTCATCGACGACGGTTCTCCTTGATGGATTTATTTCAATTTTCTTTTATTCCTGCATGTTCCGCCCGGATTCTTTCTCGAATTCCTCCAGCCACTTCCGGTCTTTGGGGGATAAATCAAGATTCTCCAACAGATCGGGCCGGCGCTGCCAGGTCCGGCGCAGCGCTTCTTTACGGCGCCAGTCGGCCACATTGGCATGATGTCCGCTCAGCAAAATATCCGGCACCTTCCAGCCGCGAAATTCCACGGGACGCGTATAATGGGGATATTCCAGCATCCCCGTGCTGAACGAATCCGTGACGGCACTCATTTCGTTGCCCAACACGCCGGGGAGCAGACGGGTGACACTGTCGATAATGACCATGGCCGGCAGCTCTCCGCCGGTGAGTACATAGTCGCCGATCGACAGCTCGTCGGTTACCAGATGCTCGCGGATCCGCTCGTCATAGCCTTCATAATGCCCGCAAATGAAGATCAAATGATCCTCGGCGGCCAGTTCCTCCGCCTTCCGCTGCGTAAAGCTTTCTCCCTGCGGGCACATCAGGATGATCCGCGGAGGGCGACCCGCTTCCTCCCCCGCTTCCCTACGTCTTTCCAGCAGATCCTCCACCGCATGAAAAATGGGCTCCGGCTTCAGCACCATCCCCCCGCCTCCGCCATAGGGCGTATCATCCACGCTGCCGTGCTTGTTTCCCGCATAATCGCGGAAATTCACCGCGTGCAGGTTGACAATGCCTTTTTCCCGGGCTTTCCCCAGAATGCTGCTGTGAAACACGCCTTCAAACATTTCCGGAAACAGGGTCAAGACGTCCATGCGCATGTCAGAGCAGTCCTTCCATCAGATGAATCTTGACGAGCTTCGCTTTGACATCCACATCCAGGACCACCTCATCGATCACAGGGAGCAGGAGCTGCTTGCGATTAGGCTGCTTCACGACCCACACATCGTTGGCCCCCGGGCGCAAAATCTCCTCGATCACGCCGAGTTCGCGGCCCTCTTCGTCCACGACCCGGCACCCGATAATTTCGTGGAAGTAATACTCGTTTTCCGGCAGCTCCACACTTTCTTCCTTCGGCACCTTCAAATCATAACCTTTGTATTTTTCCACGTCATTGATATTTCCGTATTCCTCAAACTTCACGATATACATCTGTTTGTAAGGTCTGGCCGCCGCCACAGTTACCTGAATGGGACCGCCCTTTTCGGGATCGATCATCAACAGCTTCGACTTCGGCGCAAAGCGCACCTCCGGAAAGTCGGTATGGAGCAGCACCTTCAATTCGCCGCGAATGCCGTGCGTATTCACGATTTTTCCTACCTGCAATAATGAGTCCGACATTTTTACCTCCCAAACAACTTTTCGCAATTTCGCCGCAGTCCTGCGATAGATCCGCCCGAACTTCGGTTTGAGCTATATTCTATTCTGTACGGGTGGCTTCTCCCGTTTCCCTCAAGCTTCAGCATGTACGAAAAAGGGCTAGGACAAACATCCTAACCCGCTTTCGTATATTTTTAAGACATGATGTCCACGGTAACCCGCTTATCCATCTTAACGGCTGCCGATGCCACAACCGTGCGGAGCGCCTTGGCGATTCTCCCCTGTTTGCCGATCACTTTCCCTACATCGTCGGGATGTACGGACAGCTCATAGACAATCAGGTGTTCTTTCTCCACGACCTCCACACGGACATCGTCCGGATGATCAACAAGAGCCTTCGCAATAACGCCGACTAATTGTTCCATTAGGACCCTCCGAAATCAGCAATTATTTTTGCTGCTTAAGCTCATGAAATTTCTTCAGCACGCCTGCTTTGCTGAGCAGGTTGCGAACGGTATCGGATGCTTGCGCGCCGTCTTGCAGCCATTTCAACGCTTTCTCTTCGTCGATGTTCACTACAGCCGGTTCAGCAACCGGGTTGTAGAAACCAATCTCCTCGATAAAACGGCCGTCACGCGGGGAACGGGAATTCGACACCACGATACGATAGAAAGGAGCTTTATGAGCACCCATGCGTTTCAAACGAATACGAACTGCCACGAAATTCACCTCCTTTAAAGAATCAAATTTAAATCTATTTCATCCGGCAATCGAACGAACTCTTACCGGAAAGGAAACCTCATGCCTTTGCCCGCTTTGCCGAGCTGCTTCATCATTTTCGACCCTTTGCCTTTCGGGCCCATCATGTCCGAGAACTGCTTCATCATGCGGCGCATTTCATCAAACTGCTTGATCAGACGATTCACGTCCGCCAGCGAAGTTCCGCTTCCCGCGGCGATCCGCTTGCGGCGGCTGTGGTTGATCATGTCCGGGTTCTGTTTCTCCTGCTTCGTCATGGAGTGCACGATCGCTTCCACCCGGCTCATTTGCTTCTCGTCGACCTTGATGTCCTTCATCTGTTTCATCTTGCCCATGCCCGGAATCATGTCCATGATCTGATCGATCGGACCGAGCTTCTTCACCTGATCCATCTGTTCCAGGAAATCATCAAACGTAAATTCCGCATTGCGCATCTTACGTTCCATTTCCTTGGCCTTCTCGGCATCGATATTGGATTGAGCTTTCTCGATCAACGAGAGCATATCGCCCATGCCAAGAATCCGGGAAGCCATCCGCTCCGGATGGAACGGTTCCAGCGCATCGATCTTCTCGCCGAGAGCGGCGAACTTAATCGGGCACCCCGTCACCGCTTTGACCGACAGCGCCGCACCGCCGCGGGTATCCCCGTCCAGCTTGGTGAGCACAACCCCGGTCAATTCCAACTGCGCATTGAAGCTTTCGGCGACATTTACCGCATCCTGACCGGTCATCGCATCGACCACGAGCAGCACTTCATCCGGCTTCGTGACCTCGTGGATTTGACGGAGCTCCTCCATCAACGCCTCGTCGACATGCAGCCGGCCGGCCGTATCGATCAGCAGGTAGTCGTTGCCGTTGTCCTTCGCATGCTGCAGCGCCTGTCTGGCGATCTCCACCGGACTGTTGCCTTCCGGCAGCGTAAATACCGGAACTTTGATCTGCTCGCCGAGCACCTGCAGCTGCTTGATCGCCGCCGGGCGGTAAATATCCCCCGCCACCAGAAGCGGCCGGTGATTGCCCTTCAGGAGCAGCTTGGCCAGCTTGGCCGAAGTCGTCGTCTTCCCGGCGCCCTGCAGACCCGCCATCATCACGACGGTCGGCGGCCGGTTGCTCTTCGCCAGCTTGGCTTGGCTGCCGCCCATCAGCTCGGTCAGCTCTTTGTTTACAATATCGATGATGACCATGCCCGGCGTAAAGCTGTCCATCACCTCGCTGCCGACAGCTTTCTCTTTCACTTTGGCGATAAAATCCTTGACCACTTTAAAGTTGACATCCGCTTCCAGCAAAGCGAGGCGAACTTCACGCATCGCTTCGTTCACATCGTCCTCCGAAACTTTGCCCTTGCCGCGAAGCTTGCTGAACACGCTCTGCAATCGATTCGTCAAACCTTCAAAAGCCATTCACCGGTCACCTCCGTTCCATAGTCCTTGTCCAACCGCTTGGCTACAACTGTTCCGCTTGCCGGAGCAGCTGCTTGGCCGTCTCTTTATGTATCTGAGACATCCCGCTCTCCTCAAGCACTTGCTGCAAGCGGGACAGCAGTTCGCTGCGCTCTTCGTCTTTCCGAAGCAGCCCCAGCTTTTCCTCGTAAGCCTCCAACATCTCTTCGGCCCGCTTAATATGTTCATACACCGCCTGGCGGCTAATTGCAAATTCCGAGGCGATCTCGCCCAAGGAAAAATCATCGAGAAAATAATATCTGAGAAACGTCTGCTGCTTTTCGGTCAGCAACGCTTCGTAAAAATCAAACAACAAGTTGATCCGATTGGTCTTCTCAAGCTTATTCTCCTGACTCACTTGGGCACCCCCTCCGTCAAGGAAAAACACTTTACAGCGCATCAACGTTCCTAATCATACCCAATCGCGCATGCATTGTCAAGTAAAACTCCTTAACATGCGAAATATTCACAAAACAAACAGCCGCAGCCTGTAAACCCAAGCTGCGGCTCCCCCTGAATCAACATTCCAATCCGTCCTACCGATGCGGAAGCAGGTACATCAGAATCGCGAAGAAATGCGTGATGCTGCCTCCCAGAACAAACAGATGCCAAATCGCATGATGATAAGGGAAGGCCCTCCATACGTAAAACACCGTGCCGAGCGTATACAGAAGCCCACCCGCTACAAGCAGCACGATTCCCGGCTCCGGCACGGCCGCCGTCAACGGCCCCCAGGCGATCACGATCAGCCAGCCCATAATGAGGTAAAAAAACGTGGACATGAACAGGAATCGTTTCACGAAGTACGCTTTGAACACGACGCCGAGCAGCGCAATCCCCCATACAATCCCGAACAGACTCCAGCCGAGCGGTCCGCGGATCGCAACCAGCATAAACGGGGTATACGTTCCGGCGATATAAATGTAGATGGACGAATGATCCAGGAACTCGAACAGATCCTTGATTTTCCCTTCCTTGAAACTGTGGACCAGCGTGGAGCACAGGTACAGCAAAAGCATGCTCACCCCGTAGATCGTGAAGCTGACGACGTGCCAGGCCGTTCCCTTCATGCTGGAAAATACGATCAGCAGCACCAATCCGGCCAAACTGAGCAGCGCGCCGATGCCGTGGGTAATGGCATTGGCGATTTCCTCGCGCCGCGGATAAGTATGTGTATTGGCCATCTTTTCACCTCCGCAAATGACTCGTTATGCAAATGTTCCCGACGAAACGGTCCTCAATCATCTTATGGGCGTTCGCCCACATCGGTTACTCCGCTTTTTCCTCGGCTTCTTCCTCTTCGCGGATCAAGCCGGCGAAGAGGCCGTGAACGAACTGTTCGGAATCGAATTTCTGCAGGTCCTCCATCTTCTCGCCGAGACCGACGAGCTTGACAGGAAGGCTAAGCTCCTGACGGATCGCAATGACGATCCCCCCCTTGGCCGTTCCGTCGAGCTTGGTCAGCACGAGCCCGGTCACCCCGCTCTTCTCGCCGAAAAGCTTCGCCTGATTAAGCGCGTTCTGGCCGGTGGTGGCGTCAAGCACCATCAGCACCTCGTGCGGTGCGCCAGGAATCTCCCGCTGAATGACGCGGAAAATTTTGTTCAACTCTTCCATCAAGTTCGTTTTGTTCTGCAGACGCCCGGCCGTGTCGCACAACAGAATGTCCGCGCCTCGCTGCTTGGCCGCCTGCACGGCGTCGAACATCACCGCCGCCGGATCGGATCCCGCTTGCTGCTTGATCACGTCCACGCCGACGCGTTTGCCCCACACTTCCAACTGCTCGATCGCTCCGGCCCGGAAGGTGTCCCCTGCGGCCATAATCACTTTTTTGCCCTGCTGTTTGAAGTGATGCGCCAGTTTGCCGATCGTCGTCGTTTTGCCGACCCCGTTGACGCCCACGAACAGAAAGACGGTGATCCCGTCGGGATTCAAACGCAGGTCGTTGTCTTCATCGCCGCGCAGCAGTTCCACCAGCTTCTCCGACAAAATCGGCTGCAGCTCGGCCGCATCCTCGATCCGGCGCTTCTTCACCTCGGAGCGCAGTTCGTCGATCAGCTTCATCACCGTGTTAACGCCGACATCCGCACCAATTAGAATTTCTTCCAGTTCCTCGAAAAATTCCTCGTCGATCTTTTTGCGCCGGGTAATGAGTTCCGTGACCTTCTCGACAAACCCCTTGCGGCTTTTCTCCAACCCTTCCTTAAACTGCTTCGTGACCGATTCGGTTTTGGAAGCGATGCTTTCCTTCAGTTTCTTAAAAAAACTCATAGGTTCCCTCCTAGATCTATGTTAAGTCTCAGGCGATTTCCATCGTTTCCTCATCCTCCAGCTTGACGGAAACCAGTTTGGAAACCCCGCCTTCCTCCATCGTAACGCCGTACAGCACGTCGGCTTCCTCCATCGTTCCTTTCCGGTGGGTCACGACGATAAACTGCGTCTGCTCCGAAAACTCGCGGAGATACTGGGCGAACCGCGCCACATTGGCTTCGTCCAGTGCCGCCTCCACCTCGTCAAGCACGCAGAACGGCACTGGCTTGACCTGCAGGATCGCAAACAACAGCGCCATCGCGGTCAGCGCCCGTTCCCCGCCGGAGAGAAGCTGCAGGTTTTGCAGCTTCTTCCCGGGCGGCTGGGCGACCACGTCGATCCCCGTCTCCAGCAGGTTCTCCGGATCGATCAGAATCAGATCGGCTCGTCCTCCGCCAAACAGCTTGGAGAAGACGATAACGAATTCCCGGCGGATCGCGTCGAACGTCGTTTTAAACCGTTTGGACATCTCATCGTCCATTTCCTTGATCACCTGGTACAGCGTCGTTTTCGCTTCAACCAGATCATCCTTCTGCTCGCTGAGAAAACGGTAGCGTTCATTTACGCGCTCAAATTCCTCGATCGCGCCCAGGTTGACCTCGCCGAGCACCGAGATTTGCCGTTTGAGCTCCTTGATCTCGGCCTGGGTCTGCGGCACGTCCTCCGGAACGTCGTAAAGCTGCTTCGCCCGTTCATACGTCAGTTCGTAATCGTCGGCCAGCTTGCGGAGGATGTTATCGAGCTCCACATCGAGCCGGTTCGCCTGGATTTCCGTCTGACGAAGCTGTTCTTCCACGGTTTTGAGCGCGACGCGCTGCTCCTTCGTCTCGCTCTCGCCTTCCTCGAGCTTCTTGACGAGCGCCATGCGGGAAGCCCGCTCCAGCTCCAACTGCTCGCCGGCGCGCGCTTTTTTCAGCTTGTAGTCGTTCAGCTCCTCGCGCTGGGTGACCGACTGGCGCTCGTTCTGGGCCAGGTCGGCTTCGATCGATTGAAGGATGCTGCGGTTCTGATCGAGCTCCCGCTTAAGCAAGCTGCAATCCTCCTCGGACCGTCTGAGCTGCTCCCGCAGCGAGAAGACCTCCTGATCCAGCTTGCCTTCCCGTACTTTCAGTCCGGTCAGCAAATCCTGCAGTTCTTCCTTCGCCGATTCATTGGCTTTGCGGGCGAATTCCGCCGCCTGGATGGACTGCTGAACGGACTGTTCTTCCTTCTCCAGCTCAAGCAGCTTGGCTTCGGCTTCGGCCTTGCTCTTGTCCAGGTCCTCAAGCTCCTTGAGATAATGGCCCTTCTCCTGGCCGTAGAGCTGGAACTGCTCCGAAACATGACGCCACTCGTGGTCGATCTGCTTCAGCGTCCCGGCAACGCCCTGCTCCTCCGTCCGTTTCTGGTCACCCGCCTCGCGAAGCTTCTCCAGCTCTTTCTCCGCGCCCGCCAGCTGCTCGCGGATATCCCGCAAGCCTTGGCGGAGCTTGGCCAGCATCTCGTCGCTCTCGGCGATGTCCGCGGCGAGCTGATCCAGCTGGCGTTTACGTCCGAGCAGGTTGCTGTTCTTGCGATGCTGGCTGCCGCCGGTCATCGAACCGCCCGCGTTGACGACATCGCCTTCCAGCGTCACGATCCGGAAGCGGTATTGCAAGCGGGCCGCCATTTTGTTCGCCCGCTCCAGATCGCTGGCAAAGACGACATTGCCCAGCAGGCTGCCGACGATGTCGGCATAGCGCGGCTCGTAGCCGACGAGCTCCGCGCCGATGCCGACAAAACCGTCGGCTTCCTCCAGCATGCGCTTATCCGAGGCGGAGATCTGGCGCGGACGGATGACGTCCAGCGGCAGGAAAGTCGCCCGGCCGAGCTGGCGCTGCTTCAGAAAAGCGATCGCCTGGCGGGAGACCGCTTCATTCTCCATGACGATGTGCTGCATCGCCATGCCCAAAGCCGTCTCCACGGCGATCTCCAGCTTCTCCGGTACGCGGATCAGTTCGGCGACCGCGCCGTGAACGCCGTGAAGCGCCGATTTGCGCGCGGCCTTAAGCACTTCCTTGACCCCCAGCGCAAACCCGTCGAAATCCTCTTCCATCTCCTTCATCGTGTCCCGGCGGGAGATCAAGCCTTCTCGCTTCTGCTCCCACTTACGGATCCCGTTTTGGCTTTCTTCCATCAATCTTTGAAGGGACTGGTGCTTCTCGCTCTCGGCGATATACTTGTTCCGCAAATCGGCGATTTCCTTGCCAAGCTGCTCGAGCGTCCGCTCCAGCTCCTGCTTCTTGCCTTTGAGCCGATCGAGCTCGTCTTGCCATTTGGCTCCCTCTTCCTCGGAGCGGGCCATTCTGCGCTGCACGCCTTCTTTCTGCTGATCCGCATAACGGATTTCGCTCCGGGTATGGGCCATCAGGTTCATGATCTCCAGGAGCTGGCCCTTCAGCCCTTCCTCCTGCTCCTGGCTGATTCCGCCCGTCACTCCGACCAGCTTCGCTTCTTCGGCGGAAAGCTCGGTCCGCAACTCCGTCAACTGCTTCTCCGAAACCGCGAATTTGGCCGCGAGCGCCTCCATCTCCGCAGCCCGCTGCGCATACCGCTCTTCGCTCACGGCAAGCGACTGGCGAAGCTGGTCGCGGTTTTGCGTCAGGTTCTTGGCGCGTTCCTTCAAAACCTCGCCGAAGCCTTCGCTCTTTTCGTAGCTCTCGCTATACTCCAGAAGCTGGGCTTGCAGCAGCTCGATTTGATCCTCCACCCGGCGCAGAGCCAGCCGCTCGTTTTCCAGCTTGGCATCGTGCGCGGACACGACCGTCGACAAGGCGGTATGCTCATCCTGAAGCTTGGTCAGCCGGCTGTTCGCCTCGCTCCACGTTTCGTGGATTTGCTCGATTTGGTGGACGTACAGGGAAATTTCTTTATTTTTCAACTGCTCGCGCAGCTCTTTATATTTCAGGGCTTTCTCCGATTGCTCCTTCAGCGGACCGATTTGATCCTCCAATTCGCTGACCAGATCGTGAATGCGCAGCAAATTCTGCTCCGTTTCATCCAGCTTGCGGCGAGCATCGCGTTTGCGGCTTTTGTATTTGACAATCCCCGAAGCCTCTTCAAAAATCCCTCTGCGATCCTCGGACCGGGTACTCAAAATTTCTTCGATCCGCCCTTGTCCAATGATCGAATAAGCTTCTTTGCCGATTCCGGTATCCATGAACAGCTCGGTGATATCCTTGAGCCGGCAGGATTGTTTGTTGATCAGGTATTCGCTTTCCCCGCTGCGGTGCACCCGCCGGGTGACCGTCACTTCGCTGAAATCCAAGGGCAGCGCATGATCGGAATTGTCCAGCGTCAGGGATACTTCCCCGTAATTGACCGCCTTTCTCGCATCGCTCCCGGCAAAAATGATATCCTCCATCTTGCCGCCGCGCAGCGATTTGGCGCTCTGTTCGCCCAGCACCCAGCGGATTCCGTCGGAAATATTGCTCTTGCCGCTGCCGTTAGGCCCGACCACAGCCGTAATTCCGCGGACAAATTCCATTTCCGTTTTGTCGGCGAAGGATTTAAAACCTGCTAACTCGATCCGTTTCAAAAACATACGTTCACGATCACCTCTAACGACTATTGTACCATACCGCAGGCCCCCGGGACAGGCGAAGAAAAGAGGTTTGCGCCCGCTCCTCCGCCCCAAGACTATAAGCTATCCATAAACACGAAAGCAGCCTTAACCGACTTGATGTCGGCTAAGGCTGCAATCGAGAGACGCGGCTCTTCCTTATGAGAATGTTCCACTTAGGACAGTTCCTGCTTCAACCGCTCCAGCGCTACCGCAGCGGCTTGCTGTTCGGCCTCTTTCTTGGATCTGCCGGTACCGCGGCCCAATCCCTGTCCTTCCATGTAGACCTCGGACACAAATTCCCGTTCATGCGCCGGTCCTCGCTCCTCGATGATCCGATACTCCAGTACGCCCATGTTGTGATGTTGGGTAAGCTCCTGAAGCTCGGTTTTGTAATCCGTCGTTTGAAGCTTGCCGTCCAAGGTAATCTGGGAGAACACGTGATGATGCAAAAACGACGTAACCGCCTCGAGCCCTTGATCGAGGTAAAGCGCCCCGACGAAGGACTCAAACACATCGGCCAGAAGAGCCGGACGCGTCCTCCCGCCGGTCAATTCTTCACCTTTGCCCAGAAGGACGTATTTGCCGAATTCCAGACTCTCGGCGAATTTGACCAGGGACGGCTCGCAAACGATCGCCGCGCGCAGCTTGGTCAATTCTCCTTCCGGCCGGTCCGGGAAAATCCGATATAAATGTTCCGAAACCGTCAGTTCCAACACGGCATCTCCCAAAAATTCCAGACGCTCGTTATCCTCATGATGGCTGAACCGGTGCTCATTTACATAAGACGCATGAGTAAAGGCCTGTTTCAAGAGCTGTCTGTTTTGGAATGCCAGTTGAAGTTTTTGTTGTAACTGCTTCAGATCTCCGCTCAACAGACTGTCCCCTTATGCTTCGAATTTCTTCAGAATGATCGTGGCGTTATGCCCGCCAAATCCGAAAGAGTTGGACATGGCCACTTTAACGTCGGCTTGTCTGGCTACGTTCGGAACATAATCCAGGTCGCACTCCGGATCCGGATGCTCCAGATTGATCGTAGGCGGAATAACGCCGTTCTTCAGCGTCAGACCGCAGATGACCGCTTCCACGCCGCCGGCTGCGCCGAGCAGATGGCCGGTCATCGATTTGGTCGAGCTGACCGCGACTTTGGAGGCATGATCCCCCAGCGCACGCTTGATGGCGATCGTCTCCGAGCGGTCGCCCACCGGCGTCGATGTACCGTGAGCGTTGATGTAATCCACCTCGGAAGCGTCGATGCCCGCATCGCGAATCGCCATCTTCATGCACCGTTCCGGTCCGTTCGGATCCGGTTCGGTCATATGATGGGCATCGCCGCTAAGACCGTAGCCGATCACTTCGGCATAGATCTTGGCGCCGCGTTTCTGAGCATGTTCCAGCGACTCCAGAATGAGGATGCCCGAGCCTTCGCCCATGACGAAACCGTCGCGTTCCGCGTCGAAAGGCCGGCTGGCTTTCTCCGGCTCGTCGTTGCGGGTCGACATCGCCCGCATCGAGCAGAATCCGGCGAGGCCGGTTGGACGGATCGTTGCTTCCGCGCCGCCGCAAATCATCACATCCGCGTCGCCGCGCTGAATCAGCTTGTACGAATCGCCGATGGAATGAGTTCCGGTCGCGCACGCAGTCACCGCCGTGCTGTTCGGGCCTTTGGCTCCGAACAGGATCGAGACATGCCCGGAGGCCATGTTCGCGATCATCATGGGAATAAAGAACGGGCTGACGCGTTTAGGACCTTTTTGCAGCAAAATGTTGTGCTGGTCCTCCCACGTGCCCAGACCCCCGATGCCCGAGCCAATCATGACGCCAACCCGCTCCGGGTCGGTCTGCTCGGCTATATTCAGGCCGCTGTCCTTCAATGCCGTCGTAGCCGCGGCTACGGCGAACTGAACGAAGCGGTCCATTTTTCTCGCTTCCTTGCGATCTATATAATCTTCGGGATTGAAGTCTTTCACCGAAGCGGCTATTTGGGTCGGATACTCGCTGACATCGAACGATTCGATCTTGGATACGCCGGATTTCCCTTGCATAAGGTTGCCCCAGAACGTTTCAAGATCATGTCCGAGTGCCGTCACCGCGCCCATGCCGGTCACTACTACTCTATGTTTCAAACACACTCACCTCGTATAGACTTCATGTGTAATCATAATTCGCTGTTGCCCTTGTCCACAACCTTGAACTCTCTCAAGATGAGGAGAAGTCCCGCCTGCTTAATAAGGAGGTACGGGACTTTTAAAGATGACTTTAGGTATGAGATTGTATGTAGTTTACAACTTCACCTACGGTCGTAATCTTCTCTGCATCTTCGTCGGAAATTTCCAGGTCGAATTCATCCTCGAGTTCCATGACCAATTCCACGACATCGAGAGAATCCGCACCCAAATCATCTTTGAAAGAAGCTTCAAGCGTAACTTCGGCTTCATCAGCACCAAGGCGATCCACCACAATGCGTTTTACGCGATCCAATACATCGGACATCCGGTTCACCTCCTCTTTGGTATTATACGAGAATTAAAAGTAAAATGCCAGAAGCGATAGCGGGCGAATCACATGTACATTCCGCCGTCGACGTGCAGCGTCTGTCCGGTCATATAGGACGCGCTGTCCGAGGCCAGAAAAACGGCCACTTTGCCGATCTCTTCCGGCTGGCCGAGCCTCGCGAGCGGGATGCCTTTCAGCATGCCTTCCCGAAGTTCTTCGGAAAGCTGATCGGTCATATCCGTTTCGATAAAGCCCGGGGCGATACAGTTGACGGTGATCCCGCGCGACGCGAGCTCCCGGGCCGACGATTTCGTCAAACCGATGACGCCGGCCTTGGCGGCCACATAGTTGGCCTGTCCGGGATTGCCGAGCGTGCCGACGACCGAAGAGATGTTGATGATCCGGCCGGAACGCTGCTTCATCATCGGACGCGTCACCGCTTTAATTCCGTTAAACACGCCCTTCAAATTCGTCTCGATGACTTCGTCGAACTCTTCCTCTTTCATCCGCATAATCAAATTATCTCTAGTGATTCCCGCGTTGTTTACGAGGATGTCGATCTTGCCCCAGGCGTCCAACACGCCCTTGACCATCCCTTCAAACTGTTCGCTGTTTCCGACATGAGCCTTCACCGCATAGGCTTTAACGCCCAGCGCTTCAATCTCGGCCACGACGCCCGCAGCCGCCTGTTCATTCCCGGCATAGTTCACCGCGACATTCGCGCCGGCCTCGGCCAAGGCAAGGGCGATGCTGCGTCCGATTCCGCGGGACGCGCCCGTAACCAGAGCGTTTTGCCCTTCAAGCGGTTTTGCCATAATGTCATTCATCTCCTTCCCCAAAGAGGATATACCTTTTGGATTCTAAATCAAGGGAGGTCAAGCTTAAAAATACCAGAAAAGGATGAGCTTGTCAGCCTAATCTTTTAGCGGAGCGCTTCCGCCGATGCTTCCAGGCTCTCCAGCCCGTTGACGTTAAGAATCCGGACGCTCTTGTCGATTTTCTTGATCAAGCCCGCCAGCACGCTGCCAGGCCCCAACTCGACAAAGGTATCCACGCCTTCGGCGATCAGAAATCTCACGCTGTCCTCCCAGAGAACCGGGTTGTACACCTGACGGACCAACAGGTCCGCAAGCTCCCCGGCGCTTTGGACCGGACGCGCCGTCACATTGGCTATGACCGGAACGTCGGCGTCCCCGAACTGCACCTCGGCCAGTTTCGTCCGCAGCCGCTCCGCCGCCGAAGTCATCAACGAGGAGTGGAACGGTCCGCTCACTTCCAGCGGAATCGCCCGCTTGGCGCCGATCTCCTTCGCCCGTTCGACAACTTTGGCAATCCCTTCACGGGTACCCGAGACGACAATTTGGCCCGGGCAGTTGATATTGGCCAGCTCGACCAGGTCGCCACCGTCCGCAATCTCTTTGCACAGCCCCGCGAGCGCCTCGCGTTCGCCGCCCAGCACGGCCGCCATGGCGCCTTTGCCGCCGGGTACCGCCTGCTCCATAAATTCGCCGCGGGCCCTTACGATCGCAACGGCTTCCTCAAACTTCAGCGCGCCCGCCGCCGTCAAAGCGCTGTATTCGCCAAGGCTGTGTCCGGCCACATAGTCCGGTCTGATCCCTTTCGCGGCGAACGCTTCATAAAGCGCCACGCTTGTCGTCAGCAGCGCCGGCTGCGTGTTGGCCGTTTGCTTCAAATCGCCGTCCGGCCCTTCAAAAATCAGCTTCGACAGCGGCATGCCGAGCACCTCGTCCGCCCGCTCAAACAAGCGCCGGCTCTCCGACACGCCGTCATACATATCTTTGCCCATTCCTACATGTTGGGAACCCTGTCCCGGAAAAACAAAGGCGATCTTCCCCATCTTCCGATCACGCCCTCCTGTCCTTCATTAATCTGCAATCTGCACGCCGCGCGGATTACCAAACGAGCACGGACGCCCCCCAGGTCAATCCTCCGCCGAAGCCGACCAGAAGCACCGTGTCGCCTTCCTTCATCCGCCCCTCTTCCGCCGCCTCGACCAAGGCAAGCGGAATCGAAGCCGCCGAGGTATTCGCGTACTTATCCACGTTGATCACGCACTTCTCCTCCGGCAATTCCAGGCGCTGCATTGCGGAGTGAATGATCCGGATATTGGCCTGATGCGGCACGAAAAGATCGATATCCTCTTTGCTCTTGCCGGCCTTGCGGAGCACTTCCTCCGTCGCCGTCCCCATGACCCGCACCGCGAACTTGAACACCTCGCGGCCGTTCATGTAAATAAAGTGCTTGCCGCCCTTTACCGTCTCTTCCGAGGCCGGGAGTCTGGATCCGCCGCCCTCGAGTTTCAGCAGCGGCCCGCCGGCCCCTTCCGCGCCAAGGTCGAAGGAGAGGAAGCCGCGGCCCTCCGGAACTTCGCCCAGAACGACCGCTCCGGCTCCGTCCCCGAACAGAACGCAGGTGTTCCGGTCGGTGTAATCCGTAATGCGGGACAACGTATCCGCCCCGATGATCAGGGCATTGTTATACATGCCCGTCTGCAAAAAGCCGTTCGCGGTCGCCATGCTGTACACAAAGCCCGAGCATGCCGCGGACAGGTCGAAAGCGGCGGCTTTCTTCGCCCCCAGCTTTTCCTGCAAAATGCAGGCGGTCGAAGGAAAGGTCGTGTCCGGCGTCACGGTGGCGACGATGATCAACTCCACATCCTCCGCCGCCAGACCGGCCGTTTTCAGCGCCCGGACCGCCGCCTCGTACGCCAGATCGGAAGTCGCCTGCTCCGGCGCGGCGATGTGGCGTTCGCGGATCCCCGTCCGCGATACGATCCATTCATCGTTCGTCTCTACCATTTTTTCCAAATCGGCGTTGGTCAACACCTTCTCGGGCACATACTTGCCGTACCCGACGATTCCAATTGAACGAAATTTCATGATTGCACCATCCGTTTCCCGATTTCCTCCGCGATACTTTCCGTCAACCGGCTCTGCAGGGCGGTCCGCGCCTGGCGAACCGCGTTTTTGATCGCATCGCCGTCCGAAGAGCCGTGCCCCTTGACTACCAGGCCGCTAAGACCGAGCAGCGGCGCTCCGCCGTGCTCTTTATAGTCCAAGGTCTGCTTAAGCCCTTTCAGGGACGGCATCAGCATCGCCGCCGCCAGCTTGTTCTTCAGCGATTTGGTAAACTCCTGCTTGAGCAGCGAGAACATGGCGCCGGCCGTCCCTTCCAAGGTTTTAAGCAAAATATTGCCGGCAAACCCGTCGCAGACGAGGACATCGCAAGCCCCGGTCAGAATATCGCGCGCCTCGACATTGCCGACAAACGCGATCGGCGTCTCCTCCAGCAGCGGATAAGCCGCCTTCGTCAATTCGTTGCCCTTCTTCGCTTCCGTTCCGACGTTCAGCAAGCCGACGCGCGGCTTCTCCATACCGTGAACCTTTTGCCGGTAAATGCTGCCCATCAGCGCGTATTGCGCCAGATGCTCCGGCTTCGCGTCCATATTCGCGCCCAAGTCCAGCGCCAATACGCCGCGTCCGTCCAGCGTAGGAATCATCGGCGCCAGGGCCGGCCGTTCGATCCCCTCCAGCCGCCCGACGACAAGCAGGCCGGTCGTCATAAGCGCGCCCGTATTGCCCGCCGAAATCATCGCGTCCGCTTGGCCTTCGCGGACCATCCGTCCGGCTACGACCATCGAAGCGTCCTTCTTGCGGCGGACCGCCTTAACGGGCTCATCCTCGGCCTCGATCACCTCTTCGGCGTGCTGGATCGATAGATTGGACGGAGCCCCCGCCATCAGCGGTTCCAAAGCCTCCTTGCGGCCGACCAGCACGATTTGCACGTCGCTCCATTCCCGGGCCGCGGCCAGCGCGCCTTCCACGGTGCTCTTCGGCGCGTGATCCCCGCCCATGGCGTCAATCGCGATTCGCATGGCTATTTCCTCCCTCTTGATTGTCATCGGCGGTGGACCGGTAGATGACAAAGTTCCCTTGAAAAACCATTTCTTCCCCCACATAGGTAAATACTTCGACCCGAGCCTTGCCTTTGTTGCCGGACATCGGACGCACGTAAGCCTTCGCGATGCACTTCTCCCCCAAATGAACCGAGCGGATAAACCGGATGTCGGCGGAGAACGTCAAAGCGATCTCGTCGTTAATCACGGCGACGGCCAAGGAGTTGGCCTGGGCGAACACATGGTGTCCCCGCGCAATCCCCGTCCGGGAAAAAACATGCTCCTCCCGGATTTCGAAGATGGAGATCCCGCTCTTGTCCAGCTGGAGATCGACGATTTCCCCGATCACCTCATGCAGCGGCAGGGACCGAACCTGATCGTAGGAGCGCTCCGCCATCAGCTTCATGCGTTCCCTGAGTTCGGGGATTCCCAGCTCCAGGCGGTCCAATCGAATCGTCTGAATGCTGACTTTAAGCTGACGCGTCAGCTCCTGATCCGTGACAAACGGATTTTCCTCTATAAGTTTCACGAGCTGCTGCTGTCTCGCTCTTTTCGGCAAACGTTCGATGGATATCCCCTCCGAGGATCAGTTCAATCTATTATAAACGCTAGGTTGATGACATCACATTTTAGAACCTGGTACTAAATTCTAGTATAAAACATCTGCCCGGAAAAAGAAAGAGGCAATGCTTCTAACCGCCGTTCTTTCCGCCCCGCGGCACATCATAGCCACCCGTCAAACGGGTGGTTTTGCTTTAAGGCTATATGCCTTTATTACCGGCTTGCGTCTAAAGGCGCTAACTTTCACTTCGTTCAAGCTACTATTCCGTTACCGCTTTTGCCTACTCCTGAAGGGGTGCGTTTATTACTAGTCCCCCTTCAGACAACCTTGATAACATAGAATTCCTGCATATGTGCATGCTTTTTTCCTGTTTGGATTAAAAATTTCAAAATACCTGCAAATCTGCAGGAATTTTCGACGAAACCGGCTCGTTTCTCTAAAATCGCTGGAAATGCCTGCAGATTTGCATCTTTTTTCGCATTCCCTCGGGAATCGGCCTAAAATTCCTGCAGATTTGCATCTTTTTGGAGTTGGAAGTTTGGAAACTAGCCCCAAAAAAAATAGTATCTCACCGAAATGAGATACTACCTGAAGTTGTTGAAATTACAGTCGCTTACGCGTTGATAATTTCTCTCGATTTGTATGTTCCGCAAACTTTGCATACGTGGTGAGCAAGCTTCAATTCGCCGCATTGTTCACATTTTACCATGCCCGGCACAGCCAATTTGAAGTGCGTACGACGTTTGTCGCGGCGCGTTTTGGACGTTCTCCGTTGAGGTACTGCCATGGTTCCCACCTCCTTATCAAGTCAACCCGGGTTCCCGGTTTCTTACGCTGTTCGTTGTTTACTTTTTGAAAAAATCGCCGAGCGAGGCCAGACGAGGATCAATCCGCTCCGTATTGCAGCCGCAATCCCGCTCATTGCGATCGGTTCCGCAAGAAGGGCAAAGCCCTTTGCAATCTTCCTTGCACAAGGCCGCGAAAGGAAGGTTCAGAAGAAAGGACTCTTCAACGTAGGGCTTCAGATCCAACTGATCTTCAGCGACCCATTGCAGTTCCTCATCTTCATCCTGCGCTTCCGCCTCGGGATGATCGCTTTGCTTGAAGCGTTCTTCAAACTCGATATCGACTTTGTGGCTCAAGGGCTTCAGGCATCGGGAACAGGACATGTCCAGTTCGCCCGCAAGGGTTCCGGTCACCTTCACCACTCCGCCGCCGGCAGGCTCGGCCTGAAGATCGGCTTGTAGGGGTCCGGCCGCCTGAATATCCTTGCGTCCCTTGATAACCTGGCTGACATCCAGCGTCTGGTGGAACTCCACCGGGCGGTCGGACGACGCCAACTGACGAAAATTTAAGATCATGAATATCACTCCAAACAAACAAAAATTATTATACCGATTTTCAGTAAGTTTTGTCAACAGCCCTGCTGTGTTATTATTCATATTAAATAAACCAAAATCATCGTGCAGTAACCGCCGGCGCGCCTCTACAGAGCGCCCTGCGGAAGCTGTGCCGTCAGAGGGGAACGAACTTTGAAGACCGTCGGACTCATCGTCGAATATAATCCGCTTCATAACGGGCATGCCTATCATTTCGCCGAAGCCAAGCGGCTGGCCGGTGCCGAAGCCGCCGTCGCCGTGATGAGCGGCGATTTTTTGCAGCGGGGCGAACCCGCGATCGTCGGCAAATGGGCCCGGACCGAAATGGCCCTGCGGCTCGGCGTCGACCTCGTGCTGGAGCTGCCGGTCGCCTATGCCGTGCAGCCGGCCGAATGGTTTGCGTACGGCGCCGTCGCCACGCTCCAGGCGACCGGCGTCGTGACGCATCTGTGCTTCGGCAGCGAAGCCGGGGCGCTCGAGGCCCTGCAGCCGCTCGCGGAGCGGCTGGCGGACGAGAGCGCCGCGCTCCGGGCGGCAGTCCGCGAGGAGCTCGCCACCGGGGCGAGCTACCCCGCGGCCTACGCCGCCGCGGCCGCCCGCACCTGCGCGGGCGGCGATGCCGCCGCGGCGCGAGCGCTTTTGATGCAGCCCAACAACAGTTTGGGGCTGCATTACCTGATCGCGCTGCGGCGGCTGTCCAGCGGCATCGCGCCGCTGACGGTGCGGCGGCGGGCCGCGGGGTACCACGACGCGGCGCCGCGGGACGCCGCGATCGCTAGCGCCACCGCCGTGCGGGCGCTCCTGGCCAAGGCGGGCGGGCTTGCCGCCGCGGAGCCGTACGTGCCGCCGTTCACGGCGGCCGTACTGGCCCGCGAGTTCGCCGCCGGGCGGGGGCCGATGGACTGGGAGCGGTTCGCGCCCCAGTTGTTTCACCGGCTGCTCGCCTGCACGCCCGGCGAGCTCGCGGCCCATCATGAAATGACCGAAGGGCTGGAGTACCGGATTAAACGTCTGTTATCCGATCTAAGCCACCCCACGGTATCCGAGCTGGTCAAACAGCTGAAAACGAAGCGTTACACGCACACCAAACTTCAGCGGACCCTGCTCCATGTTTTGCTTCAGCATCCGGCCGATTCCCTCGCCCCTGAAGCTTTGGGGCAAGGGCCGCAATATTTGCGGGTCCTGGGCTTTTCGCAAAAAGGCAGAGCGCTGCTCAAAACGATGAGAAAAACGGCCGCCCTCCCCGTCATCACCCGGGCGGCCGGCGGCGAGGCTCATTCTCATTTGGCGCTTGATCTCAAAGCCTCCGCCCTTTACGCGAACGCCATGACGACAAGAACGACGGAAGATATGTTGCGGGATTATCGGCAGCCTCCACTTCAGTTATAGAGGCCGAGGTTCGGCCTTTATGATTTGTACGACAGCTCCTTCAAATACTTCAGGGCGTCGTCGACTCGCTTGACCGGAACCAGCTTCATCGAAGTCCCGAGTTCGTCGACCTTCGCCTTTGCTTCCTTATAATTGTCCTCCGGCACAAAAAATATATCCGCCTTCTCCCGATCGGAAGCGACGATTTTAAACTGGACCCCGCCGATCGGGCCGACGGTTCCGTCCTCCGCCACGGTGCCCGTTCCGGCAACGCGGTAGCCTTTGCTCAGGTCCCCGGGGGTCAGCTGGTTATAAATTTCCAGGGAGAACATCAACCCTGCGGAAGGACCGCCGATTCGCGTTTCGGCAAAATGCACCTCCATGCCCGGATCCTGCGGCTGGATTTTTCGGACTTCCCCGACGCTGACCCCGAATCCCACTTTGGCGATCCCGTTGGTTTCGCCGAGTTCCACCAGCTCTACCCGCTGTTCGACCTTTTTCCCGTTTCGCTCCAGCTCCACCGCTACTTGATCCCCCGCCGATTTCCCGGACATGAGCTCAGCCAGCTGCTCGAACTTTTCGACTTTCTTCCCGTCCACTTTTCTGAGGATGTCTCCAGGATGAAACTCTCCCTTGGGGGTGATCTTGTCGGAAAGGCCGATCACAAAAACATACTCCGGCACGATTTTGTATTCGACCCCCGCGTATTTGTAAGCGGCCATGATCGCGCTGGATTGCGAAGTATTCATGTAGTAGCGCTGCTCGGTCTGATATTCCTCCTCGTTCCGGTCCGGTTCCTTGCGGATGACTTCCGTGTGAGGCTGAAATTGGGACGTGACGAGCATAGCGATATTCGCATAGCTGACGGAAACGGTGGTCAGCATAAAGGTTCCCTTTTCTTCCGTATCCCCTTTCTTAACGCTGACGATCGGTTTGATCTCCTCCGCCGAACCGGGTTGATGGATCATATAAGGCGTGGGCATGTACACCAGGACGTAAATCAATATGGCCAACGTGATTAAATACAGCCCCGCTTTAATGACGGACGATCTGCTTCTGCGCATTTCCCTCTCCCCCCTCTGATTTTGCCGTTCTCGGACAATGGCATGTACTTTGCCTCCCGAGCATATATCTTGTACTATTCCATTCGTTTTTTAGCGATTATCAAAAAAAGTAGGTGAACTCCTTGCCAAGCAAGAGCTCCACTTCCGGAAGCAGCTTTTCGGCGACACTGCTATTCGGGCTGTCCGCCGTCCTGCTCGTCGTTTGTATTATGATCGACCCCCGCGAGGCCTTTCAGGCTTCCGGCCAGGGGTTAACCGTCTGGTGGCGGATCGTGTTCCCCGCCCTTCTCCCGTTTCTGGTGCTGTCCGAAATCCTGCTTGCCGGCGGCTTCGCTCACGGGCTCGGCGTCTTGGTCGAGCCGTTAACCCGAAGGGGACTGGGCCTGCCCGGCTCTTATGCCTGGGTGCTGCCGCTCGGTCTTACGGCGGGTTTTCCGGCCGCCGCATCCGCCGCGGCCACTCTGTACAAACAAGGCAAGATTTCGGCTCTGGAAGCGGAAAAGATGGCCGCATCCGCCCACTTTGCCAGTCCGATGCTCATTGCGGTTGTGGTCGGCACCGGCTTCTGGGGGCGGCCCGAGTGGGGCCTCCTGCTCCTTGCCGCGCATTGGCTCGGCGGCCTCGCCGCAGGCGTTACGCTTCACCTTCTGGACCGGAGTCCGGGCCCCGAACCCAAAGCAAAGCCGGCCGTCACCTCTCCCTCCCGCCCCCGGCCGTCCCGATTCCGCCAGGCGCTCGCGCAAATGGAAGAAGCCCGCAGGGCGGACGGCCGCGGTATCGGCAAACTGCTGGGGGATACGGTCAGTTCGGGAGTACAGATCTCGATGACGACCGGCGGTTATATGCTTATTTTTGCAGTGGTCATCCATGTGTTGACCGGCATCTTGCCCGGATTTCTTCCTTCCTTCGTCGTGGCCGGCCTGCTGGAAGTCCATCTGGGCACCTACACGGCCGCCCGGCTGTCGCTTCCGCCGGCGATGGTCTGCGCACTGCTCGGCGCTTTGCTGGGATGGAGCGGAATCTGCGCGTTTCTGCAGGCGAGGTCCGTCCTGAAGCCTGCCGGCCTGGGCGGTACGAAGTATTTTTTGCTGACTCGACTGCTTCATGGAGCATACGCCTATGTATTGACTTTACTGCTGTGGGCTCCGATGTCCAAATGGCTCCCCCAAGTCAAGTCCACCACGGCGGAGGTTGATCTGCCTTCCGTTACCGCGGGCTCTTTTCCCATACCGGGATGGGAGCAAATCTCCGGAGTTGTTCAGGCCCAGTTTTGGCTGCTGTTGTTCCTTGTCGCAGCTTTTCTGGTCATTTCGCTCGTTTACAAAAAAAATGCGAATTGATGCTTTGCTTGATATCCTTCAACGGTTCGCGAATTTCTCCTTCAGCGCCTTCTCCACTTCCGGCGGAACGAGGTCGCCCACGTCCCCGTGGAAGCTGGCGATTTCCTTCACCACACTGGAGCTGAGATAGGAATATTTCGGATTGGTCATCATAAAAATCGTCTCGACCTCGCTGTTCAGCTTGTGGTTCGTCGACGCCAGTTGGAGTTCGTATTCAAAATCGGTTACGGACCGGATCCCTCTTACGATTACATGAGCCTGCTTGAGATCCATGTAATTGACGAGCAGATCCCGGAAGCTGTCGATTTCCACATTAGGCAAATGCGCCGTCACCGTGCCGAGCAATTCTTTTCGCTCGTCCACCGTAAACAAAGGATTTTTGCTCAAGTTGTTCAGGACGGCTACGATCAGTTTGTCGAACTGGCGCGACGCCCGCTGAATGATATCCATATGCCCCTTTGTCACCGGGTCAAAGCTTCCCGGATAAACCGCGATCCGCGGCGTTTTTCTTTGATGTTCCATCTTATGCCTCCTCGCCCGGTTCTTGAACCGGGGGTTCATGATCCTCTTCATTGTAGCGGTAGATAGAGACAGCCGTCTCGCCGTACTGGGCCTTTCTCGTCTCGGCAAAGGCCCCGACCCGCTCCGGATAAGCGTACGAGGATTCATACTCCAAAACGATTGTCGCTCCGGGATGGAGCAGGCCTAGCTGATCCATCATGCTCATCAGCTTGTCCCCATGCTTTAGACGATAAGGCGGATCCAGAAAGACGAGATTAAACTTCGCCTCGCGCTTGGCTAACGCCTTGAGCGCCCGTTCGGCGTCATTTTTATAAACCTCCGCCTTGTCCTCCAGCCCCGCCGTCCGCAAATTGGCGCGAACGATTTCGATGCTTTTATATTCCAAGTCCACGAATACGGCTTTGTCCATTCCGCGGCTCAAGGCCTCGATCCCCAGTCCGCCGGTACCCGCGAACAAATCCAGCGCGCAGCCCCCTTCGAAATACGGCCCGATCATGCTGAACAAGGCCTCCTTCACTTTGTCTGTCGTGGGCCTTGTCCCCATACCGGGGACCGCCTTGAGCGCTCTCCCCCGGGCACTGCCCGATATGACTCTCATGTTTCGCTTCCCTTCCTTCATGCAAAAAATGCCTGACGCTATCGTACCATAATCGAACGGGGAATTAAAAATTGAAATCTCTCCATATTTTCTCGCAAGGATGTATAAATCACCCTTAAAGTGATCAGAATGGTACTATCGACATCACAAATGTCGTAGACAACCGCGGAGAAGACTTACGTTTCCCCATAAGCTCTTCGTCCGGTTTCTCCTCTCCCATGATGGGCGTCCCGCAAGGGGCGCCCGGACAAAAGCCTTTGTAGCAAGGTTTTCTACGAAGGTTTTTGTCCTTTTTTTATGAGTTGATGAACTGAACTTTAACCATAATGCGAAAAAGCAAAAAACCGCTCATAGAGAGCGGTCGGGAATTCCTGAATCCAACGTGGAACATGCCGATTCCCCACGGGACCGGTTTACTTGATTCTTTTTAATTCTGCTTCCTGCTGGATCGAACGAGCAGAGAGAAGCTCGATGATTCTATGCTGATTCTCCAAAATGGTTTCCACGTTCTTCAGGCGATCATTGGTTTCCAGTACCACACGCTTGATCAAAACCTGATCCTGCTTCATCTCCAGCAGATCCTGTTTCATTCCCAGCTGTTCTTCCTTTACCTCCTGAAGTTCTTGCTTTATCTCATGGAGTTCTTGTTTCATCCCCTGCTGCTCTTGCTTTATCCCCTGGAGTTCTTGCTTCATTCCCTGCTGTTCTGTTTCGATACGTTCCAAGCGCTCATTCACGGGTACCAATTCCGCTCGAATTACCGATTGCAGCAACTCTTTAAGATCATTGTCCATGGGACTCCGCTCCTTAAAACTTGATGATGGTATTGTACCAGAACTGCCAGAGCAATGCTATCGGTTAAGCTTAGCAATTAAGTTTATAATATGGCAGTTTTACGGCCGTTTTAAATATCTGATCCTCATTTCGCTTTTTATGCCGGGTATATCAGATTTCATAGCCGATATTCCAGATTCTGTTGTATGCTGTATTAAGAAAGCAGTTCAAATCTGGGGAGGTTCCTTTTATGAGTCCGTTGTGGCGCAGCGTTTTTTCGTTTAAAGGATTTTTGGCCATGGTGATGGCGGCACTTCTTCTCACAAGCTGTGAGTCCACGAAAATGGCCGTAGAGACCAATACCCCAACCTCGATGAGCATGAAATACGCCAAGTTTACGGGGCAAAAAGAAAAGGACATTCAGGTGGAAAAAGGTCAGCCGTTGGAGGTCGGGTTTGAAGTAACCACCGATTCCGGGCAGTTGGATATTTCCTTGACGGATAGTCAGGGCAACCCCTCCTATCAAGGAAAACAAATCCAAACTTCCTCCTTTGTCGTCCAGCTCGATCAACCCGGAAACTACCGTCTTGAGGTGAAGGGGAAACAGCATAAGGGAAGTTTCGCCATTTCCTGGGGGAGTTTGAAACGATAAAAAGGCGTCACAGATATACTCTGCGACGCCTTCGCGCTGTTTCGCTTTTTCAGATCAAAATCGGCTGGGCAATCAGACCTCGTTGCAGGTCAAGTTCTTTTTTAACACCGATGAAAACATCTTGAAGGGACGAGCCCCAAAGAAGATTTTCCTGCAAAATATAAGCTTTGACCTCGGCGCAGCTCTCATCAAATGTTTCAAGATAGGAGCTCCCGGCCAATTCCAAGTGCTTTCTCGCTCGCTTGATCAAGGACATATATTCATGGTACAGTTCGGATTGTATGAGTTGGGAATCCGGAGAGAGGGTTGCCCAAGTAAATGCCCCACCTTCCACGCATTCGGAAGATCCTTGAACGTATTCTATGTCGGAGTGCACCATGATAAACAACCGGACCCGATTTTCCAGAGACTTGTAATGCTCCTTTATTTGTTCCAGCGAATCCATCCAACACACTCCTTTCTATTGGTATGACTATGCAGAAAGAGGGTGTCTTCTTTGTGTTTTTCGTTCCCCATACCATGAGTATAAGCCTTTTCCCAATCCTTGTATATATAGAAATTTACAAATCCGTAACTTTTGGATTAAAAAACCGTCATTTCATTTCCTGAATTTGTTGGATTTCATTCTTTCTTGTCAAACAGTCCGCGGCGATGCAAAATGGTGATGACCCGGTAGAAATCGAGGCTTCCGCCCTCCGGGGTATCGATCAGTGGCCGGGCCGGGTCATAGCTGACGGCGGCCTGAACCGCTTCTTTGGCCCAATCCGGTACGGGCATGCTCGCCTTTCTTTCCAGTTCGGCAATCCGCTCCGCCTGCATGTTTACCGTATCCAACAGGGCGTCAAACCGTTTCTTTTCCTCGGCCGTCATCGGCTCATCCCCTTTCCGAGTATCATATTGATATAGATTATACTTATCCATCAAACCGATTAATTTGGAAGCGTATGACGGATCGGTCGCATAACCTGCCGCCGCGACCGCCTTAGCCGCCTCCTGACCGGAACGCCGCAGCACCCCGGTGTATCGTTTATTCTGCAACAGCCGGGTATGATCCGCTATCGATTCTGCCCACGAGCGGTATTTCCGGAACGGGGCATGGATTCGTACCGGTGATCCGTTCCGGTATTCCGTCGTCGGCATCATTACGCTGCCTGCAGGCCCGTTACCTTTAATCCCGAATAAATTGTTGGCTTGTCTCGCCAGACCGCTGGATCCCCAATTCGATTCCAATGCGGCTTGAGCGATCGTGAGGGAAGCGGGAACTCCGCTTTGATGCCAGTCTTTCACCGCGTCCGGAGCAATTGCAGCGATGAATTCCGCTCTGTCCATCTCATCACCTCCAAAATCAGCATATGCAGAGGTTTCTCCGGACGCTTGGACAGAATAGGACAAAACAGGCTTATTCCAGGATCTTGTCGGGATCCGCCGCTTTTCTGATTTTGTGCTCCACCTTCTGGTCGCTTCCCAGATAGTACTTTTCCACAGGTTTTAAATTTTCGTCCAACGTGTAAACCAACGGAGTTCCCGTGGGGATGTTGACATCCACGATCTCCTCATTGCTTAAATTCTCCAGATATTTCACCAGGGCTCTGAGGCTGTTGCCATGGGCCGCGATGACCACGTTTTTCCCCGCAAGGATCTGCGGCTTGATTTCTCTGTCCCAATAATCCTGCACTCGCACGATCGTCTCTTTCAGGCTCTCCGTCAGGGGGATTTGCGAATCCGGAACATCGCGATATTTCGGATCGTTTCGCGGATAACGCTCATCCTCCTGATTAAGGGAAGGAGGAAGCACATCAAAGCTTCGGCGCCATAACATAACCTGATCCTCTCCATACTGCTGGGCTGTCGTCAATTTACTCAACCCTTGCAGAGCCCCGTAGTGCCGTTCATTCAGCTGCCAAGTCTTATGCACCGGGATCCAGAGCAAATTCATCGCATCCAGGATATAGTACAGTGTTTTAATCGCCCTCTTAAGGTAGGAAGTGTAGGCCACATCGAAAACGAATTTCCCCTCTTTCAGCAAAATTCCAGCGTCCTTCGCTTCCCTGACTCCTTTCGCAGATAAGTCGACATCCGTCCATCCCGTAAACAAATTGGATTTGTTCCATTCGCTTTCTCCATGTCTGACCAGCACCAACCGGTACATTCATCCATCACCTTTCTTATTTCGTAGTAAGATATTTTCTCCACATAAACGGAAATTCGGCCGTACATTCTAACATGCATATCGAGGTACATGGTGGGCAAGCTAACCATGATTCCCAATATCTAAACATTTAGGAGGACAAACTACATGTACAATAATGTCTCTCAGCAAGTTCGCGAGATCGAACAGATTGTAAGACAATTGGAACAGCAAACCCGCCAATCTACCGCCATGTATCAGCAAATGCTGGAACAGGAACAACAAAACGCGATTCAACTGGAGCAGTTGGCTCAACGCGAACGCAAGGCGGTTCAAACGATTCAGACAGCAATTCAAGGTCATCAGCAAGCGATGCAGCAGTTCCAGCAACTGTCGCAGCTGACGAGCCAAATTGAAAGAACCTCTTTTTCTGGAACCAGCCAATTCGGAAGTCAGGAATACAGACCGTCCAGCTCATTTGGGGGGGGATTTGGCCAAACGGGATTTAACCAAGGAAACATCGGCTCTTCCTCGATTGGATCTTCTTCGATTGGATCTTCTTCGATTGGATCTTCTTCCATTGGCGCTTCTTCCGGCGGAACTTCCTTCGGCTCGGGTTCGTCCTTTGGCATGGGCTCTTCCATCGGATCCGACTCCTCTTCAGGCACAAGCTCTTCCATCGGGGCCGGCTCCTCCTTTGGCGCAGGCTCTTCCATCGGGTCTGGATCCTCCTCTGGCGCAAGCTCTTCCATCGGGGCCGGTTCATCCTTTGGCGCAGGCTCTTCCATCGGGTCTGGATCCTCCTTTGGCGCAGGCTCTTCCATCGGGGCCGGTTCATCCTTTGGCGCAAGCTCTTCCATCGGATCCGGTGCATCCTTTGGCGCAGGCTCTTCCATCGGAGCTTCGCCTGTAAATTCGTCGTTCGGAGCCTCCGGTTCGTCGGCAGGATCCTTTGGAACTTCTTCGCTCAGATCGTCGGCCGGATCATCCTTCGGTTCGCAAAGCGGTTCTTCTTTCGGATCTTCCGCAGGGTCCGTCGGATCTATCGGCTCCGCCGGTTCCCTCGGCTCAGTTGGATCTGCCGGTTCCACCGGTTCTATGGGGTCTGTCGGTTCCGTTGGATCCATGGGATCCGGCGGATCGTCCTTCGGATCTTCCATCGGCCAAACGTCCGGGTCACAATTGAGCCCATCGAGCTCCAGCTCGGTTATGCGCGGTATGCAGTAACCTCCGTCAAACCGTTCAACTTCAGAAGCCGCCAGCTTTTGGCGGCTTCTTTCTTTTTTTACTCCTATTCATTAATACCCAAACCATCGTATAACTATAATCGTCCAGCGCCCAAACTATGTTATAATTGGTAAATATAATGATGGGTGGAGGAACTTATGAGCAAGCTCATGCTTTTTATTTTGTTGACCTGGTTGATAGGAAATCCCTGGATTGCCGTTATAATTTTGCTCGCAGTCCTTTATTTTATCGATCGGCGTTTTATCGGCGTATTTCCGAGCATTTCCATACCCTACAAAAGATATCGAAATATTAGCAAGCTACGCCAGCAGCTTTCCTTAAGTCCGTTTGATGTTTCCGCGAAGCGTGAACTGGCCCGCCTGTTATTGGAACGCAAAAAGTACAAAGAAGCGCTGGCTCTTCTTGAAGAAGTGCGAGACTACTCCGAGAGCTCGGCGGAATATTGGGACGATTTGGGGAGGGCGACCATCGGGCTGGGGCGTCTGGACGAAGGCGAAGCCATGATACTACAAGCGATCCGGCTAAATGAACGCGTAAGATACGGCCAACCTTATTTAACACTGGCCCTAGCCTTTAAGGAAGCTAATCCCGAAAAGGCGCTGGCCTACGTCGGTAAATACGGTGAAATCCAATCCTCCTCCAGCGAAGCCTGCTACCTTCTCGGCAGTCTCTACCGCTCGCTGGGGCGCAAAGAAGAGGCAAACCAAGCCTTTCAGGAATCCATAGCCGTCTACAGAAGCCTGCCTAAATTCAAAAAACGCCATGAACGAAAATGGGCGGTGCGCAGCTACTTTTCTTCCCTGTTTGTTTAGCCGAAAAAATAAAAGAACCGCATCCCCGTTCACACGGAGGATGCGGCTTTCATTTTTTCTATTCGTCCGATTCTTCTTCCTCTGTCCGATAAACGCACCGAAACTCCTCGTACCCGCCTTGCGAGATAAAGCCTTGGACCGAAAATCCGATATTGCGGAAAAAATCGGCTCCCTCTTCATCGGTTATGGCCGTAATGACCCGGGGTTGTTTGAGAAGCAAGGTCTCCAGCAGCATTCCGCGTCCGTAACCTTTCAAGCGGTCTTCCGGATGTACCGCAAGATGGTGAATGTCCATCTGGCCGCCTTCCCGGAGGGCAAAGCCGATTAACCCGATCCATTCCCCTTCCTCTTGATAACCGTATAACTCGGCTTGTCCACCGGACGCATAAAGTTCCCAGGCCTCTTTTTCCCGTTCGGGGTCAAAACCTGCCGCATATTCCATCAGCTCCCGCAGAGCCTCTTCGGCGGGGAACGATGTCACTTGAACGAGCACGCTCGGTTCCTCCCTTATTCCTTTTTACCGATCACTTCGGTTCTTCCATCGTCATAGCCTACGATAACCGTATCGGCGATATCCACGAACAATCCGTGATCCACGACGCCGGTCGTCATTTTCAATTCATGGCTTAACTCGCCCGGCGATACAATCTTGCCAAAAGACGCATCCGCGATATAGTTCCCGTTGTCCGTGACGTAAAGTTGTCCGTCCCGCTGGCGCATTTCGATTTCAACTTTATAGCGTTCTTGCAGCCGGCCCAGCGTCCATTCATAGCAAAAAGGCACGATCTCGATCGGAAGCTTGAATCCTCCCAGTTGGGACACCATTTTACCGCTGTCCGCAATGACGATGAACCGGTCACTGTTGATCGCCACCAGCTTCTCGCGCAGCAGAGCGCCGCCCCCTCCTTTGATCAGCGCCATCTGCGGATCCACTTCGTCCGCTCCGTCGATCGCGATATCCAGCCGGGTCACTTCGGATGCCGCCACTAGCGGAATCCCGTATTTCACCGCAAGCTCCTCGGAAGCATTCGAGGTCGCAATCGCCCGAATCTTCAAGCCCTTGCCCACCATCTCTCCGATTTTCTCGATAGCATAATAGGCTGTGGACCCGGTTCCCAAACCGACGGTCATCCCGTCCCGAACCCATTCGGCCGCCTTATATCCAGCCGCCTGTTTCGCATTCATAGTTCCGCCTCCTTATTTTGTGGCATCCTATATGTAACGGATTTTGTTTTTTATCGAACCAGCTAATATCATACCAAAAACAGGCGCAAAAAAGAACAGCGCACCCCGAGATCCCCCTTTCGGCAAATCCCGGATTCGCTGTTCATCATTAGGTATATTCAACTATGACAACCGTTGCGTCAAGCCTGATGGATCGGTTTAGGCGCTTTTCGTCTGCCCTCTTCTCCCTTGTCGGATTCGGGCTTGACCATCAGCAGCAGGAGCACTACCGCGATCAGCGCCACGGCTCCGATCACGATGAACATCATCGTGTGGCCGGCCCCCACCAGCAAAGAAATGACAGGCGGTCCCAACGAAACCCCGATAAAGCGCATACTGCTATAAACGGAGGTGATCGTTCCCCTTAATTCCTTATCGATCCCTTCGGTAATTAAAGCGTCCGAACTCGGCAGAACGATTCCGATGCCGACCCCGCATACGATCAAACAAGCGATCACGAAATAAATATTGTTCAAAAAGCTGATCCCGAACAATGCTCCCGTTGCCATAATCAGCCCGACAACTCCACACCATTTCATCAGCTTTTTGTTCTTTCCGATTTTTTTGCCCGTAATATAGGAAGCCAGGCACAGGGCCGCCAAAGGAATGGCCAATACCAGCCCTTTTAACACACCGTCCAGTCCATGCCGTTTCTCCAATTGATCGGATAAATAAAACAGCACGCCGAAGAGCAAAAACATGCAGATGCAGCCGATCGCGAAAATAGCATAGAGCCAGCGCCCTTTCTCGACAAACACGTTTTTCAGTGAAGTTAAAAACTCCCTTAAAGGCTTGGCTTCATGACGGCGTTCCGGCTCTTTAACCAAGAACAGGACCAGAAGAAGAGACACCAGGCACATAACAGGAATCGCCAGAAACGGCACATACCAGATCCACGCGCCCAAGAGCGCCCCTAGGATCGGGCTGAGCACCTTACCGAACGTATTCGAGGTTTCGATAATCCCCAGACTGTGGCTTACTTCATCCTCTTCGTCGAACAGATCCCCCACCAGGGGCAGGACGATCGGGAAGGCGCCGGCTGCGCCAATTCCTTGTAAAAAGCGCCCGGCCAGAATGATCCAATAAACCGCCAAGCCTTCCGAAAACCAGGGGGCAACCCCGGAAACCGCTCCCCCGATCCCGGCGATAACCAAGCTGGGAAGAATGATTTTTTTCCGCCCCCATTTGTCCGAAAGATATCCGGCCACAGGAATGAGCAGAATGGCTACGACCGCGTACACCGTAATCAGCAAACTGACCTGAAACGAGGAAACGCGGAGCTCGCGGGCAATTTGCGGAAGTATCGGGATCAGCATGGAATTGCCCAAGGTCATGATGAGCGGGATGGAAGCGAGCGCAGCCAAATCGCCTTTTTTGTTATCCATTATGATGGCCACCCTTCACAGTCGATAAATCATTCCATAAAGGGTAGTTTGGTTGTATTTCACGAAAATATACTCCGGGCCTTTATTCACACCTATACAAGAATATACGTATCCTCCCGGCTTTCGCGGACAAAACGGCTGGGCGTCCCCACGGAATACACATGCAGCAGATGCATAGCCCGCGTACACGCCGTGTAAAATAGTTTCCGCTCCGCTTCGCGGGTATATTTCTCGTCCGAACCGTCGTAGATCAGAACGGCATCGAATTCCACGCCCTTCGCCAAATAAGCCGGTATGATATGAATTCCTTTCTCAAAAGAGAGCGTCGTCTTCTTGATCAACTTCACCGGCAAATCTTTCGACAGCGCCTCATAGGCTTGCTGGCTTTCGGCCGCCGTTTTGCAGATGACCGCGATCATGTCATACCCCTCGGCGCGAAGCCCTTCGATATCTTGCCGGATTCGTCCGTTCAGTTCGGCGACATCGTCAAGAACGCGCACCTCAGGCTTTTCGCCTTCCCGGTTAAACGGCACAATCGCCTCACCGCCGGGAATCATCCCTCGGGTAAATTCGACGATTTCCCGCGTGGAACGATAGCTTTGCACCAAAGTGATCAGCTCACTCTGCTCCTCCCCGTACAATTCCGTCAGCGACGTGGACTGCTGCAATACCGAGGCATGAGCGTAAATCGCCTGATTCAAATCGCCGAGCGCCGTCATACGGGCACGCGGAAAGAGCCGCTTGAGAAAGTACAGCTGAAAGGGCGAGTAATCCTGGGCTTCATCGATAATGACATGCCGGATCGAGGTATTGGAACGGAAGCCCAGAATAAGTTCCTTCAAATACAGAAAAGGTGTGGCGTCCTCGTAAAACAGCTCCCCCTCCCGGATCTTCTCCAGAGTCTGCACGCAGATGGCGTCCCAGTCCACCGGAAGCTCGCCGCCGTGGATTTCCCGGAACAGGTCGCGATTTTGAAACAACTGGCTGTAGAGCGCTGTAACATCGACGAACCGCAGCGATTTTACCCATCTGCGCAGCGGTTTCAGCCGGTCGCTGACCACCATTTTGGATAGAATGACTTTTTCTTCGTCGTAATCGCTGAAATTGTCGGCCCGCCCTTTTTGATTGCGGCGCATCCGTTGAAACGCCCGCTGATAATCCTCGATGTCCAGGATTTGAATCTGCTCCTCGACCCAAGGTTCGTTCAGCTCGCCCTTTCCGAAGGCAGCCAGCTCCTTGAGCAGCCAATCTTTCAAAAGCTCACACCGGTTGGCCAGCCGAATCGCCGGATCAAAGGCATAGAATTTCTCCGCGATCGTGTCCGCGTCCACCACCACCTTGCCCATAAACCTCAAAGGCTTGAACCGCATCTCCTTCCGTTCCAGCAGCTGCTTATACCGATTGATCGCATCAAGGAACGAAGCCGAGGATTTATAGCGGATCCCGTTAATGCGGGCGGCATAGTCCTCGTCTTCCCGGCCCGAAAGCACATATTCGATCTGGATGAAGGGATCCTCCAGCTGAAATTCACGGCCGAGCCGATGTTCCAGATACTCCTGAAACGTTGTCTGCAGCATATTCTCTTCTCCGAGCTCCGGCAGTACGGTAGACACATAGCTGTTAAACATCGGATTCGGCGAAAAAAGAATCATCTGGTCCGCCTGCAGCGTATCCCGATGCTTATAAAGCAAATAAGCGACGCGCTGCAAGGCGGCGGAGGTCTTTCCGCTGCCTGCGGCCCCCTGGACGATCAACATGCGGCTTCTGTCATTGCGGATGATCCGGTTCTGCTCCCGCTGAATCGTAGCCACGATGCTCTTCATCTGGGCATCCGAACTGCGGCTGAGAACTTGCTGGAGCAGCTCGTCGCCGATCGTTACGCCGGTATCGAACATCACTTTAATTTCGCGGCCCCGGATCACGAACTGGCGTTTCAGGGTCATCGTGCCTTCAATCGTCCCGGAAGGGGTCTCGTAGGACGCCGGTCCGGGAACGCTGTCGTAGTAAAGATTCGAAATCGGTGCGCGCCAGTCGTAGACGAGAAACGTCTCATCTCCCTCCTCCAGCAGCGAAGCGATCCCCAAATAAATCGAATCGGTCCCGTAACCCTCTTCTTCAAAATCGATACGTCCGAAATAAGGCGACTGTTTGAGCCGCTTCATTTTTCCGAGTGCGGCCGAGGCGTGCTGATGGCTCTTCTCCCGCTCGGACAACACCTGCGATTGCTGGCGCAAGCTGGTGGAGGTTTCTCCGACATCGTCGGCTTCCGAGAAGTTGACGGTTACCTCATCCCAAAATTCCTTTCGCATGGTCACGACATCCCCGCGTACGCTGCCCACTTCACTCTCTAACTGCGCAATCTGTTCGTCAATCCGGTCGGAGACATATTCGACGCGCTGCTGCTCTTCTTTCCATGTTTGATCCGTTCCGTTCACCATGATCGCTCCCCTTGTAAGCTTCTATATAACGACTTTACCAACAAGGCAAACAGCCTATTGACATTGGAATACAATTATGATATAATCTTTTTAGGATATGTTTGCTTTGTTAATCATGTTTATATCGGCTTTTATTGTAACCATTTTATGCGCCTTTTTCAACTTGATATTATCGTTAATGGATCAAAGTCCTGCCGAGCGGCAGGACTTTTTTGTTATTTATGAATCACCGGCGGTGTGACGGTGATCCGCCAACCGGTTTAGCCTCTCCAGTTGATGCCCGTATTCATACATCTCCGCCGAGACGATCGACAGGCGCAAAACGCCAACCCGTTCGGAAGCGTACCGGTCCAGCATGCGCCGCAGAAACTCATCGTTCTCCCGCTCGAATTCCTCGGCCTCCCGATTGTTCGGTTTCAGCTTGTCGTCAAACTTGAGCATAATGTGCTCGTGAAATTTGATCAGCTTCTCCAACTGCTGGTCGAATTCGCGGTTCATTTCCGGCGTGCGGACGACCGCCTGGAAATAGTGCTGCTCCACCGCGTCCAAAACCCCGTATCCTTTTCGGAGAGCCTTCAACATTTGTTTGTATACGACCAATTGACGGCTATCGCTGAATTTGGGCGTTTTCAACTTCTTTTGATCTTCTTCCATCAACTTAAATTTGTCGTTTAGTGAATTGATTTTGTCTTCCAGCTTCCGCTTCTCGCTCCGGAACACCGTTTCCTTCATTTCATCGGAGACCGCCGTACGCAGCAGCAAAGAAAGCTGATGGAAGGTTTCCTGGATCTGATTCAGGTACTGCACCTTTGGCTTGGGCGGCATGACCAGAACATTGATGACGAACGCCGAAACGATGCCGATCAAACTCAAGGCAAACCGGTTCAGAGCAAACTCCCATTGCCCCGAGGCTTCCATAACCGATACGACGGTAACCAGCGTGATTCCGATCGTCTCGCCCATGTTCAGCTTCAAACAGATCATAATGACCAGAATGCAGACCAACCCTACCGCAATCGGTTCGTTGGAGAACAGCATACCGCCAAGCATAGCGAGAACGGCCCCAAGCGTATTGGTCTGAAGCTGGTCAAGCAAATATCTCCAGGACCGGTAAATCGTCGGCTGCATCGCAAAAATAGAAGCAACCGCAGCGATGACCGGCGACGATAAATTGAGCCAGCTCACCACATATAAAGCTAAGGTCACCGCAAGACCGGTTTTTAGCATTCTTGCGCCAAACGTCACATCGATTCCTCCTGTTGCTTCTCTCTTTCTCATTTTTACCCGAATTGATATGAATCCGTTCATTTTGTCTAAACTAAGAAGGCAAGGCCCAAATTATTCTAAACGATGAGGTGAAAAAAGTCTATGCACCAGCTGAAACGTCTGGCAGCCGCCACGCTCCTTGCCGCGGTCGCAGGGTGGGGTGTCTTTACCGCCTCTCCCGCATTCGCCCTTACGTCGCCGGCAGAGAGCGCTCCTCCCCAAACGGAGAACGATGAACGACAAAACAAGCCGCATCACCCGCACTTCCGGCACTTCCGCGGCGGGCACCTTGTTAAAGATACGGCGTCCATGCTCGGGATGGAACCGAAAGAGCTCGTCGATCGGCTGCGAAAAGGCCAGTCGCTGATGCAGGTCGTAAAGGCCGAGAAGGGCTGGAGTGAAGCCGAGTATATCAAAAAACTGACGGAAACGGCGTCCCGTCATATGGACGAAGCCGTCGCCGAAGGAAAGCTGAAGCCGGAGCAGGCCGCCAAAATCAAGCAGAGTTTGCCGGACAGGCTAAAGAAAGCGATTCATCGGACTTGGAAGCACGGCAGCCCCGGCCATCCGGCGATGGACATGCAGCATAATCATATTGTATGGCCCGCTCCGAATTCAAAGCCAGAGACCGCGCAAAATTAGTAAAAAAAGGACGGGGCCGCCGCCAGGACTGGCGACGGCTCCGTCCTTTCTGTCTTGTTGGTTTATTTTCCAGTTGGAGACAGCTTCTCCTTCTTCGCCGTACCGATCGGCACTTCCAGGATATCCAGCAAAAACATGAAGATCGGGATCCCGATGATTAACCCCCAAACTCCGAGGAAATGCTCCGAAACGAGCAGGATCATGAAGGTGTAAAAGATCGGGAGATGCGTTTTATTGGAGTAAAACTTCGGATTCAGGAAATAGGTTTCCAAGGCATGCACCAGGGCAACCATCACCAGGACATAAACGATCTTGACCAGGCCGCCGATCTTAAAGGCGATCGCGCATAACGGAATCAGCGAGATAATCACGCCCATGACCGGAATGAGACCCAGCAAAAAGATCATGATAAACAAAGCCACCAAATTCGGGAACCCGAAAATCCACAGAAAGATCGTGGAGAGCACCGCATTCACGAGCGCGATCATAAACTGGACTTCAATTACTTTCCCGAAGGAGGAGACGAATTTCTTGCCGAAATACTCCAGTTCGACGAACAGTGCCGAAAACTTGCTCGCTTTAAACTTCGCGGTGAAATGGGTTACCTTCTCCTTCTCCAACAGGAAGAACAAGCTAAGGATAATGGCGACGAACAGATTTAAGCTCCATTTTCCGATATCCGACAGGGCGTTGACCGCAAAACTAAATCCATCTTTGATATAGGCTGAAAGATCGATGTCCTTAAGCGTATCCACCAAAAAATTCAAAATGATATTGTCCGGCAAATCTGTGGGAGGATTGTCGTAGAAGGAGATGACTTGGTTCACCAAATCCGTCAGTTCCGTGAGAAACACGGGAAAATAATTGACGAGGGCCAACACAAGCAGGGAAATCATCACGATATAAATCAAGAGGATCGTGATACTTCGATGAATACGGATAACTTTGTCCACGTTCCGGGCAATGAAATTATGTATCCGGTTGATTAAATACGTTAGGATAAACGTGATTAACATCATGTTGAGCATGCTGCGCGAAAAATAAAGTACCAGTATGACAAACAACAGGGCCAGCACCCTGCGAAAACCCGGCATTTGAAACAATTCCCTAAAAAACGTCATAATTTGCAACCTGCTCCCTTATGTGGTTTCAAAAAACCTATGGGTTTATCTTAAGTCAGCCCCTGCCCGAAAAGCAAGTCAGCAAACAGGACAATTTTCTCAATTTTCTCACCCATCGCCTGTCCTTTCCCTTTAAATGCTTTAACGAAACATTGCGTTGCAGTTTCCAAGCGGGATTGCGCACGCTTGCCAGCTTTTTCGGTAAAGACTATAATCTCCGGTAATTACGTAATTATCCTTTGTATTCATCTGCAAGATCGACGTTGACGGAGAAAAGTAAGCGAATGCGTCCACACAGGGACGGCGGTGCCGGAGATTGAGAGCACCCCGATGGAGCCGCATCGCTGAAGTTCGCTCCCGAGTCGATTTCCCGAACCCGCCCGGCACTCTCGAGCGATATTAAGGAAATCCGGCCGCACACCGTTATCCGTGTCCAAGCTGAGAAACCGGAAGGTTGTCTAATGAGGGTGGTACCGCGGAATAATCCGTCCCTCACAAGGCAGCCTTTTTTTGTTTTTCTGCTCCCATAAAAAATTTATTCAGAGGAGTGTGTAAACATGAGCCAAACCTTGGAGGATTTGCGCGCCCAGCTAAGCCGCATAAACCACGAGATCCTTCGCCTGTTGAACGAGCGCGCGGAAGTTTCATGCGCCATCGGGGAGATCAAAGAGAAACAGGGGGTTCCGAAGTTTGACCCGGTGCGGGAAAAAGACATGCTCGATGAACTGACGCGGCTGAATCCCGGTCCGTTCCGCGATGCCGAGATCAAGCATATCTTCAAGGAGATTTTTAAGGCTTCGCTTCACTTGCAGGAAGAAGAGCATCAACGGCAATTGCTGGTCAGCCGTAAGAAACAGCCGGAAAATACGGTGATCGCCGTAAACGGCACACGCATCGGCGGCGAAACTCAGGTCATGATCGCGGGTCCATGCTCCGTAGAGTCCTATGAGCAGTTGCAAACGGTGGCCTCCGCCCTTCGGAAGGCCGGGATCAAGGTAATGCGGGGCGGCGCCTTTAAACCCCGTACCTCTCCGTATGATTTCCAGGGTCTGGGGATCGAGGGGTTAAAAATGCTTAAAGAGGTGGCCGATGAATTCGGATTGTCGACCATCAGCGAAATCGTTCATCCGGCTCACATCGAACTGGCGGAGCAGTATATCGATATCATCCAAATCGGAGCCAGAAATATGCAGAATTTTGAGCTCCTTAAAGAGGCGGGCAAAGCCCGCATTCCCGTATTGCTGAAACGGGGGCTCGCCGCCACGTTGGAGGAGTTCGTACATGCCGCGGAATACATCGCGGTTAGCGGGAACAGCCGGGTCATGCTCATTGAGCGCGGCATTCGCACTTACGAGAAATGGACGCGCAACACGCTGGACATTTCCGCCGTACCGCTGCTGAAGCAGGAAACCCACCTTCCCGTGCTGGTCGATGTGACGCACTCCACGGGAAGAAAGGACATCCTGCTGCCCTGCGCCAAAGCCGCCCTAGCAGCCGGCGCCGACGGGATTATGGTGGAGGTTCATCCGGATCCGCAAACCGCTTTGTCCGACGCCGCCCAGCAGCTCGATATTCCGCAATTCGCCGAGCTGTGGGAAGGCATTACGTCGTCCGGTCTTTTCAAGGAACAAGCTTCCGCTGAAGCTTAACCAAACAGGACGGGACGCACGCACACCGGCTTCGACACGGTTGCGGTCTTCCCGGTAAATTGCAGCCGTCCGGTTTCCCGATCAACGCGGAACAAGACCAGATTGTTCGCATCCCGGTTGGCCGCGATCAGATGGCCGCCGTCCGGCGTCAAGGCGAAGTGACGGGGATGTCCGCCTTCGGTGGATACATACTCCACAAGGGAAAGCTTGCCGCTGTTCTCATCGATGCTGTACTGCACGATGCTGTCATGACCGCGGTTGGAACCGTATAGAAAACGGCCGTCCTTCGACACCGCCACTTCCGCGGTCGTATTTTCCCCTTGAAAATGGTCGGGCAGCGTGGAGATCGTGTCGACCGGCGTCAAACGTCCGGAATCGGCGTCATACCGATAGGTCGTCATGGAATTCCCGACTTCATTAATGGAGAAAACCCACTTCCCGTTCGGATGGAAGGCCATATGCCGGGGGCCGGAACCCGGCGGCGTGATCGCATCGGAGACCGGTTTGAGCGTACCTGACTCGGCTTCAAAAGCGTAAGTCCGCACCAAATCCAGGCCCAGATCGGCTACAAGCATGTAACGGTTATCCGGGCTGAACAGCGAGGAGTGCGGGTGCGGCCGATCCTGTCTCTCGGGGTCGGCCCCCTTTCCCGCATGCTGCTGTTCGTCGACCAGGGAGCCCACCAACCCATCTTCTTCAAGCTTGGCCAACCCTACGTTCCCGCCATGATAGCCTGACAACGCGATGTATCGGTTCTCCCTGTCGAGAGCGATATGCGAAGATGAGGGCTGAATCGTATGACTCCGGTTCAGTTCACGGAGCCGTCCAGTTTCAGGATCGACCGCGAACGCAACGGCTTCCCCGATTCGTTCCCCCGCCTTATTTTGGGTTTCGGCAATGCTATACACTTTGCGATGGTCGGCATCCACGCTCAAGAAGGTCGGGTTTTTGAAGCCGGATACGGCGTCAAGACGCTCGAAGTCCTCTTGGACAGGGTCAAATGCATAGACGTAAACCCCGGTATTGTCCGGTTCGGCATAAGATCCCACGAATATAAGCAGACGTTGCGATAAGTTTGACAAGAAATTCGGCCTCCTTTTTATATGTTCTTTCTAAACTATTCTTCCGTAAAAGAACGAAAAAGTCCAGCCGTTCGCTTCGGAAGCTTTTAAATTTTAAGCATATCCCCTACACAAACGCGTAAAAATATGGTATACTGCAAGCGCTTCCACAACATCTTCTAAAGGGGGATTTGGAATGATGAATGTCGGATTGGAGAAGAAAGACGTTTACGAGGATTTCGACCCGCACGACACGTATTTCTTCAAAATTGGGGCTCACGGACTCGTTTGTTTCCATGGCAGAAATTATAGTATAAAACAGAGACTTTCCGCCGAACAAACCTCCGAGCTCGTAACGGACCCTTCCTTCTACCGCATCAGTACCAACTGTTACGTCAATTTGCCGAAAATCGCGGAGATTCGGGACAATGTCGTATTGTTCCGGGATGAAGTCCACGGAATCAAGACGATTCAGGTTCCCCGGCGGAACCTGGAGCAGATCAAGCGTCTGCTCCCTGTGTCCGGACACCGCGGAACGGCCGGTATGGATCAGGTAGGCTAAGCGAATCAACGCAAGAAGTGCGGGTTGCGAAGGGAGCTGTTCCCTCCGCAAACCCGCACTTTTTGGTTTCCTGTATGCCGTACTTCGGAAATTCCCCCGACCCTTACTTCACATATAAGCGGGCGGTCTCTTCCCAGATTTCCCCCGGCGCCAGGCTGAACAGGCCGATTTCCTCCGCAGGCAGATCCACGTTCGGCGCGTTGACCAGGTTGATCTGAGGTTCGGGACAGAAGAATCCCTCGGTCGCCCCGTTGTTCCAAATCATCCACTGCTTGTACGAGGCCCCGACATCATAAACCAGCGTCTTTCCGATCTTCGTGTCGGTCAGCTCCATCCGGTTTCGGCCGTTTTGCGGAACCGCCGTGTAGTGGTTATCCATGGAAGCGTAAAAAGGATAAATGCCCTCGCTTTGCAATTGCTTCTCCTCTTCGGTCAGCGCCTGATGGTTCCCCGTCGGGAGCATCCGGTTATCAAGCTCCCACCGCTTGCCGATCGTCAATTTGACGCGATAATCCTTCGCTTCGCTGTCGGGAGCAAACGGTGCGTTTACCGCCGTATGGAAGGCCAGCAGACACGGCATTTCCTGTTCATCCAGGTTTTGCACGAATAAATGCTGGGATAGCCCGTCTTCGCTCAAACTGTATTTTAATCTCACCGTAAAGCGGAACGGGAGGTAACGGTAGGCGTCGTGCCCTTCATCGACCGCGGCTTTGACGGTAACGAAACTTTCCAGTTTGGTATGTCCGTAATCCTCCACTTCCCAAGCGGCCGTGTGCAAAAAGCCGTGCAGGTGGTTTCCGGTCGCTTCCTCGTTCACCGGGAACCGGTACTCCTTCCCTTTCCAGGGAAATACGCCGGCCTGATAACGGTTTGGCGGGAATAATACCGGGATCCCGTAGACGCCCGGATTGCTTTTGAAGTCGTCCATTTCATGCCCCGCCGGTTCACGCAAAAAACGGTAACCGCTTTCGGTATCGCGAAAAGCTAATAAGTTCCCTCCCACACCGGGTACCATGGCGGCTTCATATTTTCCGGCCTGCAGCCAAACTGCGGGCTCCCCGTGAAACGAACCCTCGTATGCCTTCAATTGTGCCATCTCGCTAATCTCCCCTAACACCTCTTAGTCATGATTGCTTCCTTAACCTGGTAAGGATTATACCGAATGCCGGTTCAAAAGTCATCTTTTCCGGTCACAATCGGCGAATTTTCGGACTTAACTTAATTAGGTATCCCGCAAAATCCGCCGGCCAAATGTCATCGCCAGCACAATCATCAGGATGCCGACAACCAACTGCAAACCAAAGACCTGGGTCCATTTCGGCCAATGCTCGATCCATTCATACATTTGGCCGCCGATAAGTGGACCGAAGAAGGACGCCACCCCCGTAATCGCCGAATACATCGCCATGTACATCGGTCTTTCCGCCTTTGGCGTGTCGCCGATCATAAAATTAAACGCCAGCTGGTTAAAACCGCCCACTCCGATCCCGAAGAGGATGTGCGCCAGAAACAGGACCGGCAGGGCCGGGAATACCGAGATAAGCCCCCAGGTCAGAACGGCCAGCGCGATCAACGGCATGGTCCACAGCAGCAGCCTCCGATTGCTGTATCTGGCGTTCAGATTGCCCCAGACGTAAAAGCTCCCCATCATAAAGACCGTCTGCGTCACGTTCAACAAGGAGATCGTTTTATAGTTGATTTCCAGCAGCTCCAGCATGACGTAGGAATACATCGGGACGACCAGATTTTGCAAAAACAGAAAACCGGCGATAAAACCTGTCGCTTTAATAAAAGAACGGTCCTTCAGCGGCCGCTTGAGCATAGGCAGAAACCCGGTCTCCCGCGAGCGCTCGAACGGCAGATCCGGATAAAAGAAAAAGGTCGCGATATTGGCGGTAATGCAGATCCAGGCAACGATGTACAGGTACAAAAATCCCTGTCCCCCGGGGAACCGGTCAAGCAGCATGCCGCCGATAAACATAAAAAGCGTGCCCAGACCGTTCAAAATCGTGTTCCGGATCCCGAAGTACCTTCCCCGCACCCTCGCCGGAACGATATCGCTGATCAGCGAATTCCAAAGCATCCCCACAAACGTGTTCAGCAGGAAAGCCGAGACGTAAAATCCGATATAGGCGGCGACCCAATATTGCTGGGGAAACAGAAACGGAGCCAGTCCCGTCGCTCCCCACAACACCCGTTGAACGGTGCCGAAGATGACAAACGCCCATTTCCGGCTGCGGATTTTCTGAATCAGATAGGCCACCAACAACTGCCCGATATTGACGAACGTCGTGATCGCCAGCACAAAGCCAAGTTCCCCGGAAGTCGCTCCGAGATAAAGTAAAAAGCCTGTTAGAAATTGACCGCCGAGCAGCGTCTGAAAAATGACGGAGGGAATTCCTTCCCATGTCGCCATCGCCAAATTTCTGCGCTGTAACGACGGTTTACGCTGGGTACTCTGTTTAAACATGATGCCGCCCCTCATATGGCACTCTCCTTGTCTTGGTGAGAAAACCTCGAACAACCGGGAATTTCCCCCAGCTTACATAAAAACAACAGACTATTACATACTTCTACATATCCGATCTTTTCCCGGAGCGGGCTGCCCCGACAACTCCGGGACTAATCCACAGAAATGGAGTGCGATACGCAAATGAGCATTGCACCGAAAAAAACTTGGGGCCTCTTGCTTCTCGGGCTTCTGCTGTTGGCCGCCACCGCCTGCGGAAATCGGCAGCCGGGTCCCACCGCCCAATCCGTCCCTACTCCGGAAAACCCTTTAATCCGTACCGGTCCTGAAGGCACCCCGGCGGACAACGAATGGATTCCCCTTACGCAGATTGCCGATTCACTGGGACTGCGGCTCCGGGAAAGCCAGAACAGTGCGCAAATGGGTTTTACCGATGTCATGTTCGAACTGACTCCGAGCCAAAAATCCGCGGTCTCTTTCGGCAAACAGGTGACTTTAGCACACCCTCCGTTAAGACAAAACGGAAAAACCTACCTGACGGCCGAAGCACTGTCCGACCTGCTGCAAGGACAAGTTCGGAAGGATCCGCAGACGGGGGAAGTAGAGATTGCTTCCGTCGGCGGGGGGCATGCCCCGGACATAGCCCGGCAGCCCCGTAGCCGGGGGTTTCAGGTGTTCGGCCTGGCTGAAAACCGCGATGAGCTCGTGTCCTATGCCAAACAATTCATGGGCGTATCCTATGAATTCGGAGCCGCGCCTTACGAGCAATCTCACACCTTTGACTGCTCTTCCTTTACGCGTCATGTGTTTAAACATTTCGGGGTCGACCTTCCCCGCCTCGCCAGGGATCAAGCCAAGGAAGGGAATCCCGTAGAACGATCCGAGCTGGTTGCGGGGGACCTGATCTTCTTCACGGTTCCGGGCAGGTTTGAGAGCGAAAAAGTCCCCGGCCATGTCGGGATTTATATCGGCGGAGGCAAATTCATCCATACCTGGGGAGATCCCGGCGTACAGATCAGCACGCTGGACAGCGGGTATTGGCACGACGTGATCTTGTCGATGCGCCGGGTACAGTAAATCCTAAACCCATGTTATTTTTGGCTGCCGGGAGGCCTCAGGTCCCCGGCTTTTTTGTCTTCCCCGCCCCCTTCCCCCGCTATTTCCCTTCGTTACAAATACAAAGTATAATGAATGGTAGGACCACTTTCCATATCATTTCTAGAACAATAGAGAGCAAAAAGCACTTATAATTAGAGGAGATTGGCGATGGACGAACTGAAAAAAGCTTATGAAACTTTGGGACTTCCCGAGAACGCTTCCAGAGAAGAAGTGGAGAAAGCCTTTGAGCGGGTGCTTCGTAAATCCCGTTCCAAATCGGCGGGGGCCGAATCCGGCGAAACCGAATACGAAATGAAGCTGAGGGCTTACAAAACGATCGTGGAGCATGAAGAACGCAGTAAAATCAACGAAATGAGCCGCAAACGCTACGACAAATGGGGAAAATTCGCAGGGACCGCCGAGAAGATCGATGACTTTTTCCGCTTGTACCGGACGCACGTCATCATCTCCGTCATTGCGGTCATCGTGCTGGTCGCCGGGACGGTCGCTTTCATCAACCACCGGGAGGAACAGAAACGGCTGGCCGCCCTGCCTCCCGTCGATTTGTCGATCATGTTTGTAGGCAATTATATGTCGGACCAAAATCGAGGCGGGGACGAAGGTCTGGAACAAGCAATGACCGCCCAATTTCCGGAATGGAAGCGGCTGGAAGTGCTGCTCACCTATCTGCCTCCGCAGGGTCAGGGCGTGGGAACCACAGATATCGCTTATCAGCAGAAGGCCATGGCGGTCGTGGCGACGGAAACCCCGGATGTATACATTCTGGACGAGAACTCTTTTAAATGGCTGGGCGGCGGCGGCGTTCTGGAACCCCTGGACGAAGAGGCCGAAGGCGTGCTTAAGCCGCTCCTGAAAGAGGATTCGCTCGTAAAGGGACGAACGGAAGATGATACGGAAGATCATATTTACGGCATCCGGGTCTCGGACAGCGCGCTGGCCAAAGAGCTGCCGCTCGCAATGGACGACATGATCGTTACGCTCCGAATCGACAGCAAAAACAAGGACAAAGCCCTCCATTTCATCGAACGCTATCTGGAGCCGGGCGTGTCGGCTAAGTAACCTCCATCCCCTCCCGAATTCTTAGAACGGAATTCGGGAGTTTTTTGAAACGTCAAAAATAAGGAATTGATTTCAATCGGAACATCCACTAAAATAGTCTCATAAACGCGCGTTTACAAGAAAGTAGGGAACCACATGCGCAGCGAAGATATTGCCAAATTGGCGGGGGTCTCCCGAAGCACCGTGTCCCGCGTCATCAACAATTATCCCAACGTTCCGGAAGCCACCCGGGCCAAGGTACTGCGCGTGATCGAACAGTATCAATACGAGCCTAACAGCTTCGCCAGAGCGCTGGCCGGCAAACGAACCGATACGATCGGCCTGTTCGCCATCAGTATGAACGAGAAGGAAAACGCGAGCCGGATCTACCAGAACAGCTATTTCGCCCCGATCGTCGACCTTGTCGTCGATACGGCGAATGCTCGCGGGTTCTACGTGCTCATTCATACGGTCTACTCGCCCGAGGATTTCCAGAAGATCAAGCAGGCCTTTCTGCAGAAGCGGATTGACGGAGGGATCCTGGTCGGAACCCAGAAGGACATCGAACTGGTGCGGGAACTTGTCGGCCAGAACGCTCCGCTCGTGCTGATCGATTACGACATCTCCGAAATCATGGCCGAGCGGCTGAACAAGAGCCACCTCGCCGTCATCAACTCCATGGATTACGAAGGCACGGTCGAGGCGATCGAGTACTTGATCGGGTTGGGCCACCGGGAGATCGGCATCATCAAAGGCAGGATGAACACGTTCTCGGGACGGGAACGTTATACGGCCTTCGTCAACACCCTGCGGAAGTACGGACTTCCGGTGCGGGAGGAATTTGTTCTGGAAGGCGACTTCCTGAAGGAAACCGCCTATCGGGAAGCGCAGCGACTGACTGCGGGCGGTAAGCTTCCGACAGCGTTGTTCAGCTCCAATGACGATATGGCGATCGCGGCGATGGAAGCGTTTGCCGAACACGGCGTTTCGGTGCCCGAGCATCTGTCGCTTATCGGCTTCGACGATGTCCAGCTTGCCGCCGTCATTAGTCCGAAGCTGACTTCCGTCAAGCTGCCGATCGACGATATGGCCAAAGCGGCCGTCTCGAAGGTCATCGATCTGTGCAGCGCGGAAGAGCCCACGTTCAGCACGGTCAGCTTTCCGACGCGGCTCGTTGTCCGGGATTCCTGCAGACCGCCGCAGGCTTGAGCGCCGATGAACCACCTTCCTTTGACCTTCGATTCGGCCGGCAAGGATGGCCGTTTATCGGGGGCAACCGCCTGATTCGCCCCTTTGTTGCCGCTTGCGGCAATCGGGGCGGTGCTTTTTCGCTAAAATAAACGCGCGTTCATAAACGAAGGGAGAGCAATTATATTATGAAATTCGGACATTTTGACGACGTTCGCAAAGAATATGTCATTAACACACCGCAAACTCCGTATCCTTGGATCAACTATTTGGGCAACGAGCAATTTTTCGGCCTGATCTCCAATACGGCCGGCGGCTATACCTTTTACCGCGACGCCCGCCTGCGGCGGTTGACGCGTTACCGTTATAACAACATCCCGCTGGATACGGGCGGCCGCTACTACTACCTGCGCGATCACGACACCCAGGATTTCTGGACGCCGGGCTGGATGCCGGTGAAGCGTGATCTGGACTTTTACGAGTGCCGCCACGGTCTCGGCTATACTTCGATTACGGGCGAGCGCGGCGGGATTTCCGTCACCCAACTGGCCTTTATTCCGCTCGGTTATAACGGGGAAGTTCATCGCTTGACGGTCAAGAACACCAGCGCGGCGGCCAAAACGGTCTCCCTCTTCTCTTTTGCCGAATTCTGCCTGTGGAACGCCCAGGACGACATGACGAACTTCCAGCGCAATCTTAGCACCGGCGAAGTGGAAGTAAAGGATTCCGTCATTTATCACAAAACCGAATACCGCGAACGCAGAAACCACTACGCGTTCTATTCCGTCAACCGGGCCATCGACGGGTTCGATACGGACCGCGAATCCTTCGTCGGTCTTTATAACGGCCTCCATGAGCCGCAAGCGGTTGTCCAGGGCAAAGCGAACAATTCCGTAGCCAGCGGCTGGTCTCCGATCGGTTCGCACGAAGTGAAGCTGAACCTGGCACCGGGCGAGGAGCAAAGCCTTGTCTTTATTTTGGGCTATGTGGAAGTGCCGGAGGAAGAAAAATGGGAAGCGCCAAGCGTGATCAATAAAAAACCTGCGCTGGCCATGATCGAGAAATTCGCCACGGATGCCGATGTGGATCGCGCGATGGAAGAGCTTGCCGCCTATTGGAATGGACTGCTCTCCAAATATCAGATCAACAGCGGCGATGACAAGTTGAACCGGATGGTCAACATCTGGAATCCGTATCAGTGTATGGTTACGTTCAACATGTCCCGCTCCGCCTCCTATTTCGAATCCGGCATCGGCCGCGGTATGGGCTTCCGGGATTCGAACCAGGACCTGCTCGGATTCGTGCACCAAATTCCGGAGCGCGCCAGAGAACGGATTCTCGATATCGCCGCCACGCAGTTCGAGGACGGCAGCGCTTATCACCAATACCAGCCGTTGACCAAAAAAGGCAACAACGAAGTCGGAAGCGGATTTAACGACGACCCGCTCTGGCTCATTCTCGGGACGGCCGCTTACATCAAAGAAACCGGCGACGTCAGCATTCTGGATGAACAGGTGCCGTTTGACAGCAATCCGAACAATACGGCTACCTTATTCGAACATTTGAAGCGTTCCTATTATCATGTCATCCATAACCTCGGACCTCACGGCTTGCCGCTGATCGGCCGGGCGGACTGGAACGACTGTCTGAATCTGAACTGCTTCTCCAAAGAGCCGGGCGAATCGTTCCAAACGACGGAAAACATCGCCGGACATACGGCGGAATCCGTCTTTATCGCCGGTTTGTTTGTTTTCGTCAGCCCGGATTTTGCGGAGATCTGCCGCATGCGCGGTCTGGATGAAGAAGCTTCCGCGGCGGTAGCCCATATGGAAAAAATGCGCGCCGTTACGCTCGAACACGGCTTCGACGGCGAATGGTTCCTGCGGGCCTACGATCATTACGGCCAAAAAATCGGCAGCAAGGAAAACGAGGAAGGCCAAATCTTTATCGAGCCGCAAGGCATTTGCGTTATGGCCGGCATCGGCGTGGAAGAAGGGCTTGCCGACAAGGCGCTGACTTCCGTTAAAGAAAAACTCGATACCAAGTACGGTATCGTGCTGCAGCAGCCTCCATACTCCAAGTATTATCTCAACTTGGGCGAAATTTCCACGTATCCGCCTGGGTATAAAGAAAATGCCGGCATTTTCTGCCACAACAACCCTTGGATCATGATCGCGGAAACCGTGCTTGGTCACGGGGACAGAGCGTTCGAAGTCTATTCGAAGATCGCTCCGGCTTATCTGGAGGATATCAGCGAAATCCACCGTATGGAGCCGTATGTCTATTCGCAGATGATCGCCGGCAAAGACGCGGTTCGTCACGGGGAGGCCAAGAACTCTTGGCTGACCGGTACCGCGGCTTGGAACTATGTGGCGATTACCCAGGCGATCCTGGGCATCCAGCCGGACTTCCGCGGCCTGAAGGTGGAGCCTTGCATCCCTGCCGCATGGGACGGCTTCGAGATTACCCGCGTATTCCGCGGCGACACTTACGTCATCAAGGTGCAGAACCCGAACCGCGTTTCGAAAGGCGTCAAGAGCATGACGGTCGACGGTCAAGCGGTAGAAGGCAACATCATCGTTCCGATCGGCGACGGCGGCGTGCACCAAGTTGAAGTGGTATTAGGCTAGTTAAAAAAACCAGGGCAGGGGATTTCTCCCCTACCCTGGTTTTTTGCATCCTATACATAGGCACGCACGAAGCGGCCCCCTACATTCCAGAGATATCCAAATATTCTTTTATCCCATCGACAATGGCTTGGGCCGCCTTGTACTGCATATCCTCGGAGAACATCGCTTCCTCGTCCGACGGGTTGCTTAGAAACCCGACCTCTAACAGAACCGCAGCCATACGGGTCTCTCTAATGACTTGAAAATTTCCGTCCTTGACGCCGCGGTCTTTTAAACCCATGGCTTCCACTAAGCGCTTATGAATCGCGTCGGCTAATTCTTTGCTGCTGCTTCGTTTATAATAAAAGGTTTCCGTTCCGGTCGTTTGCGGTGAAGAGGGCACGCTATTGCCGTGAATCGAGACGAACACATCCGCATTGCCATCATTGGCCATCGCCACGCGCTCCGGGCGGGTTGGGTAAACATCGCTTTCACGAGTCATTACGAGATGAATCCCGGGCTCCTGTAAAAGTAACTCCTGGACTTTCAAGGCTAACGCCAGAGTAAACTCCTTTTCAGGTCTCTTGCTGTAGCTCGTTGTCCCCGGATCGCTGCCGCCATGACCCGCGTCAATTACTACCGTTTTGAGTCCCGGTTGGACGACGGGATCTTGGGGAGTAGCAGGATTATCAGGAGTAACAGGATTATCTGAATTAACAGGATCGGAAGAATTCCCCGCTTCGCTTAAATCAACGATCAAGTTGCCTTCCTGAAATTCATAGTTATACCGAAGTTCTTGGTCCTTCTTTAACTCGACAACGATCCGGACTTGTTCCGGATCACGCTGAAACAGCGAATATCGAATGTCGGCGATCTGGGCACTTCCGCTCACGTCCAAACTCCCGTTCAGGCCGGCTCCCAAAGGCTGAAACGTATCCGCGAATGCGGTATGCGGCAAATCGATGACTATTCTATCAGGATTCGGCAGTGTAAATAGAGTGGGAGTAACCTGACCGTTCATCGAGATAACAAGCTGATCGTTGTTAAAATTGATTTCGTTTATATACTTCAATGATTCCTCGGCTTGTTCTTCCGGCGGAATCACATTTTTTTCTTTACTTGCAAGATATACGGTTTTATCGGCGTTGTTCCAATTTACCTCCAGCCCCATCTGCTCGCTGACAAAACGAATCGGAACCAATACCGTATTTTTTTGCACGAGGGGTGCGGTGCTTAGCAACACTTGCTTATCGGCGACCTTCGCTTCTTTCTGGCCCACTTTTAAAGAAATCGCATTCGACTGGTTTTCGATTTTAACGTTTTGCGTCTTTTGATCCCATTTAACATTGAATTGTAAATTTTCGGCCACAACCCTTATGGGAATCATCACGCTGTTGTTGATACTGGCGACTTCCACGCCTTCCGGGGGAAGGATTTCCTGGCCGTCCAGGACGATTTTGGATTGCGCGGGTTTTGCATGAATTTCCTGCGGAAAGAACGCGATGAAAAAAGTCAAACTGAAAAATAAAAAAAATATAGCCTTTTTCATTTCTACACCTCTATTAGTCGTCACAATCTATGATTTTGTTATGGCTACTCTTCCCCTGCCACAAAGGTATGTCCCCCCATCTTGTAATTATTTCTACATGGATAGATAGTTTCCCTCCCAAATCTACATTATTTTTCATTTTTTTATTTTTAAAGAACGTAAAAAAAACCAACCGCAGTAATTCCTGCAATCGGTTTTTTAAAAGCGTACGAGATACGCGGGCTTTATATCAGGCTCTTTTGTTGATCCGGTTACGACCGCCCTGGCCTACCCGCACTTTACGGATAAAGAAAGACAGCAAAAAGGCCGCCAGTGTGATCCCCGTAGCGACTTCGAACGCAAAGTCGATCCCGTTGATGGTCGCTGCTTTGGTAATCTGCGCAAGCTGCTCCGTATTCGCCGGGTCCCGCGGGTTAATGCCCGCCGCCAGAATCATCTCCGTCACCCGATCCTTCGTCCGGGAAGACATGATGGAGACAAGCAGCGCGGTTCCGAGCGCGCCCGCGATCGTGCGCAGCGTATTCGACATGGCCGTTCCGTGCGCGTTCAAGCGGGCGGGCAGCTGGTTTAAGCCGGCCGTTTGAATCGGCATCATCAGCATGGACATGCCGAACATCCGGACCGTATAAATGAGAATGAGCTGGGTGTAGGTCGTGCTGTCCGTCAGTCTGCTGAACTCCCATGTCGTCACGGTCGTGATGGCCAGACCGGTCACCGCCAGCCACCGGGCTCCGATTCTGTCGAAGATGATCCCGGTCACCGGGGACATGATCCCCATCAGGATCGCCCCCGGCATCAGCAGCAGGCCGGATTCCAGCGGCGAGAAACCGCGGATCGTCTGCAGGTAGATCGGCAGTAAAATCATGGCCGCGTAAAGCGCCATCGTAACAATAACGTTGATTACCGTCGTTAAGGAGAACATATCGTAGCTGAACACCCGGAATTCCAGCATCGGATGGCTGCTCTTGACTTGACGCCACAGGAAAAGCGCCAGGGCGACGGCGCCGACGATCAGACTGACGGTCACTTCACCAGCGCCCCAGCCCAAGCTTCCCGCTTCACTAAAGCCATACAGGATGCCTCCGAATCCCAGGGTCGAGAGGATGACCGACAGCACATCCAGTTTGGGACGCGATACTTCGGTGACATTTCTCATAAATATAACGCCTAGAATAACCGAAAGCACCGAGAACGGAAGGATAATCCAAAAAAGCATGTTCCACGGATGATGTTCAATAATCCAGCCCGACAGCGTTGGGCCGACAGCCGGGGCGAACACCATGGCAATCCCCATCGTGCCCATCGCCTGACCCCGTTTTTCAATCGGAAAAATCGTCAGAAATACGACTGTCATCAGCGGCATAAGTACGCCAGCCCCCGCGGCTTGAATCAGGCGGCCCGTCAATACCATCTCGAAATTCGTACCGATTCCGCAGACGACGGTGCCGATCGTAAAAAGCGTCATCGCCGCCACAAACAGTCCCCGCGTCGTAAACCGTTCCATCAAATATGCGCTGACCGGAATGAGAACACCGTTGACCAGCATAAATCCGGTGACCAACCATTGTATCGTCGTTTCCGTGACTTTCAAATCGCGCATCATGTGAGGCAACGCCACGTTCATCAAAGTCTGATTCAAGATGGAGACGAAGGCTCCGATCAGGAGCGCCATGACGATCGGCCATCTTTTTAGAGGGAGCGCTCCGGCATTCGCAGTATTTTCCATGCGGATTCTTTCTCTCACTTTCTCAAGTAGGATGAACTTTTATACGGCATCAACTTTTTTTCTATAACCTTTCCCAAGTTCTTTGGTCATATGCAGTGAAGATTAGATCTATCCGCATTCCACAGTCGGTGATATAATCAATGGTAGATATATCCTATTTTTCAAGGAGGCATCGTACTTATGTCATGGTTCAACAGACTTCCTCTATCCAAAAAAATTTCCGCCGCGTGCTATCTGGTGGCCGCCATGTTTGCCGTTCCTGCACTGGTTTTGTTTGCGGTGGTCGGGAAACTGCTGGCCGGCATTATTTTGATCGCCGTGTTGGGAGCGCTTACTTATCCGCTCACCCTGTATGTTCAGAAGTCTTTGACCGGCTCTTTCGATGACATTTCCAATGCTTCCGCGAAAATCGCCAAAGGCGATTTCACCGTCCGGATCATGGAAACCGGGGGCATGGAAGATCTGAACCGCGCGTTCAACAACATGGCGGACAAGCTGCGCAAAATTTTGCAGGAAACGTCGGAAATCACCCGAAAAGTGATGGATTCCAGCCGTTCGATCGCCGATCGCAACCAGGAGCTCATCCGCGTCATGACTCAGGTGACCCAATCCTCCAACGAGCTGGCGCTCGGGGCCAACGAAATTTCGGAGGATGTCGCCGGCATGAAAGATTCGATCGGTGAAATCGAGCTTAAAGTCAGCAATTATGCCGACTCCACCCGGGAAATGAATCAGCGTTCCGTGGAAATGCTGAGTCTGGTGGAGCGGGGTCAGGAATCGGTGTCCCAGCAGGCCGAGGGAATGAAACGCAACATTGAGGCGACGAACCGCGTGGCCGAATCCATCGAGGCGTTGGCGCAAAATGCCCGGGGAATCACGAAGATTACGGCCACCATTTCAGAAATCGCGGAGCAGACCAACCTCCTCTCCCTGAACGCTTCCATTGAAGCGGCGCGGGCGGGCGAACATGGCGCCGGTTTTGCCGTCGTGGCCCATGAGGTCCGCAAGTTGGCCGAAGAATCCACCGCCTCCACCAAAGAGGTGTTCAGTCTCGTCCGCAGCATCGAGCAGGATGTCGAGCGCGCCGGACACAACATCAAAATCAATGAAGACGTGGTGCGCCAGCAAAATGAAATGATCCGGGAAGCCGAACAGGTCTTCCAGCAAATCGTGGATAGCGTTCAATACATTTCAGAGCAAATCTCCGCTTTCTCCCAAGAAAGTGAAGCGATGCTGGAAAGCGCGCACCATATCTCGTCGGCGATCCAGAACATTTCGGCCATCACCCAGCAGTCGGCCGCCGGAACCGAGGAGGTCTCCGCTTCCATGAACGAGCAGATTACATCGATTCAAGCGATGGCCGATGAGGCCGAAGAAATGAAAAACGCCGTATTCCAGCTTCAAAAGACGATACATATTTTCAAATTTTAGCTCCCTTGATCTTGATACTAACCGCCGTTTCTCTTGGTGAGACACGGCGGCATTTTTTTTGCTATATTGGGGATAGTCCAATGACAGACCGATCGAAAGGAGACGACCGAATCATGTCTTCGCCTTGGGAAAACTTTTACCGTGAGCATAAGTCCTCATTGATCGCCATGGCTTACCGGTTAACGGGCTCTTGGGCGGAAGCCGAAGATATCGTCCAGGAAACCTTCACCTCCCTGCTTGAGACTCCCGCGGCGTTTGAGCAGGTGCGGAATCCGCTCCCCTATTTCAGGCAAGCCGTGGTCAATCGCAGCTTGAACGTGCTGAAGTCCCCGCGGTTCTCTCGAGAAACGTATCCGGGGACATGGCTTCCCGAACCTCTTTTTCAAACCGCCACCGAGACGGATCATTCCGTACTCCATGAAGAGCAAGTGTCATACGCCTTTATGGTGATGCTGGAACAGCTGTCCCCTGAAGAGCGGGCCGTCATGGTGCTTCGGGAGTCATTCGCCGTTGATTATCAAGAAATCGCCGCCATTCTGGACAAAAGCGAAGCCGCCTGCCGGAAATTGTTGAGCCGGGCTCGTAACAAGTTGACCCGCAGCGGCCTGGAAGAAACGAAAGTCCCGGGAGACCGGGTTTCGGCTTGGGTCCAGGCCTTTCTCCAAGCCTCCCGGCAAGGGGAGTTCACCCCGCTGCTGGCGATGATACGGGAAGATGCCGTCCTTTGGAGCGATGGCGGCGGCAAGGTACGTTCGGCACTTCGTCCGATTTTTACGCGCGAGCGGATTATGGCCTTTTGGAACGGAATTACGCGCAAAGGCTCCATGGCCGGGGAACTGGTCCCGGTACGCTTAAACGGGGACTGGGGACTCCTCCTTTACCAGCAAGGCCGTCCCGTTAAAGCCATCGCATTTGAGGGGGATGCTCAAGGGCAAATCCGGAATATGTACCTGGTCACGAACCCGGATAAATTGGCCATGGCCCCTCCTCTTTCTTTGCCTTTGACTCATTGATTTTTTAGGGTTCGGTCACAAAATCCCCTCCTTCATTGTCTTAACTTTGACGGATCGAAATAATAGACCCATTTGGAGGGATTGCAATGAAGATGAGAGTGAATCATTATGCGGTAAATCCGGAAGTATATCGGGCCATGACTCAATTGGAGACCCGTGTCAGGGAAAGCGGGTTGGACCGGGTAACGTATGAACTGATCAAAATCCGCGCATCGCAAATCAATGGCTGTGCCTTCTGCCTCAACATGCACACCGAGGAACTGCGGAAAATGGGCGAATCCGAACAGCGGATCGCTTTAGTCAGCGTCTGGAAGGAGTCTCCATGTTACAGCGACCAGGAAAAAGCCGTGCTGGAGTTGACGGAAGCCGTCACCCTCATCTCCGAGAAAGGCGTGCCTGAGGAGCTGTATCAGCGTATACGGAATTACTACAGCGAGAAAGAATACGTCGATTTGATCTTCGCCATCAACCTGATCAATGCCTGGAATCGCATCGCGATTTCCACGGGGATGTTCCCCGGGTGCATGGACACCTAAAGCGGCGGTTCGCTGCCAAATGCAAAGAGCCTGGAGCTTTCGCTACAGGCTCTTTTGAATTCAACGTAAGTCCCGCATTAATGGACGGCTGTCAAACGCACCCACATGCTTGCAAAATCCCCGTGCAGGGAAGATACCGGTATTCCCGCATACATCAGACGATCCCCGCCGAACACCTCTCCGCTAGGGTCAAGCCGGTAGTTTTTGGCCGGGTTCAGTCCCTCCAGCTTCACGCTGCGCAGCGGCGCATTCGGTTCCGCCAATACCCGGAAGTAGAACAGCAGCGCCTCCTCCTGGTCCCGGCTCACAAACATCCAGGAAGTGTCATTGCCCTCGAACGGGCTGCGCAGACGATACAGGTCGCCTTGCTGCACCAGACCGCGGATTCGCTTGTAGAACTCGATTTGACGCTTGGCCGTTTCCTTCTCTTCCTGCGTAAACTTCGTCAGATCCAATTCGTAGCCGAAGTTGCCGGACATGGCGACGTCCCCGCGGAAGTTAAGCGACGTGATGCGCTCCACCTGATGATTCGGTACGGCGGAAACATGCGCCCCCATCGTGGAAACGGGATATACCAGGCTCGTGCCGTACTGAATTTTTAACCGTTCGACGCCATCGGTGTCGTCGCTGGTCCAAGTCTGAGGCATATAGTAGAGCATGCCCGGGTCAAAGCGTCCGCCGCCGCCGGAACAGCTCTCGAACAAGATGTGCGGAAACTCGGTCGTCAGCCGTTCAAGCAGATCGTAGAGGCCGAGGATATAACGATGGGCGATTTCCTTCTGCCGCTCGGCCGGGACTTGGGCTGAACCTATTTCCGTCATGTTCCGGTTCATATCCCATTTGACGTAAGAGATCGGCACGCTGGCGAAAATAGCGCTAAGCCGCTCATAGAGATAAGTCCGGACATCCTCCCTCGACATATCGAGCACGAGTTGGTCCCGAGCTTCCGTCCGGCGCCGATTCGGAACATGTAGGCACCAATCCGGGTGGCTGCGGTACAAATCGCTGTCCGGGGAGACCATCTCCGGCTCGACCCATAGGCCGAATTGCAGGCCGGTCGCTTCAACCCGGCGGGCCAAATCCTCCAGACCGCCCGGCAGCTTGCGGCGGTCTTCGAACCAGTCGCCGAGCGAGCAGTTATCCTTGTCGCGGCGGCCGAACCAGCCGTCATCGAGCACAAACAGCTCGATTCCGAGTTCGCTCCCCGCCTTTGCGATGGCCTCGATTTTGTCGGCGTTGAAATCGAAGTAGGTGGCCTCCCAGTTGTTGACCAGAATCGGCCGCACTTGATCGCGATGCTGTCCGCGGCAAAGCCGGGTGCGGTACAACCGGTGGAACGTCCGGGACATACCGCCCAATCCTTCGCCGGAATATACCATAACCACTTCCGGAGTCTGGAAGCGCTCGCCCGGCTCAAGCCGCCAGCCGAAATCGAACGGATTGATGCCGATTTGCAGCCGTGTTGTTCCGAACTGCTCGACCTCGGCCTCCGCCACAAAATTACCGCTGTAAACGAGGCTGAATCCGTATACTTCGCCCTGACGTTCATTGGCGTCCGGACGAAGCAGTGCGATAAACGGATTTTGCTGGTGGGAGCTCGATCCTCTGCGGCTGCTGATTCCCGTGACGCCGGGCGCCAATTTCCGCCGCTGCACATGGCGTTCGCGGGCCCAAGCGCCGGACAGATACAGGGCGTCATAATCGCTGTCGGCAAAATCGACGGACGCGCTCAGCACACGTTCCAGTTCCACCGCGCTTTGACCGGCATTCGTGATGCCAACCGAACGGACAATGGCGTTAAAATCGGAAAATACCGTATAGAAAAGGGTCACCGTCAGCCCGGAAACCGTATCGATCAACTCAAGTTCCAACGTTTCGGCTTCGGAATCCTGCTCCGTATAAACGGCGGGCAGCCCCGGTAAAGCCGGTTTTCCGGAAATAATCCGATGGGAGCTGTAAGTCAATTCCGTGATCCGGGTGCCGTCCGCCAATTTCACTTGATAGGCCGGGCTGCGGAAGTCGCTGGTCCCGTATCCCGGATACTCCTGGGGCAGCGTGTCGAGAGAAATCCGTTTGTCCTCGGGAATCGGGTTAGGGGAAAACGACGCCCGCTCCGTCAGTTGTAACAAGTCCGAAAGATTACTGTCGTTCCGCAGTTTGGGCCCGTAATACAGATGAGCCGGATAGCCATGCACCAATTGGATCAAATAGCTGGAATTTTGCGATTGCAAATGGAACAGACCCTGAGCTTTATCATAGAAAATGGGCATAGTAAAATCCTCCTGAATGGTTATGAATACTGGAATGGCTTTTACCCCATTCTACTATGTTATCCAGGAGGAGTAACGTTAATAAAGTGATCTTATATATGGATTTTTGTGTCTTTTTCACGGGATAACTTAAGAGGCTTCACTCAAGGCCGCCTCCTAGGTCATACCGCGTCCTGCTCGTCTTCGTGAACCTGATTTTCGGGTTCGGGTCTGGAAAAGACATAGTAACAGTTTTTGCCCAAACGTTTGGCATGGTACATCGCCCGGTCCGCCTCCTCCAGCATGCGAGCCCGATCCACTTTAGAAGCATGGCATAGGCTTATCCCTATACTGCCCGTTACGGACATATCGCGCTCTTGAATATAATAGGGCCTGCTGATTTTGCTTAAAATTAAGCCGGCGAGAATCTCGACCTGGTTCGGATCGCGATTTTTCATAATAAACAAAAACTCGTCTCCGCCCATCCGAAACGCGAGCAGATTTTTGTTCGTTACCTGCCGTAAATCCTCGCTGACCTCCTTGAGCAATTGGTCCCCCGCATTATGGCCGTAAGAATCGTTGATCTCTTTAAACCGGTCCAAATCCAGACTCAGCACGGCCAGATTATCTTTCCCTTTAAAAGTCGACCAAAAATGTTCGAATCCGTTACGGTTCAGCAGTCCGGTTACCGGATCCCGGTACGCGAGTTCCCTCAGCGTATTCCTTTCCGCCAGCAGTGTACGGATATAGATCACTCCGGCGAGCAGTACTATAACAAAGAGACCATAAAGAACATAATGCAGGTTAATTCCGGATAAATTCATTGTCATCACCTATACATCCCCGTTTCTGCCTTACTTGTTGTCCGCTGCTGTTTGGGGACTCGGAATTTTACGGTCGTTCCCCGGTGGGGAACGCTGGAAATCTGCAAACCTTGGCCGTAAATTTGCTTCAATCGGCGATCCGTGTTGATCAGCCCTACTCCCTTAGGAGCCGTAGGTGTTCCGGTCAGCAGTTGCTGCAGTTTATCCTCCTCGATGCCCACCCCGTCGTCCGTTACGGCGAACTCCCATTCGGCCTGGAATTCCGCAATCCGAATGGTGACCGTGCCGCCGCTGGCCCGGGCAAGTATCCCGTGGCGGACCGCGTTTTCAACCAAGGTTTGAAGCGATAGAGGCGGAATATCCGCTTCCACCAAAGCAGGAACCTGCCAATCTATTTTGAGCCGCTCCCCAAATCGTTCTTTTTCAATATATAAGTAAGAATGGAGAAGTTCAAGTTCATGATCCAATGGAACGACACGCTCCAAATTTTTCAGGTCGAAACTCTTCCGCAGATAGTTGCCGAATTCCTCGAGCAGGATGACCATTCTGCCCGGATCGCTTTCGCTCAGTGAAGCGATGGAATTCAGCGTGTTGAACAGAAAATGCGGCTGGATTTGAGCCTGGAGCCACGCGGCTTCCATTTGAAGCCGTTCATGGATCGAGTGTTTGAGTTCAACCAGAGCGCGCACTCTCGCTTTTAACTCCATCGCCCCCACCGGTTTGGTGACATAGTCATTGGCGCCGGAGGAAAATCCCGCAAATACATCCTCGGGCCGGCTTCGGGCTGTTAACAGCAGCACGGGCAGTTCGGAAATGGAATAATTAAACCGGATTTTCCTGGTAAGCTCGTAGCCGGACATCTGCGGCATCATCACATCGGCAATGACCAAGTCCCATTCCCGGAGTTCCAGTTGTTTCAGGGCGTCCGCTCCGTTCGTTACGACAACGACATGGTATTGCTCCTGAGCCAGCATAGCCTCTAAAATTTTCAGATTAATGGGGTCGTCGTCCACCGCCAATATATGCGGTCGATACTCGCCTAACTGTTGAGAGTCAACCGCTGTTTCTTCCGCTGTCTGAAGAACCTCGGGGACCTCGATGGACATCGGAGGCGCTTCAAGCCTCCCTTCCGTATCCGCAGCCGTTTCCAAAAACGGCGAAGGGGCCGACAGCTCGTCCAGATGCTCAAGATCCACAGGGAGCGTGAATGTGAAGACGGAACCCTGCCCGGGAACGGACTGAGCGGTGAGCGTCCCGCCATGAAGCTCAACCAACTGCCTGCAAATGCTGAGCCCCAGCCCGATACCGCCTCCTGTCGCCGTGATCCCCGAATCCCCTTGCTCATAGGGTTCAAAGATCCGTTCCAGGGTATCCCGGTCCATCCCCATTCCCGTATCCTTTACATGAATGCAGACAGTCTCCTCTTTGATCTCGGCTTCCACGGTCACCTTTCCTTCGCGAGTATATTTTATGGCGTTATGCACCAGATTGAACAAAATTTGAACCAGACGATTCTCGTCGGCAACGACGTGAGGAAAAGGAGTTTGAAATCGTTGCTCCAACACCACCGGCTTGCCGTCGGTCATGTAACGGACCATGTCGAACACCCCGGCCACAACTCCCTCCAAATTCACACGATGTTTCTGCAGCCGAACATCCCGGTTCCGCAGACGTGTTGCGTCCAGCAAATCGTTCAGCAGCAAAGACATCCGTTGGCCTACGGTAACGAGCAGTTTCAGTTTGTCGCGGTGCTGAGGCCGAAGGGTGTTTCCTTCTTCATCCAGGACCGTCTGGGCCATATTGATCATGCCATGCAGCGGATTGCGCAGTTCATGCGACGTATTGGCCAGAAAGTCATCTTTCTGCTTGTCCGCTCTAAGCAGCTGCTCCGCCAGTTTACCGGCGCGAATCGATGTTTGGGTGAACCGGATAAACCAGAAGGAAGCGAAGCTGAGAAACGCGATGATCAGGTCCACCGGATAGTAAGGCATGTCCAGCCACACCCGGGCTTTGATTACCCCACCGATCAAAATATTCATCGACAGGGCCGTTGCCGCGAGGAGGAAGGAAAACGCCGTCTTCTCCCCGCTCCGGATGACGTTGACAATCGTCATTATAACGAGAAGGCTCATCCCTGCATTGATGGCAAGCAGCAGGAGCCGGAAGTAGGTAATATACTCCACCGGCAGACACAACGTGACAAGGATGCTGACGATGCCCAGGGCGGTAAGGGCGCGGACCGGTTTTTCCAGTTTGCGTTCCTCCAGCAAAGACCTCGTGCATAAGGTGATAAATAAAGCCAAGCTCATATAAATCACAAGCCTTAATTTAACGGACCACACCACATCCAGTTGCAGCCAAGCGATCAGCATCCGATCGTCTTCCGACAGGACGGACAGAACCGCAAAAACATTCATGACGGCAAAATAAACCAGCCCTTTTCCTCGATACCCCATGATTAACAGGATCAAGGCGCAAAGACCGTGCAGCAGCATCACAATCGTGACGATAATTTGCATCGTTTTGGTGAAAAATTCTTCATGGGTTATGGCCGCCGCCGTTCCGAACTTGATGGATTGGTTGATGCCGCCTTTCCCTGAATATTCATGGTTCGAAACGTGAATGACGATATCCAGATAGGGCTTGTCCGATTTAAACAGGACGGTGTAGGGAATGTTGATCGGTTTGCTGACCGATGCATTTCCGCCCGGATTGCCGGCCTGCTTCATCAGCTTGCCGTTGACGAACAGCTTGGACGCCGTATCGATACTATAGACTCGCATGCCATACAATAAATCATGATCTTTGAGGAGCACGCGCAGATGATAAGTGGCAAATTTATGTTTCCGGTAGAGTTCGGATTGATTAACCCAATTCGACGGTACCTGGATGAATTGCCGTCCCAACCTGCCCTCCGGTTTCACGAACGCTTCCGGTTCCACGAAGACCCCGGGATAAAATTCCCACTCTCCATTCAACGTAATCACCTGGTTATCGGTGAAGTTCCATTTCCTAAGATCCTGGGTTCCTTGCTGCGCATGGGGATGCTCCGGAATCATGCGGAATTGGAACCATAACAAACGCAGGCCCAGAAGGAGAAGTATAAAAAGGATCAAATACAGAAGCATCTTTCGCTTGGAGTTCAGCTTGACAGGTTCGAGCGGCAATCGATTCCATTCCTTTCGCTGTGTACCCCTACGACTCGATTCTGGCTTGAATGATCAGCCGATGTGTTGGATTCTTCAAGGGGTGACAAGTAATCAGGGTCAGGATTTGGTCTTGACCATTTCCTTCGAGCACGGACAAATCCGTAGGTTCAACTACCGAAGTATCGTAGACGGTATATTCATAAGTCCCGTCGATCGTGCTTATCCTGATCTTATCTCCAATCTCCACTTCATTCAAGCGATTAAATAGTCTTCCCTTGGTTCGGGCCCGGTGAGCGGCCACCGCCGCGTTGCCGACTTGGCCGAAGGGAGCCGTCTCCGTCATATGTGCCGCCGCGTGTTTCATGTTTTTTTGGGTCGCCCCTTCCAGCACGGGAAGCTTCAAATCGATCTTCTCAATCTCGATCGTTGCCAGGGTTCCCTCCTTTACGTTTTCCTTTGGATCGAGTGTGGGTGCTTCATCTTCCCCGCTCTCCTGTTCAAGCAGCCGGGATACCCTTTCATACCCTGCCGCAAGTTCGGAGTTCGGACCGCCGGTATTCCATAGCTTCTGGAGCGCTTCCGCTTCCTGCAGCAGCAGCTTCTCCTCCCGATTGGCGTTCCATTCTATGGCGTAAGGAGCCGCAATCAATATCAGCCCCGCAATGATGAGCAAGTAAGGCCACTTTCGCATCGGTTGATCCACCTTTATTATGTTGTTGTTTTTCAGCATAACTCACTCGGCTCTACAATTTCTCAACGAAAAAAGGAACGCCGGTTTACGATCCGTCCGTTCCTTCTTTCCAGTATTCCAGCGTCTCTTCAGCCAGCTCGCCCAACCGCCACAGAGAAAAGCGGGTAATCCCTTCTTCCTGAGCCGTTTGTACCCACATCTCCAGGGTCGTGTGGTCGGCAAACCATACGGTATGCCGCTCCCCGTCCTTAGAGGTGTATTCAAAGTGCAGACTTCCGCTGTCCTGATCCCTCCGCAACGAAGCCTCTTTCGTCCGGGCCAGCTCTTCTGCTTTCTTCTCGGTCACGGCCGTCACCTTTCCGGACGCCGACCAATCGAAGCCGCCGGCGGCAAGGGCGATGACCGGCTTTCCGGGGAGTCCCTTCAATTTGCCGGCCACCTTCCGGATAAACGCGGGGTCCGCTTTTGGACCGGGGCCGCTGTGGGAACCGAATAGGTTATAAGCCATCATGACATATTCGGGCCCTTCCGGAAGCGTCACGGAGTCAACCGGGGCTTTAGGTTCCAGCACGATTCGAAGTGTTTTTCCCCGAGCTTTCAGCGCTTCATAGAGCTCTTTATAAAAAAGGCTGACGGACTTCCAGTCCTCTTGGCGAATCTTTTCAAAGTCGATTTCAACCCGGTTCAATCCTTGCTGTTCAAGGGTGTCCACAATTTGCCGAATATGGCTGCCGCGGCTTTGTTCCGTGGCCACCAGGCGGTTGATCAGGTCCGGATCTTTTTGCACGGAACTTCCGTCCGACCGAACGATATCGTTAACGAGGGTTATCCCGATTTCGGCGCCGGGCTCGGTTCGGAGCTCGGGTAATCGAGTCAATGCCTTTTTCATATCCTCGCTGAAGTACAATCCATCATTTTCATCAAAATAGACGGCAAACAACTGCAGCCCCTGCGGGGTGCCGCCCGTTAGCTTTTGGGCCTCTTCCATCCCCGCCCCCAACTGCCAGTCGACGATCCAGGCGGAAAACTCCGCCCGATCCTCCGGACTCGGCTCCGGCCGGCCGTGGTCGTCCCCCTCCCGCAGGAAGAACCAGACGGCGGCCGCCCCGATCAACAGCAGCAGCCCGGCAGCGGCCAGGGCGATTCGCGTTCCTTTGCCTGCAGGCATTCGCCCACCTCCGATGCGTTGAACTATGAAACTCAGAACGTTTCGATCGCCCAGTCAATGGCGGCGTTAACCGCCGATTTGACCCGGTCGGCCGCCCCCTGCCAACCGCGGGGGGCATTGCTGAATAGAACCCGGTCTCCCGCCGTAATCTCCATATTCTCAAACCGGGCATCGTAAATATTTTCTTTCTTGTTGTTCTCGCTATATTCCGCTTCCACAGCCACCGTGCCGGTCCGGATGGAATCGTCGATCTTCCGCTTGTCCAGCATCGCCTCGTCATCCACCCGTACGGTCAAGGATTCACCGTCCAGCGTAATGTCGAGCTTCCGCTCATCTTTGATATTGATCGGATATTTCTCTTCTTCCTCACTTACGCCGGCCGACGTCTGCTCGTACGTATAGACCGAAGCTTTATCAAAGCTGAGATCCTCGGAAGACCAGGCTACGGGATCCAGTTCTCGCGTAAGCAAGACCGCCGGTGCGGCGCCGGCTTTCTTCTGTTCCACCTGCAGCGTGTTATTGTCCAAGGTGATCCGGATATAGGAATCTTTCGCACGGTCGTAGCGAACATAAATGCTCTGCTTGCCCACTACATTTCCTGTCGCTTGGGCGGACACATGAAGTTTTTCGCTTTTTACGGCTTCCTTCAGCTCAAGCAGCCCGCTTCTTCCCGGGGGAGAGGTCAGAATCAGCTCGTGATCTTTAAACTGCGCCGCCCCATCCTTGACGTTCCACCGGGCGGAATCCTCTTCGTTCCCGGTGATGAACGGAAGCGCTTCGCCGCTGTCTTCCCGCAGCCTCATCAAAAGATGGTTCGTCGACCAATAAGGTGCCGGCTGAAGCCGGGTCAGATTCAGGAGATCGGCACGGCTAGAATTATACGCGCGACCCTCCCGGTTGAAATGAATCTGGAACAATCCGCGGATATTATCCTGGTTGGCCTCCGTGACGAGACGGTTCATGCCTTCGCCCAGCGCGTTGGCGTGCATGATCATATAAACGGAAGGCACGTAACCTAGCTGTTCCGTATATATTTTCTTCATATTCTCGTAATCGGCGCCGATCCGCGCATTCATCTCGTCCCGATTTTCGGCCGGAATCATATTCTCGTCCCGAATAAAGTCCATTAAATAATGGTTATAGTACGCCACATTGGACTTGTCTCGCAACTCGTTCTCGTTCTTCATCCCGATAAAATGGCCCTCGTTGTCAAAAACATTAATGTAGCTGAGCCGGTATCCGTTGGTCCCCATCTCCCAAAAGCCGGTCTTCTCCATCTTCTTCATTTCCTTCGGCTGGACGAATTTCCGCTCTTTATTGTCCCCCAGCTTATCGGCATAGGAAAAGAAGGTGGCTTTAAAATTGTATTTCTCCAGAAGCGGACGGGCGAACAAGCTCGAATCGTTTCTTCCGTCTTCAAAGGACAGGTACAGGGCCTTGTCGGGAAGCGATTTGCCCTTGGAGTAAAAGTCGATGATATCCTGCTGCGATACCGTCTGATAGCCCAAATCGTGCAGCACTTTAAGCTGCTCGTCCAGGTCGCTTTTGGCCACCAATTTGGATGTCCCGGAACGTCCTACTCCGAAATAAGACAGGGCGATAAACCCGTTTTGCTGTTTCCAGGTGGTCTTGTCGGGCTCCCGATAGGACTCTACGTCGAATACGGCATGAAACAAAACAACCCCCAGCAACACCAGAATGACGGACTGGATCATTGTTTTGACAAGCTTTTTCGTGTTTTTTCTGCGTACATTCAGGGCAGAACTTTGTTTTTTCTTTACCATGTCTGCCATCCTCACTTGACTCGGTTTTTATTTTTAAGTTTGCGCGCTTCTTTCTTCATCCGGGCCTCGACGTCCTGCGGTGTTTCCCGGGTTCCCCAGGTGGACTTCCAGAAGGTCACCCAAGCTACGGGCATTTGCCAGAGCAGAACAAATTCATAGAAGAGGCAGAAGACGAAGCCGAACACCCAGAGCCGGCTCTTCCGGAACATCAGGTGCGCCAGGCTCATCAGCAGCGCCATCATTAACAGCCCCACCAGGAACGTCGTCGGAAAAACACGATAGACCGCAGGTACGTATACCAGGTTATAAAGAACCACGACCGGCGCGGCGATCGGCACGATCAAACCTATGTAGAAAAATAAGGCCATGAAAGGTTCCTTACGCCAAATAAATGTGGCCGCCCGGAGCGATTCGCGAAGCCAGGATCGTTTCCAGCGCATTTGCTGCTTCAGGAACACGTCCGTCTTCGAAGGCACGATCGTGGAGCAGATCGCGGAATCCTGGTAGGCCGTCCGATGCGTTTTCAATATGAAGTTGGTCATGCTCCGGTCATCCCCGAAGGTTGCGGGCTGTCCAAGAAATTTTTGATTCAGCCAAGCCTCGGCGTGCTGCTGAATGAGATCTTTTCTGTAGCAGGACAATGGGCCGGACAGACAGGTGACGCTGTCAAACCAGGACTCCGCCGCCTTCATAATGCGAAAAGCGATATAATAGCGAACCGTCTGCAGCTTGGTGATGGCATTCGTGTATTTGTTCTCCACGTCCGTCCGCCCTGCCACGCCGCCCATTTTGGGATCCTGAAAAGGCTGGACCAGATGGCGGATCGCCGTCGGTTCCAGGAAGCTGTCCGAATCCACGAAGACGACGAGATCATGTTTGGCCAGTTCGACCCCCTTAACCAGCGCTTCCCGCTTTCCTCCGTTCTTCTCAAGAATGGTGTACGTCAGGCGGTCCTTTGTGGCATAACGCTCCGCCTCTCTATGAATCAACTCGACGGTTTTTTGAATGTTGCTCACCGAACCGTCCGTGGAACGATCGTCTACCACAATGACCTCCAGCTTGTCAACCGGATAATCCTGATTGATGCAGCTCATGATGGTCCTGCCGATCCACTCCTCCTCGTTAAAGCAAGGGATGATAATGGAAACGCCGGGCGTATAATCGGGATTGATCGGAACGTCGCGGTAAAAAGCGCCGAATAAATAGCGGGTCAGCAAAAAAGCCGCCGCAATGAGGCTATACAAATAAAGCACCAGGTTGTAGCGGAAGTAAACGACACTTTCCACGCGCATCAGCATAATGAACAAAATGGCGACAAAAAGGATCGCGCTCGCGGAGTATACGGAATATCCCCAACGTTTTCGTTGAAAATAAGAAGTCAGCGGCTTGGAAAACTCCACGGCCAGCATAGTTCTGGCTTCCTGTCCTTCTCCCCGGATAAACCGGCGCACCACCGTAGCGTCGATGGTTACGGAAGACTCGAACCCCTCAGGCATCGTTCCCGGAGGGATGCGAAAACGGGCGCTAACCCGGCTCCCTTCCGTCAAGCCGGCATCTTCCTTCAGTTCGATCAAAAGACCGGTGGCGGAAATATCGGAAGCCTGGCCCCGGATGCCTTCCTTTTTCCGCTTGCCCTCCGGCACGAGCAGCACTTCAAAGTCGGCCAAATAGCGCAAGCTCAGCATCCGCAGCTTGTTGATATATTCCGGATCCACATCCCCGTTCCCGGAGTCCGCCAGGTGCGAGCCTCTCCGGTCCGCGTTCTTGCGGACCTGTTCCGGATCGGGAACGTACGAAAGCGTACGCCGGTCCGTTCGAGTCATTGTTAATTTTTCTTCTTTGGTTTCTTTTTTCTTAATAATCACTTGAGAAAACCCCAATCGGTAAATTACAGACTCCAGTAAAGGTAGCCCTTGCTTTCTAACCCGGTTCTGTTATAAATGCCTTTAATATCGATGATCGTCTTAGGCTGGTCGTCGCTGTACATCGAGTCGATCTCCTCGGGTCCCATCGAAGCAAAGCAATCGTGCGCCACCGCCACTACGGCAATGTTAAGTCCCTTTAACGCCTCGGTTCCCGACAACTCGACCCCATATTCCTCGTACGCTTCCGAAGGGTCGACCAGCGGATCGAAGACAAGGGGCTCGACGCCGTATTCCTGAAGCTCGCGAATCATATCGATGACTTTGGAATTACGGATATCCCGGCAATTTTCTTTGAAGGCCAGTCCCAGGATCCCCACCTTTGTCCGGCTGAGGTCCAGGCGCTGCCGCACCATGATTTTAACGATGTTCGAAGCGATGTATTTTCCCATTCCGTCATTGACATGCCGTCCGGCCAAAATGATTTTGGAATGATACCCGCTGTCCTCCGCCTTGTATGTTAAATAATACGGGTCGATCCCGATGCAATGGCCGCCGACCAGCCCCGGGCGGAAATTCAGGAAGTTCCATTTGGTTCCCGCCGCCCGAAGCACCGCGTTCGTGTCGATATCCATTTCGTGAAACAGCATGGACAGCTCGTTCATAAAAGCGATATTGATATCGCGCTGGGCATTTTCAATGACTTTGGCCGCCTCGGCGACTTTAATCGTTTCGGCCCGATGCACGCCGGCCTCGATGATCAGCTCGTACAGCTTCGCGACGATGTCCAGCGCCGCTTCGTCGCTGCCCGACACGATCTTTACGATATTCTCGAGGCGGTGCACCGGATCGCCCGGGTTAATACGCTCGGGTGAATATCCAACCTTGAAGTCGGTGCCGCACCGGAAGCCCGATTGCGACTCCAGCACCGGTATGCAAACTTCCTCCGTAACGCCGGGGTAAACCGTCGATTCGTAAACGACGAGCGAACCGGGCGTGAGTTTCTCGGCGACCAGCGCGCTCGCTTTCTTCACGAACTGAAGGTCAGGGACGTTTCCGCTCTTGACCGGCGTCGGCACAGCCACGATAAAGCATCGTACGCCGTCAAGATCGGCCGGATTGGAGGTGAATTTCACGCTGCAGCTCGAAATCGACTCATCTCCCAAATCCCCCGTGACATCGATCCCCCGTTGGTAACTCGCCACTTTGGCTACATTGACATCGAAGCCGATCACCTCGGCCCTTTTGGAAAAGGCGACCGCAATCGGAAGTCCGACGTAACCCAGGCCGACGACGGCAATTTTTTCGCGTCGATCGACGATATTTTCATAAAGTTCAGTGACCATGTTTCTACTTCCCCGCTGTTCTAATTTTTTTGTTCTTTAATCAAATCCGCCATTTTCACAAACGTATAGCCCTTGCCCTCCAAGCTGTCGATGACTCTTGGCAGGGCTTCAATCGTATGGATGTCATCCAGCATGTGAAGCAGGATGACGCTCCCCGGTTTCGTCTGCGCCAAAGCGCCTTTGACGATATCGTCCGCGCTGTTCGAGGCATCCCAGTCGAGCATCGTCACATCGTACATCGCGATGTCCGGGTAGCCTACCGCGGCGATGGCCTTGGCTCTTTCGTCATCGACTACACCGGTAGGCGGACGGAAGAGCATCACCGGCTGCTCCTGAATCGCATCCGTGATCACTTGGTGGGCCTTCACGATATCTTTCTGCAATTCGTCGGCCGTCAACGAAGTGACCACCGGGTGGCTGTAAGAGTGATTGGCGACATCATGGCCTTCTTCCACCATGGCCCTGGCCAGATTCGGGTTGGTTTCGACGCCTTTCGCCCGCAGGAAGAACGTGGCATGCACGCCTTTCTCCGCCAGGATGTCGAGAATTTTCGTGACGGTTTTGTCGCTCCCCCAATCGTCGAAGGTTAGGGCGATGTGCTTCTTGGGGGTGTCCACTTGATAGATCAGGCGATACTTCGCCGTTTTGTAATCGGAATTAATGCGCGCCGCATCGTATCCCGGAACCTGCTCGGCAGGTTTGCGTACGCCGCCGCGGCTGACGAGCTCGTCCAGCGTAACCAGCTTATATCCGATTTCGTCCGCGGCTGCGGCGATATAAGGAATCGACGCGATGACTTCCGGATTAATGTCGGTGTTTAAGGAGATGATGCCGCCCCGGTGGATATATCTTTTGACATAGTCCCCAATCTCCTTGGCGCTCTGCATGTCCCGGTCTTTCGGGTTGATGTTGTAGCTCACCACCGCCTTCAGCCCGAGCTGGGCCGCCACCAGCGGCAAGTCCTCGGGATAGTCCCCCGAGCGGGTCCGCACATATTTCGGACGGGACCCGGTGTTCTCTTCGATCACGTCGTTCGCCAACTTGATCTCTTTATAAATTTGCTCATAGTCCAGCTTGTTCAAATCCAATTGGTTCAACGTGTTGTTCTCGATCTCATGTCCGCCGGCCAAGATCGCCGCGGCGATATCCGGTTCCTCCGCAACCCGTATCCCCGGAAGAAAGAAGGTCGCCTTTACCTTGTATTTGTCCAACTGCTTCAGCAGTTTCGCCATTGAGTCCTTATCCCCCATCCCGTTAAAGGTCAGGGATAATTCTTTCTTGGCCGTATATACAAAGGGGAGTTCCAGACTCTTCTCTCCGGTGTACTTCTCCACAACCTCCGTCGGCTTTTCGACGGACTGCCCCTCCGAACCTATCCCCGTCCCCGACGAACATCCCGCAAGCAGGATGGAAAAAGCCATGATGAACACCCCCGCTTTGAGCAGCGGCCGTTTCTTTACTTTCATCTTCCTTTAGCTCCTTTAAAAATCTTAAATAAACCTAGTATAATAGGATTTTCCTCACAGCACCAAGTTTATTTTCTTAGTAGAATAGTACTACTAATACGATAACGTATTGTCCTTTACAAATTCTATACAAAATATTAAACATTTCGGACATAAGAAAAGCGTTCCCCGAGGAGAGGAAAGGTCTCCTTGGGGAACGCTATACGTCGTTAAACTATTTTTTGAGTGTCATTCTTCTCTTAAGCAACAAGCCCAAGGCAATCAAGGAAACTCCTGCCAATTGTATCGGCAAAGCGCTATCTTCGCCGGTTTTCGGCAGTACTTTTACGCCACGGCCTTTTTTCCCGGCATCATCTCCGGTTTCGTCGCCTGAATCTCTCAACGAATTATTTTTGCCGTCTTGTTCCGTATCCTGACCAGGTGTTTGAACCGGTCCGGTGGTATCCCCGGCAGAACCGTTACCTGTGCCCGGAATAACCGTATTTCCTTGATCGTTGTTGTTCCCTCCATCCCCATCTTTAGCGGGAGGGGTTGAAGAATCATTCGGCTTACTCGGTTGCGTAGGGTTTTGCGGTTGGCTGGATCCGCCCGTACTTCCGGAATTCCCGCCGCCGCTGGATCCATTGCCGCCGCCGCTGTTTCCTGGATTACCCGGAATCTGCGGCATTTTGGTATTGCTGATTGGAAGGATGAATTTACCGTCCACTAACTCGGTGGTTGCGCCGATCGTTACCGGACGCTCCGCAGCATCCAGCACGTAGCCTGCTGGCGCCACCGTTTCCTTAAGGATGTATTCCCCGTAGAGAAGGTTCGGGAACAAGGCCACACCATAGGTGCCCGTAGTTACCGTTACCGGTTCTCTCCGTTTTTCGGCATCCTGCAGGACGAAAGTCGCACCTGCCAGCTTCTTGGAGGCGTCATCCTTGTCCACCTTGACAACTTCCAGTTGGACGACAGGGTCCGGCTGCTTCTCGTTCACCAGTGTCATCTTCACAACGGATTCTTTGTCGATGGTGACTTTACGCTCCGTTGAATCCAGGATGTAACCTGCCGGAGCCTCGATCTCTTTCAGGATGTAATCCCCGAAAATAAGACCGTTAATCCGCGCAATCCCGTCTTTGTCCGTCGTCAAGACAACAGGATCTTTTTGCAATCCGGCATCCTGCAGCTGGAATTTGGCTCCCGGCAGCACTTTCGAGTTATCCTCTTTGGCCACTTTCAGGATTTCCAAACCGCCCAGCGGGATGTAAGGGATTTTTTCGTTAGGTACCGGGAGGACTTTCACACCGCCCGTGCTTTGAACCTCTTTATCGATTTTTACCGTAAGAGGCGACGCAACCGCTTTATAGCCCGCCGGAGCTTGAAGCTCGGTCAGCGTATAGGTGTCGTAAAGCAGCTTCGTGAACGTGATTTTCCCGTCCGCTCCCGTTTCCTTTACCCCGATCGATTCGCCTTTGCTGTTCTTCAGTTCAAACTTGGCGCCAGGCAGTACCGTCCCCGGGCTGTCCTTATCCACTTTCGTGACTTCCAGACCGCCGCGTACGCCAGAGCCCGTACCGGAACCGGAGGATAAACGAATTTCGATCGCTTGCTCCGTTTCCCGCGTCCCTACCGAGACACCGTCACCGATAAAGCTCACCTGGTTCGTGATCTTTTCCTTGTCGACGGATACGGCAATTTCCGATTGATACTTCAGGATATAGGCCGTTTCGATCGTTTTAGGGAGAATCACTTCGAAGCTCTTCAACTCGCCTGAATCATCGGTGTGAAGCACCACTTCGTAGTCCTTGTCCTTTTCGAGGAGCTTACCGGTCGATACATCGCCATTGGAGCCCACTATACCTTCGTAAAGCTCAAAAGTTTCCGGCTTCACGATCTGGTTGGCGCTTGGCGTATCGACGATTTTCGCATTTTCAACGTAAGATTGACCTTCGTTGATTTTGATCTGCCAATTGATTTTGTCGGCGTCTTTATCAACGCCACGTACGCCGGTCTTGCTGACGTATACTTCGCCGTGCGGAACTGTCACAGTATATCCCCAATTCCCTTTAACAGTTCCATTACTACTTAGCGTAGCGACGTTAGGAATTTTGTCCGCTATTAACGTATTATCGAGCGTAGTCTGGAAAGTGATCCAATAAGGTTCACTAATATTACCGAATTCAATTTCAATCTTCCCATTCGTTGTATCCACCTTTTTAGAACTCAGATCGATTTCTGAACCCTGCAAAGGATCTCCGTTTTTCTGAACGGACATGTTATAGACTTTGAGAGAATTTTCAACCAACGTTTGATTTTCCTGCAAAACATCCTCAAATACCGCATTTTCTACATCGAACCCATTGTAATTGGCGTAGATCGTCCAAGTTATTTTCTTGGTTCGTGGATCATAGCTGCCTATCTTAGCGCCGTTGTTTTTGGTTTCATTGTTGGGATTAAAAGAAGCTTTCAAAGTTTGATAATCAGCTGTCTTTTCCGCCCATTCCAATGCAGCTTCGTTCCCGAACAACGATTTACTAGGATCAAATGTAGTCTTGTAAGTGATCACGTATTCTTCGGTGAAATCTCCCGTGAAGTTTAGCTTAAAGCCATTCTCAACTGCTATAGTGCTATCCAAGTTATAGGGTATTACATTTCCGGATTTGGAAGTTACCTCAAGTTCACTTGGAATAAAGGTCAATCCTCCACCTGTAAAATTGTCTTTAATCTCCAGGTTCGTCATCTTCTGAAGGTCACTGTTCACGACGATTCTCCAAGTAAGTTCCTTGGTCGCATAATTGGTGGCGGACCCTACAAGACTCTTAGTGCCGATCCCGCTTTTAAAAGTTTGAGATGCGGACTTCTTGGTTTCTTCCCCTTTGTATGTCGAGTAGACTTCATTCGACACCGTAACATTGCTGTATACCCGGGGATTATATTTCGTTTTGTACTTAATTGTGTATCCTGAATTGATGTCCTGGTTGAATTTTAAAGTGAATCCTTTTTGATCTGGAGCCAAATCTTCAGGGTCAGCAACTACATACTTGCTACTATCGACAACCCCGCCTCCAAGCTGAGTAACCATAATTCCTCCAACCAAATCCATGGTATCGGGGAATCGATCCTCGACTACTGCCTCTTTCTTGAGAATATCTTTTTCTCCGTGATTATACTCGATGGTCCATTCCACCGTCTGGTTTACTGGATCATAATTACCTGCTTTTTTTGTCACCAGTTCCTTACGCTGAATGGTAACATCATCGGAGGCATTCTCAGAGGTAGAGTCGCTCTTTAACGTGGCCGTATTGTTGAAATAGGTTTCTTTTTCATCGATCACGTTAGTTCTAAACTGAATCCGGTAAGCCGAAGTAAACGCAGCATCGTTAAATTTGATACTAAAAGCGGAACCATCGGCTGTCACTGTGTAGTTCCCGACCTCAGGGGTAACTTCACCACCTACGTCAGGTGCCTTATCGATGTTCAGGTTGAGTTGATACACCTTGATGCTCGTCTCATCTAGTTCCAAACCATCAGGAATTTTATCCGATACCTCGGGAGTGTTCAGTTTTTTAGAATCCGTGTTCACATCCAAGGTCCAGTCAATGTACTTTTCTCCAGATGCCGTACCTTGTTTTGTTAACGGCTTTCCACCAAACGGTGCAAATTTAACCTTCGCTACCTGGTCCCCTCCGCGAATCGGGAAAGTGATGGGAACTTCAACGCTTCCTTTAATTGTGGTCTTGCTGAATTCGGTGCTAATCTCCATGGTGCCCCGGACTTCCGAATTATCCACCAGCTCATTGAACACTACCGTTACATGGCCGTTCGGCTCAACGGTAAACTCCCCAATGCTGCCATTATCAGTGTTCAACTGCTCGGTGAACTTACTGTAAACCGTGAATTCCTTGGGAATGTCAAATTCGAACTTATCTCCAGCCTTATAGCCGTGTCCGTTCTCCAATGACCATTCGTATTCAATACGAACGGGATCCCCGGGCTTGGAAACTCCTTCTCGGCTCGGATTGTACACCGCATCGATCACGGTGTTGTTTTGGTCGAGAAGCTTCACCTTGGTAAGGATGCTCTCCTTGCTGGCAGCCATGAGCGAAACCGGACCGTAGGCCGCATCCGTCACCGTTGCCGCATCCTCCGGAAGTAAAACATCCGAATCAGCGCTGGCCGTAAGCATCCCCGCTCCGAACACCGTTTGGAGCAGAAGAACCCAGGCCATTGCGATCGCAATCATTCTTTTCTTCATAGGGTTACTAACTCACCTTCTTTTTTATTATATTTTCAAGGATCAAACGAAGTTTGTTTTTCCTGACCCCTCCTATCAGGTTTGTTGTATAAAAAGTCACATTACATATACTAGTTGCTGGTTCTGGACAAATTCTCAACAAAACTCTACACCGTTTCTCAACATGCTTCACGACAAAAAAGAGCGCCTTTCGGCACTCTTCGAATTTACTTATATTTTATGAGAAAACTAAGTTAGCCCCATTCCAACGAGTCTTCTGTTGAGACCAGTTGGTGAATAAGGGTGTTTTGCGCACTAGCGTTGCATTAACCCGAAGAGTCTAATGGCCGTAATCGCCTCCCTTTGAAGCCTGGCGGGAGGATAAGGGTCTTTTGCGGCGTTATTTTGTCGAATTCGTCCCTTCGGTGAGAAATAGCGGTCTTTTAAGGCCTTATTTTAGGAAAAAGCGGGCCAAAACCTGATTTTTGTGCCCGCATCACATTAAACTTGCAAAAACCTTAACATCAGTTAGTCGTAATGAGTTGAACTAATGATGGAGGGATAGAGGCAGCCGGGTGAAATGTTCTTCCGATCGCTGTTGCTCCCGGATTTCTTGATGAATT